>JAFUQN010000114.1 GCA_017472365.1 Bacillota bacterium
GAAAGCCCTGACCGTGGGAATCTTCTCCGGCTTGATGGGTGTGTTACTGCACTGTTACTTCGAAAACATCTTTGAAGAACCTTATATGATGGCTTATTTCTGGGGATTGGCGGCAGCTATTATGTACGCTGGATTCTTCCGGAAACGGAGCTGAAACGCATCTTAAAAAGGAAAGACCGCATCGGTGAGAATACCGTGCGGTCTTTTTGTGTGTCTTTATGAGAAGAACAGGTCGATTTTTTCCTGAATGTCCGTGTGTTTCAGGTAGACGATGTTGAATTCCCGGACGATGGGTTCGCCCTGGATACTGAATTTTTCAATGTCGGGATCACTGTCGGCAAGGACATTGTAAACGAAGGAAACCCCGAAGCCCTCCTTGACCAGATCCAGAATCAGTTTGAAGCTGGAAATGCAGATATGGTTTTTGAAACGGTTCAGCGATTCGTTATAGCCCTGGAGCTTCTGTTCCAAAATGGCTCTGGTACCGGAACCCTCTTCTCGATGGATGATGGTTTCGGCCAGAAGTTCTTCGATGGTGATTTGACGACCGGCAAAGGGATGACCTTTTCGGCAGATCCCCACGAAGGGTTCGCGGCGCATACACTGGCTGTCGAAGTGTTTTTTATCGAAATAGCCTTCCACGATGGCGAAATCCAACTGATTTTCTTCCAGAAGCTTCAGAAGGTGTTCCGTGTTGTCCACGATCAGCGTCAGAGCATGATCCTTGTTCGACAGATATTGATGGATCTGTTCCGTGATGACATAGTCGCCGATGGTCTTTGTGGCACCGATCCGAAGGTCCCGAACGCCGCCGTCCCGTAACCTTTGTTGGACGGATTCTTCGTGGTAACGCATGGCCCGGGCGTATTCTTCCAGAATCTTCGCCGCATCGGTCTTGATCAACCGACGATTTTCATAGGAGAATAGTTTACAGTCATATTTCTTTTCCAAAAACTGAATGTGCTGGGTCACCGCAGGCTGGGTGATGTGGAGAATGTCCGCGGTTTCGCGGTAGTTCATCACTTCACAGAGAGTTAAAAATGTCTCAATTCGATGGTCTAACATCAGGCACCTCGATAACAAAACGTAATTGAGCAATAATGAATGATAAATTGATTTTATCACAAGAACTATGTTAAAATCAATCATATAAACTAGGATCGTTGCGCCGTCGCGGCGCTGTAAGCCGTCGGGATAACCGGCGGAAGAGACATACAAAAGGAGAAAACACATGAACGTTGTTGTCATCGGAGGCGTTGCCGCAGGTACAAAGGCAGCTGCCAAACTGAAGAGACAGGACCGCAGTGCAGATGTGACCATCTACACCAAGGGCCAGGAAATTTCCTACGCAGGATGCGGCCTTCCCTACTATGTGGGTGGAACCATCGAATCCAGAGAAGAACTGATCGTCAACACTCCGGAAAAGTTCACCGGATTGACCGGTGTGGCTGTGAAGACCGGGATGGAAGCTGTCAAGGTGGATGCAGAAGCGAAAACCGTGACGTTCCGTTCTGCAGAGGGGGAAGAAGTCGTCAGCTACGATAAGCTAGTCATCGCCACCGGCGCAACTCCCTTCGTACCGGATGTTCCCGGAACCGACCGTCAGGGCGTC
>JAFUQN010000115.1 GCA_017472365.1 Bacillota bacterium
AGCTCCGCCTCATTCCACCAGCCCATATTTCACTTTGATGCGGTCCAGCTTCTCGATCATCGGTCCTGCCAAGAACCAAAGGAAGACCATGGTTGCCGCGGCATGGATCATATCAAAGGGAATTCCCTGCATGTACGCCATGATGAACATCTCCACCGTAGGTTTCGCCTGGTACATGATCACCGATGCCGGATTCATCAGGCCTCCGTAGATGAAGAAGGTGGCCAGACCACCGAAAATACAAAGAGATAGCCGCATCTTCCGTAAAAAACCCTTCCGGAACAAAATCCCAGCCAGGAAGCCGATGATCCCGAAGGCGAACATCTGCCACGGTGTCCAGGGGCCCTGTCCGAAAAACATATTCGATACAAATCCGGTCACTGCTCCCACCAGGAAACCAGTCTCACCGCCGAGACAAACGCCGCTGATGATCACCAGTGCAACCACCGGCTTAAACTGCGGTAACATAAAGAAGGCCGTTCTCCCGGCCACGCCGATGGCGCAAAGCACCGCAATGGTCACCAATTCTCTGGCCTGGGGTTTTCTCCCCTCAAAGACCATCACAAAGGGGAGCATCGTCTGAATCATAATAGCAATGCTGATAGCATAATACTTTCGGTCTCCCAGGAAGAAAATCCCGAAGTAGATGGTCAGAGGAATGGTCAGAAGGATCATGGCAGCAGCTACAATCGTACGCTTGGATAATTTCCGCTGTTCCTTCGCCACCTGAACCACTGGCGTATCCAAATCCGTCCCTGGAAACAACGCCGCCAATCCGAAAATGATAAATGCTACCTGACTGAACTGGACCAGATAGTCTCTCCAGTCGATCCACCGGTCACTGAGAAATACCGTGGACCCGATCAGCCCCGCCAGACACAAAATCGCAATTCCGATGCGCACCGGCGTCAGCTTCGCCCGTTCTTTCACTTTTTCCACAGCAACCTTCGCGTGACCGCTCACGTCATTCCCGTAATTCTCTTTCTTCGCGCCTTGGACGATCCACATATCGTCATCCGGCCCACAAGACTCCCCCAGATCTGAGTCCCCCTCCGGTTCGCAGCCGCAGGCCAGAATCACGTCCTCTGCCAGGACGGCACCGTCCAGGATATTCCGGCTCATGCGATTGGTAGATGTGGTATAGAAGTTCTTCCCGGAGAAGAATCGTCTCGGCTGATCTTCACCTGTCACCGCACCGTCGAAGAACATGGCGCAGCGGTCCGCATACTGGGCACAGAATTCCACATCGTGGCTGACCATGACGATGGTGACTCCGCTGTCACAGAGTTTCCGTAAGATCTGGGCCAGCTGACGCTTAAAATAAGCGTCGATTCCCTTGGTGGGTTCATCCAGAACCAAAAGCTTCGGCTTCATCAGCAAAACTTTAGCCATGGCCGCTCTCTGCTGTTCGCCACCGGATAAATCATAGGGATGGGACTGCATCAGATGTTCCAGGTCACAGAGCTTCGCCATGCGTTTTACATGTTCCCGACGTTCCTCCAAAGGGACCGTGGTTCCTTCAAACATTTCCATCAGATCCAGCTCCACCGTCTTCTTCACAAACAGCGCCTGCGGGTTCTGCGGTAAAATTCCCAGAAGCCCGCCGTACTTTTCACTGTCACTGATGTCCTCGATATTTCTTCCAAACAGTTTCACCGTTCCTCGCCAGGGCTTCTTTAACCCGCTGAGCAGCGAAATGGTGGTGGTTTTCCCCGTACCGTTTCCACCCACCAAGGCATATAGCTCCCCTGGGTAAATGTCTAAAGTTACGCCCTTGACCACATCGGGAAGATCCCGGCCATAGCGGAACCAGACTTCATTCATGGATACTGCCGGTGTCTCATTGGACTTAGCCGATCCACCCTCCAGGTGATAGCGACCCTGAGGATCCTTCGGAATGGCTTCCGGCTTCAGCTGCTGGTAATCATCCATCTGCGACAACCACGTTCTCCCCTCACGGACGGTAACAGGACACTGGCGCAGGACGATTGCCGCGGGATCAATGGTATGTTGTACACCGGCCCAGATCCGCATGGGAGAAGGCATCGCAAAGAACATGGGGTTATTGTCGCGGGCCAGCTGCTGGCCCACCTCTCTCGGAGCGCCGTCGGCGATGATCTGGCCCCGTTCCATGACGATGACGCGGTCTGACATGGGAAACACGTCTTCCAGCCGATGTTCGGTGATAATGATCGTGGTCCCCAGCTCCCGGTTGATCTTTCCGATGGTCTCCAGGAAGTCCGCCGCGGCAATCGGATCCAACTGACTGGTGGGCTCATCCAGAATCAGAACAGACGGCTGCATGGCCATGATGGCCGCCAGATTCAACAGCTGTTTCTGACCGCCGGACAGTTCTGTCACGTTTTTGTGGAACCAGGTCTGGATCCCGAAGAAGCTGGCCATTTCTGCCACTCTCAGCCGAATGGTCGGAGTATCGTAACCCAGGCTTTCCAGTCCGAAGGCCAGTTCGTGCCACACTTTATCAGTAACGATCTGATTGTCCGGACTCTGCAGTACGAATCCGATGCGCTGGGCCTGGTCTCTCTGGGATAGCTGATCCAGAGGTTCATCTTCAAATAAAATCCGGCCGGCGCGAACGCCGTGGGGCGACAGGACCGGCTTCAATTGGCGAAGCAAAGTTGATTTCCCACAACCGCTTCTCCCGCACAGCGTCACGAACTGCCCCGCTTCGATGGTAAGGCAGATGTCATCCAATACAGGTTCTTCCCTCTGCGGGTAGGTAAATGTCAAATGCTCGATTGTAAACGTTTCCATGTATAATCCTCCCACAGCTGGATGACCACAGGTATGCTGCAAAGCGCCCCGTAGGCAATGAATGTTAAAATAGATAACGCTCCGATATCTACACCTTTCATGGATGGAAAATAGCGCCAGTACATCGTTCCGGCAACGGCTCCGCCGTAGGTCAGTGCGCCCGACAGGGCGATTGCCGTCAGGGCTTTTTTATCGCGGCTGTCGAACCGGAAGATGGAAAAGGCCGTTCGCCCGGGGAGTCCGTAGCCGCGGCTCTTCATGGAATCTGCCGTTTCGATGGCGTTTTCCAGGGCCCAGGTACCCATGATGGACAGGATCTTCAGGCCATGTTTGGCTCGTTCGATAACCCCACCGTTGGACACGTCCCTCCCCACGCATTTTTGAGCGTTGGAAATAACCTTGATCTGTTCTTTGAATCGCGGAACGAACCGCAGGACCATGGACAGGATCAGGGATAACGACGGGATTACCCGTCCGAATAAATACACAAACTTATCCGATGTCATCACCGCTTTGTAACAGGAGAACCAGATGATGACGGTAACCATCATCACTGCCGCTGCGCATCCAGAGACGATGGATTCCAACGTCAGGGGATTCCCCGAGCGCAGATATGTCAGGATGGTGATCCCCTCGTGGTTAAAAGCCGGATTTACCAGAGCCGTCACCAACATCATGGGAATACAGTATTTCAGATTAAATTTCAGTGCTTTGTTCCCGGAAAGCATCACCGAGTAAGTAAATGCCCCCAGAAGTGAAATCGCCAGGGACAGGGGATGCATGAAAACCATGGCCCCGATCAGAACCAGAACAAAATACAAGAAGTTTACCAGCGGATGATAACCGGCGAAGGCTCCGCCGCCGGGATGGCTATTCAAGGACATTTCTTCCTCCGATATCGCGTCCCAGGTCGCAGGTGTAGATCCATTCCACCTCGTCACCTTCCTTCAATTGATAGCGGCTGCATCCATAGTTCGGATACCAGCCGTTGACCTTGTACATCCAGCCGGACAATTCCCCGCAATCAAACTCATACAGATTGTGGATTCCTTCGATATAAGCACTGTTATAAATCGGCGTATCTTCAAATTCCATGTGGATCTTGTTGGCTTTCGTTTCGCGGCGCAGAAGCTGGAACACGTTTTCTCCCTCATAGAAAGTCACGGTCTTCTTCGCCAGAATCACACCGTCTTCCGGGATCAGCTCCACCTTTTCCGGGTCCAGGTCGTCAATGTTGTCCAGAATGGTCTTACAGGTGATGGTCAGCGTACAGGTCAGCTGTTTATCCGTGATTACAGCATGCTGCGGTTCCACCGGGATCGGCTTCCCCGCCGGTACGGGATCGGTCAGGAACTGATCCTTCCCCGTTTCCTCATCGATCTTCATCCCCTGGGATTCGGAGTATTCCACATCGCCCTGACCGCCGTTTTCGTTCTCCGTTTCGGTCACGACGTTCCCGTCGGTTTCAGAATCCCCGGCAACCTCTCCGTCACCGGCTTCGGGTTCTTCACTGTCAGTTTCTTCGCCGGTCACCTCATCCAGCGGCTGTTCGATTTGTTCTCCGCCCTGCGGATCCACCGGAGGTTCTTCACCGGCTCCGCCGCACCCTGTCAGGAACGTGGTCATGGCCAGGATCAGAATCAAGAGTATGGCTAAATATCTATGCTTTTTCGACATTTCGATTTCCTTTCGGTTTGGTACTGTGCGCAGCGCGGCTGCCACAATGCGGTTATAACAGTTTCGCGCCGTCCATCATGCGGTACAGCATTTCCGCGATTTCGCAGCGTTTCACGTTTCTCTTCGGTTCCAGGGTCATATCGTCCTGGGACAGGATATCCTGGTCGTAACAAAAGCCCAGGAAAGTTCTGGCCCAACCAGAACTCTGAACGTAGTCCGGGAACTGGGACAAGATGTTCTGCGCTTCCGCCATGGTCATTTCGGTATCCATTCCGCAGAGCTTAGCAGCGTTCACAACCATGGTGGCTGCTTCCTGCTTGGTGATGGTCCCATTGGGATTAAACGTCGTCGCAGAAGTCCCCTTGACGATTCCATAGCGGTAAGCCGTTCCCACGAAGCCGGAATACCATTTATTTGTGTCCACGTCGGTGAAGGTGTCGACCCTTTCCAGTTCCAGACCCAGGGCATTGACCACGATGGCCGCAAATTCTGCTCTGGTCATGGTGGCATCAGGATCGAATTTGTCAGCACCTCTTCCGCTGATGATTCCGCGGGAAGCCAGCGCTTCGATGGCTTTCTTATTTTCATGGTTCTGAACGTCCGCGAAAGACTTCGCCTGGATCACCGGTACGATCTTCACGTCTTCATGTTTTCCAGCCAGGCCCTTGGCTTCAGTTTCACCAGCAGTTTCATTACCGGTACCAGCGTTATCCGCCTCGCCGATCCGTTCCTTGGCATCGCTCATGCGGTACAGGCTGTTCTTTCCTTCCAGGGCTCTCTGGATGGATACCAGTCCATAGAAAGCCTGTTCCGTGGACATCAGGTCAGAACCACCGCCATCCAGCGTATGGACAAAGCCATTTCCTTTCACGTAATAGGTCAGCATGTTGTCCACCAGCGTCGTTCCATTCTTCACAAAACGGCTGTCGTTCAGAGAAATCCCCAACTCATTCAGTGCCACGATGACCTGAACGCAGCTTTCTACGTTAGAGGTGTTGTAGCTGGAGAATCCCGCATCAGAAGCCTGCATCTTCGACAGACAAGCCAACGCCTTTTCGGTGGCAGCCTTCACATCGGCTCTGTCCTGATACTTGGCCAGCGCCTGGAGCGCCATCCCGGTGATGTCTGCGTCAGCAGTTTCATTCTTCGTCGCCTCGTTCTTTCCGCCGGTCAGAGAGAATCCGCCGTCGTTCAGCTGGCGGCGCAGAATCTCCGCGATGTACTTATCGCGGGTGGCCTGAACTTCAGCCTCTCCGTTGACCGGAATCTCATAGTTCGCCGTATCCAAGGCAATCAACGCCCAGATGGGGCCGTTGATCCCCTGCCAGATAGTTTTGTCGAAGTCGCCCAGCGGCTTCAGCAGGTCGTACCCGGCTACGTCCCGAGGATCGCCGCCGATGGCGCTGAGAGCTACAGTGACGCGGGAATAGTCCGTATACTTTTTCTTATGTAAAACCCCTTCTTTTTTTACGGTGTATTCTTCCAGATTCGTATAATATGTCTCATACCAGCTGTCCGGTACATCATACCCGCTGCGGGCCAGGCCGATGACAGCCCATTCACCGCCGATGGAAGCCACCTGTGGATCGCTGACAGTCTTGTACAGATACTGTGCCGTATCGTTCAAAATCGCGTCGATCCGTGCTTTCGTCACAGTGCCGATAGCGGTGTCAACCGCCGATACTGCTGCATCGCTGGCCGCGTAAGCGGTTGCCGGGAGTCCGGTCATTATTACCGCAGCCGCTATTCCCAGGGCAATCACGCGTTTCCAAAGTTTTCGCTTCATAGTTATCCTCCTGTTCTAAACAAAAAAGCCGCCGCAGATTCCTCTGCAGCGGCCCGATCATTCGCCGTACACAAAAAATATAACGCAAAAAACACCCCTGTCGTTCACCTCGCGACCGGTGTTTTCTTCACTTGCGATTTCACATGTAAAAGCAGGTCTTCTGACTTGTGCGTCCTCATTCGTCTTCGCCTTCCCGGATCTGATCCAGTGACATAATAAGACGAACTCTTCACTTACAGCGGCGGGTCCGTGCCGGAGTTTCACCGACTTCCCTCTTAGCTGCCTCCACGGCAGGCTGATCCATGCGTCATTCAATTTTCGCGGACATACCATGTTCCGCTTTTGATATTATAGCACTTTACTGGTGTCCCGTAAAGCGACTCAAAATTAATATTTTTTTGCCCCTTTTTTGTCACTGACCGCAACATGTTTTGAGGTCAATACCTCTTTGGCAATTTCATTTTCGAATGTCTAACGTTTTCGACAAAAAACAACTTTTTTTGCGGTTGTGTTTTTTGTTGATAAACTTGCCAAGAACCCAATTTCGCGGTATGATAAAAAGGCTCACGCGAGCACTATATATTGTGTTTTCAAAAATTTGGAACACAATTTATGTATAAAAATAACAGTCCAGAATATTCTGAACTGATTGCTTATTCGTAAAAGATTTTGGAGGATGAACAATGCTTAAGCACATTCGCAAGAGAAACGGCGAAGTCGTTGATTTCAACAGCGACAAAATCAGAGAGGCCATTAAGAAGGCCGGGGAAGCCACTGAAGCTGGCTTTACCACAGAAGAACTGAATCAGCTGACCGCTATGGTCATCACGCTGACTCCCAACGAAGAAGTTCCCACCGTGGAACAGATCCAGGACGTTGTCGAAAACGTACTGATCAAGGAAGGTTTCGCGAAAACTGCTAAGGCATACATCCTGTACCGTGCGGAACATACCATGACCCGTCAGGCAGAAGCCGACCTCATGGACATCTATAAGGAACTGACCTTCGCATCCGCAAAGGACGCTGACATCAAGCGTGAAAATGCCAACATCGACGGTGACACCGCCATGGGCACCATGCTGAAGTACGGTTCCGAAGGTTCCAAGTACTTTATCGACAACTACATCCTGCCGAAGGATATCGCGGCTGCTCACATCAACGGTGACATCCATATCCACGATAAAGACTTCTACATGCTGACCTGCACCTGTTGCCAGATCGACCTGCTGAAGCTGTTCAAGGACGGTTTCTCCACCGGTCACGGCTACCTGAGAGAACCCAATGGTATCATCAGCTATTCCGCTCTGGCTTGCATCGCCATTCAGGCCAACCAGAACGAAATGCACGGTGGTCAGTCCATTCCCAACTTCGACTACTCCATGGCTCCCGGTGTTGCCAAGACCTACGTGAAGGAATACAGAAAGGGTCTGGCCCGTTACTTACAGGCTCTGTCCGGTATGACTACTCAGGAATCCAACGAAGAAGCCAAGAAAGTTTGCGACGAAGCCGGTAAGCCCACCCTGGCCGGTGCTGCCGAATACGGCGAAGTGGTTTGGGTTCTGTTAAAGAGAGACTTCCCGCAGTTGTCTGAACAGCAGCTCCACGACGCAGTCCGCATGGCCGCTGACGTAGCGTACGCTGAAACCGACAGAGCGACTTTCCAGGCAATGGAAGCACTGGTACATAATCTCAATACCATGAATTCCCGCGCGGGCGCTCAAGTTCCCTTCAGCTCCCTGAACTACGGTACCGACACCTCCATGGAAGGCCGTATGGTCATCAGAAACCTGCTGAAGGCCACCGACAACGGTCTGGGTAACGGTGAAACTCCGATTTTCCCCGTACAGATCTTCAAGGTAAAGGAAGGCATCAGCTACAATCCGGAAGATCCCAACTACGATCTGTTCCAGCTGGCCATCCAGACTTCCGCAAAGAGACTGTTCCCCAACTTCAGCTTCTTAGATGCTCCGTTCAACGCGCAGTACTACAGAGAAGGCGACTACAACACTGAAGTTTCTTACATGGGCTGCCGTACCAGAGTAATGGGTAACAATTACGATCCCACCAAGGAAGTTACCTGCGGCCGCGGAAACCTGAGCTTCACTTCCATCAACTTACCGAGACTGGGGATCAAAGCCGATGGCGACCTGAACAAGTTCTATCAGCTGCTGGATGCGCAGATCGATCTGGTCTTCCGCCAGCTGCTTCACAGATTCAAAATCCAGGCAGCGAAAAAGTGCAGAAACTATCCGTTCCTGATGGGACAGGGTATCTGGATCGACTCCGATGACCTGAAGATGGATGACAGCGTAGGCGAAATTCTGAAGCACGGTACTCTGTCCGTCGGCTTCATCGGCCTGGCTGAAACCCTGAAGGCCCTGACCGGAAAGCATCACGGCGAAAGCGAAGAAAGCCAGAAGCTGGGTCTGGAAATCGTCGGTCACATGAGAAAGCGCATGGATGATGAATCCAAGAAGACCGGCCTGAACTTCACCCTGCTGGCAACCCCGGCAGAAGGCCTGTCCGGACGTTTCGTCCGCATCGACAAGAAGATCTATGGCGAACTGGAAGGAATCACCGATCGTGATTACTACACCAACTCCTTCCACGTTCCCGTTTACTACTCCACCAGCGCGTTTAAGAAGATTCGCACCGAAGCTCCTTACCACGCAATGACCAACGCAGGCCACATCAGCTATGTGGAACTGGATGGCGACACCTGTAAGAATCCTCAGGCCTTCGAAGCGGTGATCCGCTGCATGAAGGAAGCCGGAATCGGTTACGGTTCCGTAAACCATCCGGTTGACAGAGACCCCATCTGCGGCTACACCGGCGTCATCGACGATGTTTGCCCGAGATGCGGACGCAGAGACGGCGAAGGCGTTTCCATCGAAAAGCTGAATGAACTGCGCAAAAAGTATCCGAATATGCCCCATTTCTGTGGTTGCGAATAAGTAATCCGGGGTATCAATGAATTGTCCGGCCCCCACATCTTGTGGGGTGCCGATTCCCTTAGTACGACCGAAAGGAGATTTCTGATATGGCACCTGAAGTAATGACCAAGACCACCACCGCTGAAACCAAGATGCTGGGCGAAGGCGTAAAGTTCGAACGCATCAGACGCATCACCGGTTACCTGGTAGGTACCACCGACCGCTTCAACAACGCGAAGCAGGCGGAAGAAAAGGACCGTGTAAAACATGGAATGTAACAACAACGCGCCGCTGCTTCGAATCAGCGGCGTTATCTCTGAATCCATCGTAGACGGACCGGGATTCCGCTACGTGGTCTTCACCCAGGGCTGCCCTCATGGATGCCCCGGCTGTCATAACCCTCAGACACACGACTTCAACGGCGGAACGCTGATCGATCCCCTGAGCTTACTTCCGGAGATTGAAGAAAATCCCCTGTTGTCCGGTGTCACATTATCCGGCGGCGAGCCCTTTGTTCAGCCGGAAGCTCTGCTTCCTCTGGCGCGGGAAGTCAAAGCCCGCGGTTTACACCTTCTGGCCTTCAGCGGCTACACCTATGATCAGCTCCGGGAGCTGGCAACCTCCCGCAAAGCGGTCGGTGAACTCCTGCAACTGTGCGACACACTGATCGACGGTCCTTATATCGAAGAACAGCGCGATTTGACGCTGCAGTTCCGTGGGAGTGCCAACCAGCGAGTCTTACAGCTGAAAGACGGTCAGATTATTTAAGGAGGAAACACATAATGGGACAAACAGAA
Source organism: Bacillota bacterium (assembly GCA_017472365.1). Lineage (GTDB taxonomy): Bacteria > Bacillota > Clostridia > Peptostreptococcales > Anaerovoracaceae > RGIG446. The sequence goes on from JAFUQN010000115.1 coordinate 9,969, forward strand.
AGTAATTCCATTCTCATATTCAGTTTTATTTTTGCCCTGTTCGGCTTCTTCGTGGTAGCTCCTATGATCCTGAATGCCGTATCTATGTTTACCGTACAGAAGAAATTCGCTGAGAAAATGGTGGAAGAAGGCGTAATCACGGAACAGGATTATCAGAAGATCCATCCTGTGAAGAGAAATGCCGGTGTCCTGACTGCAGCGATCGTAACCATCGCACTGATCGGCGGATGCTTCAACAAAGGAATGATGGGTATCCTCTGCGCATTGATCCCCACGCTGGCCGGTTTCATGAAATACCGCCGTGTTTTGGAATACAACAACATTACCGTACAGAGATTCCGCAACACCTATAAAACTGTAATGGATGAAAAGAAGTACAACAAATTCGTAGACAAGAATTTCTAAACTGCATAGAAATAATCGCAATACAAAACGACCGTCCGGAATGAATCCCGGACGGTCGTTTTTTAAATGTGTATTGTGTCCTCGAAGTTACATTTGAATTTATGTAGTTGAGTTCACTCGTTTACTTAGAAGCCTTTGCCATTTCAGCATTAGCCTTTGCCATTTCTTCGAACATACCAGCGTGCTTCTTGGAAACAACAGCCTTGATAGCCAGCAGAGTACCGATCATCAGAGCGCATGCGATTGCCAGACAGATCACTACATTCTGGATCAGACCAGCCAGGATGAAGGAAACGAAGGAAACAGCGGTAACGGTCATTGCGTAAGGCAGCTGAGTAGTTACATGGTTCAGGTGGTAGCAGTGTGCACCAGCGGAAGCCATGATGGTGGTATCGGAAATCGGGGAGCAGTGGTCACCGCAAACACCACCGGCACAAGCTGCAGCCAGACCGATTACACACAGAGTGGGTTCTACATCATAGTTGAATACGGATACTACGATAGGAGCCATGATCCCGATGGTACCCCAGGAAGTACCGGTAGCGAAACCGATGGCGCATCCAATCAGGAAGATCACAGCCGGCAGGAACTTCTTCAGCTCTTCTGCTCCGGCCAGAGCGCCGACAACGAAGCTTTCGGAATCCAGTCCGTAACGTGTGAAGGAACACAGGGTCCATGCGAAGGTCAGGATCA
>JAFUQN010000116.1 GCA_017472365.1 Bacillota bacterium
CATTGAAATCAAGATCGGGCAGGGGACAAAGCCGGGCATGGGCGGCCATCTTCCCGGAGAAAAGGTGACCCCGGAAATCGCGAAGATCCGCGGAAAAGTTGTGGGTGAAGACGTGCAGAGTCCCAGTAAGTTCAAGGAGATCACTTCTCCGGAAACACTGAAAGATATGGTGGATATGCTGCGCAGCCGTTCCGAAGGTCGTCCCATCGGGATCAAGCTGGCGGCAGGCCACATCGAAAAGGATCTGGAATATGCGCTGAAAGCTGGCCCCGATTTCATCACCATTGACGGCAGAGGCGGAGCCACCGGTTCCAGTCCCTTCTTCCTGAGAGAAGCCACCACCGTTCCGACGATCTATGCGTTGGCCAGAGCTAGAAAGTATCTGGACAAGGTAGGTTCCGACGTGGAATTGGTCATCACCGGGGGACTGAGAGTTTCTGCCGACTTTGTGAAAGCCATCGCTATGGGTGCAGACGCGGTTGCCGTGGCAACCGCCCCCATGATCGCTGCGGCATGTCAGCAGTATCGCATCTGCGGAAGCGGAAATTGCCCGGTGGGTATGGCCACCCAGGATGAGGAACTTCGCAAGAGATTCCATGGGGACAAGGCGGCGCAGAGAGTCGGTAATTATTTCAATGTTGTCTTTGATGAACTACGGACCTTTGCCAGAGTGACAGGGCATTATGATATTCACGATCTGTCCTACGATGATCTGATGACCACCAGTGAAGAGATTGAAAAGTATACAGGGATCCCTCATGCGGGTAGTCCGAGGGAATAGAAGAAATAGGAGGAGTCGAAGATGCAGTACAGAAAGTTTAACAAGATCAATGTGGAAGTGTCTCCCATCGGTTTCGGATGTATGAGATTTCCGGTGAGCGATCCGGACGATAAGTCCACCATCGTGAAGGATGAGGCCATGAAGATGGTACGTCACGCCATCGATAACGGTGTGAATTATCTGGATACCGCCTGGATGTATCACAACTTCAAGAGCGAAGATTTCATGGGCGAAGTTCTCCAGGATGGCTATCGTGAAAAGGTGAACCTGGCGACCAAGTTACCCATCTGGTTGGTGGAATCCGAAGACGACGTGATGAAGTATCTGGATATCCAGCTGGAAAAGCTGAAGACCGATCACGTGGACTTCTATCTGATCCACGGCCTGGAAAAGGACCGTTGGGAAAAGGTGAAGAAGCTGAACGTCCTGGCTAAGTTGGAGGAAGCCAGAGCCATGGGAAAATTCAAGTATCTGGGCTTCTCCTTCCACGATACTTGTGACGTATTCAAAGAAATCATCGATGGTTATGACTGGGACTTCTATCAGATCCAGTTCAATTACATCAACACCAGCTACCAGGCCGGCTTTGAAGGTTTGAGATATGCGGCGGAAAAGGGTATCAGCGCCATCATCATGGAACCGCTTTTGGGCGGAAAGTTAGCAAACCTGACTCCCGTGGTGGAAGAACGCATCTCCAAGGAACGTTCCCAGGTGGAATGGGCTCTGGACTTCCTGTGGAGCCAGCCGGAGATTGCCGTGGTTCTCAGCGGTATGAGCACCATGGACCAGGTGGAAGGAAATCTGGAATATGCCGGACGTTGGGAAGAACGCCAGCTGAAGGAAGACGATTATGAAATGCTGCGCGGTGTGAAAGAAATCTTCGATAAGATGGCTCTTGTACCGTGTACCAAGTGCAATTATTGCATGCCTTGTCCCTTCGGACTGAATATTCCCGGAATCTTCGAGGCTTACAATCAGACTGCATCCGTCAGCACCAGCTTTGCGCTGAAGACATACGCGCAGTATGAAGTAAAGGCCGACGAATGTCGGGCTTGCCGTCGCTGTGAAAAGGAATGTCCGCAGCACATCGAAATCAGCGAATTCATGAAGAAAGCAGCGAAAGCGCTGGTTGACGCATAATTTAAAATGCAGAGCCCCGTCACATACGGACAGGGCTCTGTTTTCAAATTTACTATCGGGAGAATGACACAATGGAAATAAGACTGAGTGGAGCTGACAGATCTACATTTTACCGGAAGATGATGCGTATCGGGATCCCTGTGGTGATCCAGAATCTGATTTCCATCGGATTAAATCTGGTGGACACGCTGATGATCGGACGCGTAGGTGTAGACGAGCTGGCTGCTGTCGGTGCCGCGAACAAATTTTACTTTATTTTTTCGATGGCCTGCTTTGGATTTTACAGCGGAGCAGCCGTATATACGTCTCAATACTGGGGCCTTCGCGATGTAAAAAACATTCGTAAGGTGGTAGGGATCGACTATACCGTGGGTATGACACTGGCCGTGCTGACCACTCTCGCCGGTTTTCTATTTGCACCACAGATCATCTGGATGTTTTCACGTGAACCCAATGTCATTCGTTTAGGGGCGGAATATCTGCGGATCGTGTGTTTCACTTACATATTCACGGGGATGTCCTTCGCGATTTCCTATAACTGCAGAGCGATCCAACAGCTGAAGATCCCGACTATCATCAATGCCACCGGAATCATCACCAATGCGGTTCTGAATTATTGCCTGATCTACGGAAAGTTCGGCTTCCCCGAACTGTCCATCCGCGGTGCGGCAATCGCTACGCTCATCGCCCGAATTGTAGAATTCGCTTTAATGGTGACTTCAATCTACGTTCAGAAGGAGCATCCTCTTCGGGCTACACCTGCGGAATTGTTCGGCTATGGCCGTCAGATTTTCATGAAGGTCCTGAAAACGGCGATGCCCGTTGTTTTGAGTGAAACCATCTGGTCCATTTCCGTGACCTTAATCTACGTGGCTTATGGGATGTTGGGAGCGGCTGCACTGGCCGTTTCTCAGGTGGGGAACGTGATCGCAGAACTGTTCCAGTGTGTGTTCTTCGGTGTTGGAAATGCTACAGCGGTCATCATCGGCGAATCCCTGGGACGTGCAGAACGAGCACTGGCCAAGGTCCAGGCCTGGGAATCTGTGAAAATTACAACTGCTTTGAGTGTAATCATGATGGGAATCCTGATTTTGGTCCGTGGTCCCATTGCAGTGATCTATAATTTTGATGGTCCGACAACTGCGCTGCTTCTGAGTACGCTGTTCGTCCAGGCAATCATGATGTTCCCGAAGATGATGTCGTACCTGTATATTTGCGGAATCCTGCGCTCCGGCGGAGATACCGGATTCTGCATGGTGGTGGACACCATCGGAAATGTGTTCGTTCAGGTACCGCTGGCTTTCATCGGTGTCATGTTCATGAATCTGGATCTGTACGCAGTCATTGCTCTCATCGCCATCGTGGATGGAGTCAAAGGCGTGCTTTGTCACATCCGCTATAAATCTGATAAATGGATTAATGTACTGACAGAACAATAAAAGCATATAAATGACTTTTGGCTATTTGCTTTTGTGTTATTCATTACAGTTGGGGAGAGCAAAGGGTGAAAAGAGAAGAGCCCTCTCCCCGAAGATCAATGTTGGGGAGAGGAAATGTATGAATTTGATAGCAATCTCTCCCTGATAAAGCGAATGGGGAGAGCGAAGGGTGAAAAAAGCAGAAAACTCTCCTTGAAAAACGCTTTTGGGGAGAGGGAGAGATGAATATGATGCAATTCTCTCCTCGAAGAGTATATGCAGGGAGAGGAAAAGAGAAAAATAATGGCATTCTCTCCCTAACGGCTATTATTAAAAACCAAATAATAAAAAAGGAGCTGCTGCACGAACTGAACAGTAATTTCAGTTCAAGCGAGAGCTCCTTTTTGATTAGAATTCGTCGGTCACATCCAGTGCTTCTACGAGTTCAATATCGTCATGACGTTCTACGAAATAGTTCAGTGTGAACTGATTTGCGAACAAGATCAGCGGACGATCGAAGTGGTCATATACCAGCATGGTTCTGGAATCCATCAGGCGCTTTACGCGTTCCAGGTCATCGGTCTTGACCCAGCGAGCCAGCTGGAAGTCCAGATGGTTCATGCGAATGTCAGCGTTGTATTCATTCTTCAGTCGATATTCAAAGACTTCGAACTGCAGCTGACCTACAGCACCGATGATGATTTCGTTGTATTCATTGTGATATACCTGGATCGCACCTTCCTGGGCCAGCTGAGAAACACCTTTCTGGAAGTGCTTTGCTTTCATAGTGTTCACCGGCAATACCAGGGCAAACAGTTCCGGCGGGAAGGTGGGAAGCGGTTCGAAGAACAGCTTTTCCTTCTTTGTGGTCAGCGTATCGCCAATCTGGTAAGTACCGGTATCGTAGATACCGATAACGTCTCCGGCGTAAGCCTTGTCAA
>JAFUQN010000117.1 GCA_017472365.1 Bacillota bacterium
CGTGCACCGCTGAAGAACGAGATTCCCTCCGGGACGTATGGTGAGCTTCTGCGGAAATTGGGGTCATGGAGAAATATTCTGTACCAGATCGATATGGAACCGTTGGGGAAGAACGAGACAGCGGATATCCGCCGTCGCCAGAAGGAACAGCGCAGACGAGAGAATAAGATAAAAGGAAAGCCGCAGGCGTAATGCCTACGGCTTATATTATGAAATCACTTTTCTTCGAAATCAAAGGGGTTCTTTGATGATTAAGGCTTTATAAATCTGTTCGACGTCATAATCCGGAGCAAAGTCCTTTGCGATTTTACAAACCGGTTCGATGACAGAGACATCTTCTTCTAATTCATCAGCGATGATAGAGATGGATTTTCCTTTTGAAAGTTTCTTACAAATCTGGTCGATCAAATGCAGAAACTCGCCTTTTTCAATGCCGATCTTTTCGCCTTTTTCGATGCCGATTTTCTCGCCTTTTTCGATGCCGATTTTCTCGCCTTTTTCGAGCCCGATTTTTTCGCCGCGCTCAAGCCCAATCTTTTCGCCGCGCTCAAGCCCGATCTTAGTTCCTCTTCTTTCGGCTTCACGTTCGGCTTTCTGAATTTTTAATTCGATAAGCATGTACTTCTCACCAACTTCCTTGTCCAGGCGAACCCTTTTGACCTGTTCTTTCGCCCGTTTCGCAAGAGATGAGGAATATTCCACCGCATCATCATCGGTTCGGATATAATCGAGGAATTCCAGGATGGCGGGGGATACATTCCCGTTTGTATAATGGCTGTTCAGGAGAATGGCATGGGTCCCATCGTCACAGGAACGCTTTGCGAATGTCCAAAACATTTCGCGCTCGTAGAGAGCGCTCCCTGCATCAAAGGGGTCGTAGTCACAAATAAAAATGATAAATGTTTCGGGGAGTTCTTCGTAAGGAACACCGCGACGTAATTCTTCGCGGTCAATTCCGGACTGATAGTAACGGATACGGCGTTCCAGAGCATCTTCTCTCTCAGCCTGCATTTCGATGTTGTAGACCTTATTAGGGTTTCTGACATAAATGTCGAGGCGGATTCCACGGGAAATAAAACTATCCGTGATATCCTTTTCACGGGATACATACTCAATCTTTTCGATATCCCATCCAAACAATTCTTCCAGAAACAACTGGCAAATATCAGGCTTCTGCATGACCTGGCCAAACATGAAGTAGTGCTTTAACGGCAATGTTTCAAAGGGCTGAATGTGATAACTCATACCTGTCTCCTTTCTTCATTATACCAACAAACCGGTAAAATGATACAAAAATGTGATGAACAAAGGACAGGAGTGGTGTGATCGGTAAAAAATGAAAAGGAGTGTATGATTGATTATAGAAGTTCCTGTCGAATATAGTATATCGAAATGGCGATAATATATCAACGATATTATGTTACATTATTTCGACAAAGCAGTAGGGGGAATGGGAGTTTCAATAAAAGCACAAAAATGGCATGACTTTTTAAGGGGATAGTGTTATACTGAGTATGAACTATATACCATAGGTTTTATGTTCCGGTGAATTCGTTGTATCGTAGAAAAGCGAAAGCGATTGCCGGCTAAGATGGAAGCAGGTGAAAAACCTGCGCGGGACCGCCACTGTGAGCGAGGAGCGACCTTTCAATCCGCAAGGAGGGTGACCCACTGGAGAAATCCGGGAAGGGAAAAGAAAGCGATGATGCGCGAGCCAGGAGACATGCGTAAAACAACGACTTGAGCGGAATCTCTCAAATGAGTCGGGTGTGAATTGTCTATTGCAGATAGACGATCCATAAAAAGTGAACACTGTGAAATTGACGGTTACAGTAATTTGCGTGATGAAGAATCACGAAAATCACTGTAACTTTTTTTGTGCAAAAAACGGGTGATGGCTCCCGCTGGCTTGTACGGAAAGGACAGTGCCCGGCAGAGATCGGTACAGATTTTGTCAGAAGGAGGAAAGACACAATGAAACAACAAAAACAACATGTAAGACGACGCCTATTGGCGCTGATTCTCACCGTGACCATGGTGTTGGGGATGATGCCGGCCAGCGTTATGGCGACAGGAAGTGTAGGAACTGACGACTTCGGCCTCAGTTCACTGACAGTAGCCATGGGGACTTCCGGAGGCTGGGACAGCGGAAGTAATCAGACGGAAATCAGTCTGGGAGAAGAATTTGATTCATCGGTTACGGAATATGAAGCTCCCAAACTGGAGTATTCGAATAAACGTACAGTGTTTGTAAAAGCGGAAGCTACAACCGAAGGTGCGATCATCACCGCCTCTCTCGGGAACGTTACTGCAAATGTAACTTCGGGGGCAGAGTCTTGGACAGGATTGGTACAGGTGTCTCCGACCGGTTACGTTTTAGGAAATCCCTTTGATGCAAATGCCGTTAACGAACTGAAAATAACCGTGACGGTAGGAGAAGAAAGCAAGGTCTATACAGTAAAGATCTCTATGAAGCCGGAATTCAAGTTTACAACGAACCTGGGATCCGGCGGATGGTTCAACAATGAAGATGACCTGGAATTATCCGTTGCGGTCAACAGCGCGATTCCGGAAGAAGATGTGACGTATCAGTGGTACGAAGCGACGGAAAATAGTACGGAGCATGGGACTGCGATCGAGAATGCCACAAAATCGACGTTGACAATCGAGCCCATAACAGCAGAAGATCAACTGAGCAATGAAGAGGAAGCGAAGTACTACTACGTCGTGGCAAAATGTGACGGTTACAGCGATATAGTAAGTAAAATTCAGAAAGTAGTTTGGACCGATTTGACGAAACCGGAAAGTATCACCTTGAAGTTAAAGGTGGGAGATACCTATTATGATATTCCCAACGGAAACTGGTCCGAGCCCTGGGCATTGGTACAGAGCGGGGACACCTTCCAGTTGGCGGCATTGGATCAGAATGGTGAACTGACTCCGGTCAGCTGGTCCAGCAACGAATATGCTGCGACCATCGATGAAAATGGGGTATTGACAGTACAGAGTGGTTCATTGGGAACTTCCTCTCCTTGGCCGAAAGCCACATCCAAGTTCAGCGGCGGACCTAATAAGGAAAACAATTTGGTCCTCAACGGGTACGACTTTTCCAGCAAAAATATCAGCATGACACTGTCCAAGGACGGTCAGAAAGATGTGACTGTCGGGGTCAATGGCGGTTATAACGGGTATACCAAGTGGAGTGTTTCTGAGGGATATGAACAACTGGCAACGTTGGAAACGGAACTGAAGGAAAGCAAGAACGGTACTTCGATCCGATTTACAGGATTGCGTCCCGGCAGCTTTACCGTAACGTACGAATTGGCCGACCTGGAAGCCAATGAAATCAGTGCGACCAAAGGCGAAAACTTCGCAGATAACAACGGAAAGAGTGAAAGTGTTACAGTAACCATCAATGGTGTTGCCGTGGAAGACGCAGAGGGCAACCTGCGGGAAACCCGCATGGAAATCAGCCAGACAGTCACCAGTCCGGCGATCCAGCTGAAAGCTTACACCGCAGCTGACAGAACCGTTGCGGAATGGAAGTCCGCCGACGAGGCGGTTGCCACCGTGGATGAAAACGGTGTTGTAACAGCTTGCGGAGCCGGAAACACCATCATCAGTGCAGTGGATGACCAGGGTGCCGAAGGTGGGATCAAGGTCATCGTAAATAATGCCGATATTCCGTACTTTGAAAACTTTGCATTTACAAAGGCAAATATGAGCTGGAATCCCGGCATTTATGGTTTGAATTTTAAGGCTACAACGCTGGAATATACAGGATTGACCTGTACTGCTGCGACCAATGATATCGATATTTTATCAGCCACCATTTTTGATGACGAAAAGTATACCGTTACCGCGACTTACAGCGACTGGCATGGAAATGACATGGTGATCCCTGTTAAGAGCGGAGAAGCGACGACTCTGGAAGATATTTTCTTCGGAGAAGGAACGATTACCGTAACACTGCAGTCCAAAGAAGATCCGGAACTGAAGACGGTTTACACCTTCGGAATCACCCGCGCATGGGATACGCAGAAGCAGATTAAGTCCAGCAACGGTATTTCTGTGGTTGCCGACGGACGTGAATTATCCGCAAATCTGTATGAAGGAAGAGCGGAAGGTTTCGTATTCCGGGCCAATGCGGATGGAACACTGATGGGGAATCTCTATACGCCGACCAATACACATTATAACTATCGCAGCTTCTTGCAGAACGGTCTGGAACGTTTTGCTCTGAACATTGTGGGGAATACCGATTATGTTCACATCCGTTATAGCAGTGATGATGGCGAAACTTGGTATGACTTGAACCAGGGCGGTGGTCAGACCAGGATGTTTGAATTCCCGGAACGTGAAAGCGATACGAATCCGGTCATGAAAGTGATGATCCAGATCCTGGATGACAAGACGTATGCAGAAAATGTTGCTGCAGAAAAAGACGGGTTTGATGGAGCTTCTCCGAATGTCTATACCGTCTGGGTGGAACAGCTTCCGGCCACCGGTATGGAAATGACAGAAGCGATTCTGTCTCACGGTACAAGCTATCCTGCGTTTGACAAAGAAACTTACAGCTACAACATCATGGTGAATGCGGATGAAGAAGCTCCGACTTTGACTTTCAAGGTGTCTGAGGGTGGTGCTGTGTCCGTGGGAGGAACTGTACTGACCGCAAATGAAGACGGCTCTTATACGATCACTCTGACAAAGAACTATCAGAGCATCGTCATCACCAACGAGCTGGGATCTGCCACCTATCAGTTCCGCTACACCAGCCGTGGAAATTCCAAACTGCCGGATAAGATTACAGACTACCTGCCGATCAACAGTCAGTATACCAATCAGGCACAGTACGGTCTGACTCCGGAAAAGACACTGACGGCTACCAACGATGTTCTGTCTCTGGGGAACTTCGGTGGTCACATCACTTACTACTATGAAGAAGCGCTGATCGATGATCCCAACAATAAGTACGGTATCGATTTCTACATTACAGGGAACGCTTTCGTGGACCAGTCCACCGGTACCGGAAAGGGTTCCATGGAACCCGGTCAGGTATGGGTATCGGAAGACGGTGAAATCTGGTACGCATTGGCCGGTTCCGAACACTACGAAGACACCACTCTGTGGGATTATGAAGTTACTTATAAGAAGACAGAACTGGGAATGACCAGCTGGAAAGACAATAAGGGAAATCAGGACAATGGAAAGCAGGTTGGACAGTGGCCCAGCACGGCAAATTATCCGCTGAACGATCAGATTTCCGACGGTGAAGTAACTCTGAGAGGTATTCTGATCCCCTGCAACGACGGATCTCTTACCGGTAACGGAACTTTCAACTCCTTCTCCAAGGGTGCGAAATTTGGTTATGTTGACGTACTGGTGAACAGTCGAGATGGTGAAGATGCCAATCCGTACCTGGAAAACGATGATTACGAATTGGAAAGCAGCGGCTTTGACCTGGCGTGGGCCGTGGACGAAGATGGACTTCCGGTGGATGTCAGCGAAAAGGAATTCCACTATGTGAAGATCGTAACAGCTTCCAACTTGTGGGCCGGTGCTGCCAACGAAAAATCCACAGAAGTGGGGAATATGTTCCGTACCACCGCACAGGAAACGGATATGGGTGTAACTGCTTCTCCGACTGGAGTAACAATCACTGACGGAACAACCACAGAAACTATTGAATTTGAAGACGGAACTCAGGTTTATGAGCTGAACCTGACGGAAATGCAGTACGTATCTATCTCCGTAGATGGAGCTTCTGCAGATGACAATATTTACATCAACAATCAGCGTGTGGAAGCCGATGAAGCTGCAGAGGGAATTCAGGTTACCAAGAACGGAAAGCTGGTACGCGTCATCGTTCAGAACGGTGACAAGGCACCGGTAATCTACGTTCTGAAGCTGAAGAGCCTTGCGGAAGACAGTCTGATCAGCGCCATCAAGGTCGATGCCCTGGGTGTCGATAAGGTGGCTGAAACGAAGGATGGTAAGACGTATACGGTTGAAGTGGGTCACCGCGTGGATGTAACCAGCATCGATGTGACCGTTCCGGAGGGAACCGAAGTCACCGTAGACGGTGAGGCTGTCAAGGAAAGCTACTCGCTGGAAGAAGGAGACAACACCTTTGAAATCACCGCTGTAAGCGATGAAGCGATCCAGACGGTTACCTTGATTGTGAACAAAGAAAAAGCTCCGGAAGTAACAGGTAAGATTACTGTTTCCTTCACGTTGCTGGGTGACGATAACCACGGTGATGTAACGAAGGAAACCGGAACGCATACGCTGAAGAGCAAGAACCTGGAAACCTGGATTTCCAAGACTAAGTACACCATCGATGCTCCTGCCAATGTCCTTGACCTTTTGGAAGTGGCTTTGACAGAACACGACATCGACTGGGTCAACGTGGGTGGAAATTACATCTCTGAAATCAACGGGCTGGCAGAATTCGACAACGGTCCGCTGTCCGGCTGGATGTATACCATCGACGGTAAGCATCCGGAACGAGGCGTCTTTGTACAGCCGCTGGAAAACGGAGATAATGTAGTATTCCACTATACCGACGATTACACTGTGGAAGAAGGATCGGAAAAATACGGAAACAGCGCGTACGTAGAAGAAGTGATCCCGGAAGAAACCGTTCTCCCCTTCACAGATGTTGCAGCTGATATCTGGTACAGAAATGCAGTGGAATTCGCGTATACCAACAAGCTGTTCTCTGGCGTATCCGCCACCGAATTTGGACCGAATGTAACAATGAACCGTGCAATGCTGGTGACCGTTCTGCATAAGATGGCCGGTAACCCTGAAGCCGATTCTGCGGCAACCGCCTTCGGCGATGTGCCTTCCGGAAAATATTACAGTGATGCTGTGAAATGGGCAGTGTCCAAGGGACTGGTCAGCGGTTACAGTGACGGTAACTTCGGTCCTTCCGACCCCATTATCCGTCAGCAGTTGGCGTTCATCTTGTGGAACTACAGCGGAAAGCCGGAAGCGGAAAAGGCGTTGACCAACAGCGATGCTGGTAATATCAGTAACTACGCTAAGGAAGCCATGCAGTGGGCTGTGGAAAACGGCGTCATGAGCGGTCGTGCCAACGGTCAGCTGGATCCGAAGGGCGAAGCGACCAGAGCGGAAGTGGCTCAGATGTTAAAGAACTATATGGAAAAGGTGGTTCTGTAAGCGACGCGTATGCGTAACTAAAATATAACGCTCAAGCTCCTATAAATCCTAAAAACAAAAAGGCCGCGGTCGTCGAAAGACGGCCGCGGCCTTTTGTTTTTTCGGTAAAAATTGTTTAAAATTCCCGGTGGAATGGTAAGAAAAGAATGTGTTATGATAACAGCGATAAATGCAGATAACTAATGCAAATAGCTAAGATATAAATTCGACATATGACATACAAGGAGGGCACAACAATGATTTCAAATACTATCAAATACATCGGTGTAAATGACCATACTATTGACTTGTTCGAAGGACAGTATCCGGTACCGAACGGAATGGCATATAATTCTTACCTGATTCTCGATGAAAAGACAGCAGTCATGGATTCTGTGGAGATCGGGTTTGCGGACGAATGGTTTGGCAATATCAAAGCGGAACTGGGAGACCGTCAGCCGGATTATCTGGTGGTTCAGCACATGGAACCGGATCACTCCGGAAGTATTCTGCGTTTTATGGAAGAGTTCCCGGCGGCGAAGGTAGTTACCTCAGCGAAGGCTATGGGGATGATCCAAAACTTCTTCGGCATCGATTTCACTGACCGGGCTATCGTGGTGAAAGAAAAGGATACCCTGTCCCTGGGAAGCCGTACGCTGACCTTCTACGGAGCAACCATGGTTCACTGGCCGGAAGTCATCGTGACCTACGATGATAAGGACAAGGTGCTGTTCTCCGCGGATGCCTTCGGCAAGTTCGGCGCTCTGGACGTGGAAGAAGATTGGCTTTCGGAAGCCCGCCGCTACTATATCGGGATTGTAGGTAAGTTCGGAGTTTCTGTGCAGACGCTGCTGAAGAAAATTGGGGTACTGGATATCCAGACGATTTGTTCTCTCCACGGTCCCGTGCTGAAAGATAATATCCGCGATTATATCGATAAGTACAACACTTGGTCCAGATACGAACCGGAAGAAGACGGGATTCTCGTCGCCTATACTTCCATTTATGGGAACACCAAAAAGGCGGTGGACTTCCTAGTGGAAGAGCTGAAAGCCCGGGGAGAGACTAATATCGTGGTCCGCGACCTGGCCCGCTGCGATCAGTTCGCGGCAACCGCTGACGCTTTCCGCTTCTCCAAGCTGGTTCTGGCAACTACCACCTACAACGGCGAAATTTTCCCGTCTATGCGGACATTCATCGAGCATCTGACCGAGCGTGGATTCCAGAAGCGTACCGTGGGATTCATTGAAAACGGAAGCTGGTCTCCCGTGGCTATGAAAGTGATGAAGGGACTCCTGGAAAAGAGTAAAGATTTGAGTTACACCGAAAACAATGTGAAGATCCTGTCCGCGCTGAACAAAGAGAGTATCGCACAGGTGAAAGCACTGGCTGAGGAACTGGTCCGCGAGCCGGAGGTGAACGCAGAAGAAACACCGGTGAAGGCAGTGGAACACGCGAAGAAATTCGTATGTAAAATCTGTGGGTACGTTTACGAGGGAGAAGAACTGCCGAAGGATTTCATCTGTCCTCTGTGCAAGCGCGGCGCGGATGATTTTGAAGAAGTAAAGTAAAAAAGGGAAATAAAAAACCGCGGTCATCGTCGAAAAAGGATGACTGCGGTTTTGTTTTTTATTCCACTGTAAAGTAAGCGAAATAGGTGTTTTCGGATGTTTCATCCATAAATGTCTTGGAAATGCGGTAATTTCCCGCGGGGACTTCACCGTAGATGTTACTCCAGTCCACATCCCAGGTGACAGAACCGTCCGGCTGGATCAGATACAGTTCCATGGTCCAAGCCAGTTCTTCTTCCGGAACCAGGGTGTCGCAGATAATCCATTTGGCCCCGTCCAGTCTGTCCAGAGAGAACTGAGGACCGGTGGACAGCTCGCCGGTGAAAGAACCGCCGCTCTGTTCGCAGGTCAGGGTCAGGCTAGTTCTGGTCACATCGGACGCTTTCAGGGAAAGGCCGAAATCCACATCGTCGTCAGTCATGACGGCGCTGTGCTGTACCGGACTGTAATTCGGTTCGTCCACAGGAGTCTTGTCCTGAGATTCTCCATCGCCTCCGACGGTGAGAGAAACAAACATAACGATCATTACGATCAAAAGCGCTAACGCAGATCTTACTTGATCAGGCATTATGGGATCCTCCTTCATGATTGCCTTCAAACCCGCTTTGCGGAAGGCAGAATTCTATGATATTCATTATATCAAAGCTGTTTTATATTTTCAAATGACAGAATATTCGATATAATGATCGAAAAGGAGGATGAGTTTATGAAAACCATTCGCATCGGCAGCGGCGCAGGCTATGGCGGAGACCGGATCGAACCGGCCCTGGACCTGATCCGCAGCGGAAACCTGGACTATATCATCTTTGAATGTCTGGCGGAACGCACCATCGCGCTGGCTCAGCAGAGAAAGATGACCGATCCCGACCTGGGATATAATGAATTTTTGGAATACCGGTTTGAAAAGATGTTTCCGATTCTGAAGGAACAGATCGATGCCGGAAGGACTCCTGTGAAGATCATCACCAACATGGGGGCGGCAAACCCGTCCAGCGCTCTGCGCGCTGTCCGGGCTCTGGCATGCGCCGCCGGACTTCCGCAGCTTCGGATCGCTGCGGTGGTGGGGGATGATGTGTTCGGAAGAATTGGAGAATACAGTGGATTGACCGTGCTTGAAACAGGGCTTCCGCTAGCTTCGATCGAAGATAAAATCGTTTCGGCCAACGCCTATATCGGAGCTTCCGGAATCGTACAGGCACTGGAACAAGGTGCAGATATCGTCATCACCGGCCGCGTGGCCGATCCGGCTCTCGTCCTGGGGCCGTTGATCCATGAGTTCGGCTGGGCTATGGACGACTGGGATAAGCTGGGAAAGGGGACCGCGGCGGGACATCTTCTGGAATGTGGTGCTCAGGTTTGCGGAGGATATTACGCCGATCCCGGGTATAAGGATGTACCGGCTCCGTGGAACCAGGGCTTTCCCATTGCAGAGATTACGGAAGACGGACAGATCACCATCACGAAGCTGAAAGAAGCCGGAGGACTGGTCGACCGCCATACTGTGACGGAGCAGTTGATCTATGAAATCCACGATCCTTCCCGATATCTGACGCCTGACGTGACCGCGGACTTTTCACAGATCTGGCTCGAGGAAGACGGAAAGGACAGGGTCATCGTCAGAGATGCCTCGGGAAGCCCCAAAAACGGCTTGTACAAGGTGAGTATCGGCTATCGTGACGGATTTATCGGCGAAGGGGAAATCACCTACGGAGGAAGCGGCTGTATGGCCCGTGCGGAATTGGCGGCGAAAATCGTCCGCCATCGCCTTGTACCTTGGAAGGACAAGATCCAGGAGCTGCGCGTAGATTTGATTGGCGTGAATTCGCTGTATGGCAGTGGTCGCGCAGGGTTGGACGACGCAGACGCAGTGGTGGACGGAATGGCTGTGGAACCGGAAGAAGTCCGGTTGAGAGTAGCTCTTCGCAGTGAGGACCGCCGCACGGCGGCGGTTGCCGGGGAAGAAGTGGAAGCACTGTACACCAATGGACCTGCCGGAGGCGGCGGAGCGAGAAAATATGTCCGCAGTATCATATCGGTGGCATCGGTATTTATCCCTGAAAACGACGTGGACATCCGCGTGGTCATGGAGGATGAGGAGGCGGTGAAATGAAGCTGAGAGAAATCGCACATTCCCGGACGGGGGATAAAGGCAACATCTCCAATATTTCGGTCATTGCCTATGATCCGGCAGATTTCGACAAAATCCGACAAGCCATCACACCGGACGTGGTGAAGAAGCATTTTGAAGGGATCGTTAAAGGCGATGTGACAATTTATGAATTGCCGAAGCTGGCGGCATTGAATATCGTCATGAACGAAGCTCTGGGAGGAGGGGTCACGAGATCACTGGCCCTCGATGCCCATGGAAAGAGCCTGAGTTCGCATTTACTGGAATTGGAGATATAAAGAGCGCGGTACAGGCTTGCGGAAGAAAGGAGAGCACAGTATGTTAGATCGTTTATATTTTAATGGCATCGTACGTACGATGGATGAGGAGATCCCGGTGGCTCAGGCTGTGGGGATCAAGGATGGTGTGATCTGTTTTGTGGGTTCCGATGAAGAAGCGAAGATGATCGATGCGGCGGAAAAGATCGATCTGGAAGGAAAGCTGATGATGCCCGGTTTTAATGAAGGGCACATGCATTTGGGAACCTATGCCTTTGCGAATATGAATGTAAAACTGTTCGAGACGAAGAGTGTGGAAGAATGTCTGGATCGCATGAAAGCGCGTTTGACGGAAACGCCCGATATGAAGTGGATGTATGCCCGCGGCTTTAACGACCAGAGCTTTGAAACGGAAAAGAGATACCCCACCCGCGTGGAACTGGACAGCGTTTCTGACCAAATCCCCATCATGGCAGTCCGCGCCTGCGGCCATGCGGCGGTGGTGAATTCCGTGGCCATGGACAAAATCGTAAAGCTTCCGGAAGCGGAAGAGATGCTGGGGAACCGGATCCATCCGGAAACCGGTGAAGTGGATGAAGCGGCAGTCAAACTGTTCTATAAAGTTATGGATGAACTGACCGTGGAAGATGCGGAAGCCTTCCTGAAGTTCGGTATGACAAAGCTGGCGGAATGTGGGATCACCTCCTGTCAGACGGATGATTTGAAGGGAATCCCTGCGGCCCAGTGGAGAACCGTGATCCAGGCTTATAAGAATCTGGAAGCCAGAGGAGAGATGCCGGTGCGCATTTACGAACAGTGCCTGTTCCTCCATTATCCGGAATTCGAAGAATTTGTGGCAGAAGGCTATCGTACTGGCCAGGGTGACACCTTCAAGATTGGACCGCTGAAGCTGCTGCTGGATGGTTCTTTGGGAGCCAGAACGGCTGCTTTGACCAAGCCCTACATCGGTTCGGAAGACAATTACGGCTTACTGGTCATCAGTCAGGAAGAAATGAACCAGTTCGCAACGCTGGCTCAGAAGGAAAACATCCAGATCGCAGTCCACTGCATCGGCGACAGAGCCATGGAAGTGACACTGGAAGCCTTTGAAACTGCCAACAAGGCATATCCGGGAACAGACCGCCGCCACGGAATCGTTCATGCGCAGCTGACCACAAAAGCCATTCTGGAACGCATGGCCAAAGATGAAGCCATCGCTTACATCCAGCCGGTCTTTGTTCCTACGGATATGGATGTGACCGAAGCGAGAGTGGGCTATGAGTGGATGCAGGAAACCTACGCCTGGAAGACCATGAACGATTTAGGAATTCTGACTGTTGGCGGCTCCGATGCTCCGGTGGAAAGCTTCGATGTCATGGATAACCTGTATTTCGCTGTGACCCGTCAGAAGCTGAACGGATGGCCGGAAGGCGGCTGGCTCCCCCACGAAAAGGTCAGCGTTTATGAAGCTGTGGAAATGTTTACCACCCACGGTGCCAAGTCCATGTTCATGGAAGACAGCCTGGGGAAGGTGAAAGAAGGCTATCTGGCCGACCTGGTGGTCGTTGCAGAGGATATTTTCGAGATCCCTGCAGAAAAGATCAAGGACGTTCCCGTCTGTGAGACCATCATGGGCGGAAATACCACGTATAAAAAAGTTTAATGGTTTTGGGAGAATCCAAGGTTTTCAAGTGACAGAAAATTCGTTATACTATGCTTAAGTATGGCCCTGGAGCCATGTGAGAGTGAAACTAAAGGAGGAACCAACTTATGCTGGATCGTATTTTATTTAACGGCGTCGTACATAC
>JAFUQN010000118.1 GCA_017472365.1 Bacillota bacterium
CTTTCTCTTCTTTTATCATTTCATATTTCTATCATTATTTCAAGAAAATTCCTTCGACAAATTCCGACACGTCTTCTTCAACAAAACTCACGGGTCTGCTCCTCAAAATCGTATCCTTTTTCCAGCCGCTTTTCGAGGTGCAAGCAATCCTCCCTACAAATTTCTTAATGTCCGCAACCGGGCGGTTGCGGGAACTTGGTGGTATGCAACTACCGATCTTGTTATAATGAAATCAAATTCAAAAGGAGGTCTTTTATATGTCACTTGGTCAACAAATCAAATGCGCCCGCGAAAAGAAAAAATGGTCTCAGGAAGATCTTGCAGATCAATTGGGAATCAGCCGCCAATCCGTTTCCAAATGGGAAAACGACACATCGATTCCGCAGGGAATCAACCGGGAATTGCTCTCCCAAGTTTTAGAAATCTCTCTGGAAGAACAAAATGAACCTATTTCCATTCCTCCCTATGACAGAAAACGTCAAACGATTTTTTGCGCGATAGGTTGGCTCATTGCCACAATCTTCTTTCTATTATATCTTTTCAAACCACAATACATGCATGCCGATAATTCCGAGTCTCGTGCCGAGGATTTCTCCATTCAAAGCGTCACGTTCTACGATGAAAATGAAACCATTGTTGAATCGGAAGCTCTTTGGTACAATGCCTCAAATATCGACAGCATTTTGATCCAGTGGAATGGTGGAATTCCGGATGTTATAAAGATGTTTGCCACTTCCAGTGGTTCCGATACGTTAGATCAAACCGTTCTTCTCCTGACTCAGAGCATCGAAACCGGCGGCACTGCAATCTTGCTCAATGCAGACCCGTTAAAATCCCAATATCAAAGCCACATCTTTTTTGAGCTGACCTCGGGCGAAGTAACCGTCACTTCGGAACCGTATAACATCTTTTCTCACGACACGTTATAATCTTTCATCGAAAAAGCCCCAAACAGTCTTGAAAACTGCTTGGGGCTTTTTGTTTTATTGTTTATCTGCGATACACGATCTTCCCATCCATCATGGTCAGTTCCGCGTACATGTCGCGAATTTCCTTGGGATCGATGGTGAAGATGTCCTTGTTCAGAACCACCATGTCAGCCAGGTAGCCGGGCTTGATGCGGCCCTTCTTGTCTTCCATGAATTCGGTGTAAGCAGAACCTGCGGTGTACGCATCCACAGCGGTGTAGATATCCACACATTCGCTCGGATAGAAGCCGCCTTCCGGCTGGCCGCCGCGGGTCAGTCTGGTCACAGCTGCGTATAAGTTCCAGTAGGGGTTGCAGTCTTCCACCGGGGAGTCGGTACCATAGGATACGTGGCATCCCAGATCTTCCATGGTCTTAAACGCATAAGAAGTAGAAGCCAGGTCCTTACCCACACGGTCTTCCACCACGGTCATATCGTAGTCCAGGAAGACCGGCTGTACCATGGGGAGAACGTCCAGAGCAGCGATGCGCTTCAGCAGATCCATGTCGGTGATCTGGCAGTGTACCAGTCCGTGACGCAGAACGTTCTTTCCACCCTTCATGGACTTTTCGTACGCATCCAGCGTTTCGGAGATCGCACGGTCACCGATCACGTGGGTTGCCACCTGCAGATTGTTATCTACGGCTGCCTGAACGAAGGCGTCCATATCTTCCACGGTGATGGTTTCGATGCCCACGGTGTCCGGAGCGTCGTTATAAGGATTTCTCATGTATGCGGTGCGGCCGCCTAAGCTTCCGTCCTTGAACAGCTTCACCGGACCCATCTTGAACAGATCGCCCACTTCCTGTTCCGGACCGAACTTACCGGAAGCTACGTATTCTCTCAGTTCTTCTGCGCTTCCGAAGCTGGCCTGTGCACGGTATCTGGTCTTGGCTTCGCCCTTCTTGTACAGATCCTGGAACAGCGCCAGGTTTTCCATGTAGCAATCGCTGGTGCGCAGGTCGTTTGCCTGAACGGAGGTCACACCGTAGTGCGCCGCATAGTCCATGGCCATGGCCAAGATCTCACGCTTCTGCGCATCGGTACGGGGCTGGATCGCCTGGCTGACCACGGCACCCAGTTCACAGAAGACACCGCTGGGATAGCCGTTTTCTTCGCGCTGGATTTCGCCGCCGGGGATCTCCGGAGTGGTTTCATCCATGCCCAGGATTTCGATGGCCTTGGTGTTCAGGATGGCGATGTGGTGACATACGCGGTGCAGGATGATGGGAATTTCCGTGGAAATGCGGTCCAGATCGTGGCGATTGGGCATTCTCTTTTCCGCGAAAATATCCTGATTCCAGCCAGCGGCAACCAGTCCGTTCCAGCAGCGTTCCGGATACTTAGCGATGTATTCCTGACAGCGGCTCACCATTTCTTCGATGCTTCCGATGCCGAAAATGTTCACTTCATATAAGCTGTCTCCCACGTTCTGCAGGTGCATGTGAGAATCGTTGAAGCCCGGAACCACGGTCTTTCCTTCGCAGTCGATGACCTCTGCATCACCGGCCATGGCCTTCAGTTCTTCGTTGGAACCAACCGCCTGGATCACGCCGTCTTCCACCAGAACCGCTTCTGCAAACTGTTCTCTTTCCAGATATACCTTACCGTTCATCAATAATGTCTTCATTCTAGTTTTCCTCTTTTCTGTAAGTGATCTTACCGTCCATCATAGTTAAAACGGGGTCCATATCGCGGATCTCCACGGGATCCACGGTGAAAATATCTTTATCCAGGACGACCAGATCGGCGAAGTAGCCGGGCTTGATTCTGCCCTTTTTATCTTCCTGGAATTCCACCTGCGCACTGCCGATGGTGTAAGCGTCCACTGCGGTGTACACATCTACACACTCTTCCGGATAGAAGCCGCCCTCCGGCGTTTCATCCTTTCTCTTTCTGGTCACCGCGTGGTAGATATTGGCCAGCGGGTTACAGTCTTCCACGTCGCTGTCGGTCCCGTAGGATACGTGAGCACCCAGCTTTTCCAATGTTCCGAAAGCATAAGAAGTAGAAGCCAGTTCCTTACCGCAGCGGTCTTCTACGATAGTCATGTCGTAGTCCAGGAACACCGGCTGAGCCATGACGGGAACTTCCAGATCTGCGATCCTCTGCAGAAGCGCCTTATCAGTGATTTGACAATGCACCAGCGCGTTTCTGTTCACGTTCTTTCCACCCACCAACGCATTTTCGTAAGCGTCCAGCGTTTCCGATACGGCACGGTCACCAATAACGTGGGTCACCACCTGTAAACCCAGCTCCTTCGCTGCCTGACAGTAGGCGTCCATATCTTCCACAGTGATACATTCGATTCCCACCTCGCCGGGAGCGTCGTTATAATCCTGGCGCATGTAAGCCGTACGGCCGCCCAGACTTCCGTCCTTGAACAGCTTCACCGGACCCATCTTGTACAATTCGCCCACTTCCTGAGCCGGACCGAAGTCGCCGGTTTCCACATACTTCTTCAGGTCATCCACCGTGGCGAAGCTCCCCTGAACGCGGTATCTCAGCTTGGCCTTTCCAGATTTGTAAATACGGTGATACCCCGCCATGTTTTCCTCGTAGTCACTTCCCGTATGTAAGTCGTTGGACTGAACGGAAGTCAGCCCTCGGGAAGACGCGTAATCCATGGCCAGCGTAATGATCGTATCCAGCTCTTCCTCAGTGACCGGTGGAAGCGCCTGTCTTGTGAACTCGTAGATCTCGCAGAAAATACCGTTAGGATAGCCGTTTTCTTCTCTTTGGATCTCTCCACCCGGGATTTCCGGGAAGTTTTCATCCACACCCAGAACTTCGATGGCTTTGGTATTCAGTGCGTCGATGTGATGACATACGCGGGACAACACGATGGGGATTTCCGTAGAAATCTTGTCCAGATCGTGGCGGGTCGGCATCCTCTTCTCCGCGAACAGGTCCTGATTCCAGCCGGAGGCCTTCATCCCATCCTTTACGCGTTCCGGATACTTCTCGATGTAATCGCGGCAAGTCTGGATCAGCTCGTCGATACTCCGACATCCGCTGAGGCTGGCCTGATAGCGGTTTCTTCCCACATCCAGCAAATGCAGATGGGAGTCGTTGAAACCCGGAACCACCGTCCGTCCTTCACAGTCGATGATCTCTGCCTCTCCAGAAACTGCTTTCAGCTCATCGTTAGCCCCGACGGCCTTGATGATCCCGTCTTCCACCAGCACCGCTTCCGCAAACTGTCCCCGTTCCACATATACCTTTCCATTGATCAGCAATGTTTTCATTTTCGTACCTCATAATCTTCCTGTAACGACCCGGTCCCGCCGCAGGATCCCGCGGAAGCGGATTGTCGTACTGTTGGTTTTATTATACCGCACTGCGCTCTCCGTGGCAAACGCTTCGCGTCCATTGCACCCGCTTTGTTTTTCAACAAAAAAAGGAGCCAGTTTCCTGTCTCCTTCAAGCATATGTCCGCAAACATATGCCCCAATTATCATTTATAGTATAGCCCAATCCCTAAATTAGTGCAACTTAATTCATCTTTCTTTTTAGGCATTGTCTTTTACGTATTATTTTAAGTATTTTCTCAATTGATTTATTCTTGCAGGCAAATCTGGATGGATTACCTCCGAAGACACATTTTTATTCACAGCCTTTTGGTAATCATTCGTGATTCGTTCAAAAGATTTAACAAAAGCTTTTATCTCTGTTTTATTCACTTTCAAAAGATGTAAGTAATAGCAAATCAAGATAACATAGTCCCCTATCGTTTTGAAATTTACATAAGGGAGTCCCATTTCTAATTCCAGGCACTTCTTCATTGATTTTGTTGGATCAATTTTTCGAAAACGAGTATCGAAAACCACATCATTGTGCGCAATCGCATTTCTCAAGTCTTTTAATGCGTATAAATATTTATATACCAGTTCTCGATTTGTGTCACTCGCCAAATTGATTCCTATGCGTTTCGAAAGATCCTCCCGGGTATCAATTGTAAAACACGATAACATGAACGCAAAATCACCCAAGGTCATTATCTCAACAAGCGCCCAAATCGGAACCCCCTGATAACTCATATTATTATAAAAATGTACGATTTTGGGATTATTGCTTCTATAAGCTTTTACTAAGTAAGATTGTATCATACTTTGTAGATTGAGTTTATTTTGTTGTAGCTTTTTCTTTTCCTCTACCCCTGCCGTTATTGGTGCATTATTATAACTACTGACAATGATACGATACATATCCTGAATATTTTCTGATTTTACATTGTCTAAAATACATTCCAACGCAACGCTTTTTATTGCAGTCTCAATAAACATAATTTTGTCATAAAACAAGGATTTCAACTTCGTATCATACTGAATTGTGGAATTGATTTCATCATATGTTAAAAAAGGAAGACGCTTCTGCGATTTTCCAAAATAGCGATAACCCTTATACCCATGAAAATAACCAGTATTCACAAGCTGTCGTTTCTGTTTACTTCCCGAAATCGCAATTCCGTTATTTCTCAGATGTCTCATCAATCCATCAATCGTTTTATAACCCATTTATTCCCCGCTTTTTATCGTACATGAACTTCGTTATGGTTTCATTATACTACAGAACATTTTTAATTCAACAATATTTCTTATTTTTTCCAAATAAGTTTTTTTATAACATATCATTCCGCTCTATATAAGCTGTTAGGGAATTCATTTTCCAGAAGTTATCGAAATAAAGCCACAAAAAAGAGACTGCCTGAAATGAAGAAAATGTGCATTTCAGACAGCCCCTTTTTTATTTTAAGCGAGTGCATTATAAGTGTGCATACTCAGAAACGAAAGTCTCGCAAATCTCCTCGGTGGCTTCGATCCCGCCGTCCCACAGCGCCTCGATGACACCGCCCAAGAGCGGAGGAACTTCACTTCGGATCAGATTGGCCTTCGGTGACGCCTGTTGTTTCAGCGCCTCCGTATATTCCGGGAAGGATGCGAAAATACCGCCGCCCAGGACCACATCGTAGGTCCCGTCGAAATACTTGTCCGCTGCATAGGTCAGCTCTGCCATGGCGTGGACTGCCTTCTGGAAAATCTGTTCCGCAACTTCGTCGCCTTCCTTTCTGGCCTGGAACACCGTTCGCGCAAAGGACGCGATGTACGGTCTTCCTCCCTCGTAAATACCGGGGATGTTTTCCTCCGGATTCACGCCCATTTGTTCTTTGATCAAATCATAGATCCGGGTCTTAGGTCCGCGACCGTCCACGTAACGGAACGACGCCAGGATCGCATCGCGGCCGATGGCATATCCGCTTCCGCCAGTATCGATCAGATATCCCCACCCTCCCAGGTGTATGATTTTACCGTCGATTCGTGCGTAGAGAGAGGAACCTGTTCCGCCGACGATACAAGCCCCGTTTTTATGGCCGATAACACCGGAAATCAGATTCACCGCATCGTCCTCGAATCGCATCTTCACTCCCGGGAAGTGCGGCGCTACGAATTTCCCCAACTTTCCGCCGAAGTAATCCGTCGCGGCAACCCCGCTGTACATCGCCTCAAGGGCTCCGTCCGCTGGGACTTGTTCCGCCAGTTCCGTCACCACCGATAATAAGTGGTTACAAGCAGTGTCGATACCGATATCCATAGCGTTGCATCCCATGGTAAGAGAGCGGGCCACGATGTGGCCCGTCTCATCGAAGAGGACGGCGTCTGTCTTTGTTCCGCCGGAATCTATCGCAATGAAATAACGCATAGTTGTCTCCTTTACTGGAAGGAATGGCTGGTCAGCTGTCCCTTTCCGCGGACGTTTTCCTTACTTCCATCAAATTCCGGATCGGCATACTTACCGTACCAGTCGTTCATATCCTTGCTCAAAGTTTGAATGATGCCCTGACAGTCCGGATCATCAAAGAGGTTCACGTCTTCTCCCGGATCATTGACCAGGTCATACAATTCATTAGGACCGTCCGGTATACGAAGAACCAGCTTCCATTCCTGGGTACGGATCATTCTACAGGGCCCGTATTCATCCAGAACTACCACACTGTCACGGACTCTTTGCTTTTCACCGCTAAGCAGCGGAGCGAAACTGACGCCCGGCATCTCTTCCGGCTTTTCGAAAGGTACACCGGCGATATCCAGAATGGTTTCGTAGAAGTCGTAATGGCTGACCATTTCATGGTTCACCACATTTTCCTGGACCTTTCCGGGAAGTCGGAACAGTCCGGGAACTTTTACTGCTGTATCGTACATGTTGACGGGGAGAGTTCCATTTCCCTTTCCCCAGATTCCGTGATGGCCCATGTTCATACCGTTGTCACCGGTGAACACGATTAGGGTGTCGTCCAGAATTCCGTCGGCTTCCAGCTTGTTTAGGATCCGGCCCACCGCTGCATCCATAGCTGTGATGGCTGCATAGTAGCCTCTCAAGCTTTCATAGCGGTGTTCTTCCCAGGTTTCCGGGATAGGCCCGTAGTTAGCACGACTGAAGCGGATTCCGTTATGGGGTTCGCTGTTCCACTGTTCCAGCGTCTTTTTCCCGTTGGGAGCCCAGGGATGAGGCGGAACGTTAGGTGTGGATGTGAAAGGACAATCCCTGTACATATCGATGTATTCTTTAGGATGATGTTCTTCTGCCCAGGGAGAGTGAGGTGCTGTAAAGTGAACGGACAAATAGAAGGGCTTTTCCGGATCTCTCAGTTCCAGAAAATCCAGTGCGTTATCCGTAATCACATCGGTGATATACTGGTCTTCCTTCAACTCCATCTTTCCGTTTTCCAGGACCACCGGATAGCGGTAGTTGTCACCGCCCATGGCCGTGGTTCTCCAGAAGGAAAATCCCGCCTGGGGATGGAAGCTGTCGCCCATATGCCACTTTCCGCTGATTCCACATTCGTATCCGTTTTCTGCCAGCACTTCTGTGTATGTCTTATGTCTTTCCAGGTATCGGATCGCATAGTCGCCGCTGAGCTGGTTCTTCGGCCAGTTGTAGTACCATTCGCTGTTGGGATCGTCAAAAGCCTTCTTCAGATCATCGCTGAGAGCTTCGTCACTGTCCAGATGCCCTTTGGCCAGCCAGTCGTGGACACCGTGCTGAGACGGGATCTTACCACTGAGAATGGAAACGCGGGCAGGCGAACATACCGGCGACGCACAGAAACAATTGTCAAAGCGAACGCCTTCCCGGGCAATGCGGTCCAGATTCGGTGTTTTTACCTCCGGATTTCCTGCACACCCCAACGCCCAAGCTCCATGGTCGTCGGTCAGGAAAAAGAGGATATTTGGTTTTTTACTCATGATAGTGCCTCCGAAGCGTGTTACCACCACTTGATCAGGTCGGTCACCTGGTTTCTCAGCTCAACGAATTCCGGAGCAGCAATGTCTCTGGGATGAGCCATGGTGTTGGAGATTTCCGCCTTGATCTTCGTCGGTTTATTCGTCAGAACCAGAATACGTTCACTGAGGTAAACGGCTTCTTCGATATTATGTGTGATAAAGATTACGGTAGTGCCTACTTCTCGCCATAGACGGATCAGTTCGTCTTCCAGTTTGAATCTCAGTTCGATATCCAGCTGGCCGTAGGGTTCATCCATCAGCAGAACTTCCGGCTTCACCGCAAATGCACGGGCAATCGCCGCTCTCTGTAACATACTGGCGGAGAGCTGGTCCGGATAGTAGTCCTGGAATTTCTTCAGCCCTACCATGTCCAGGAAGTAGTCCACGCGTTCCTTGATTTCCGCTTCCGGCATCTTCTTGATTCGAAGACCGAATTCCACGTTTTCACGAATGGTCAACCAAGGGAAATTGGAATATTCCTGGAAGATATAAGCGATGTTGTGCTTCTTCAGATCTACAGGCTCTCCGTTGATCAGGATTTCTCCGGCGGTGATGTCATACAGCTTGGATAAACTGTTCAGAAACGTGGTTTTCCCACAGCCGGTGGGCCCTACGATGCAAAGGAATTCATTTTCTTTTACATCGAAGGAAATGTCATCCAGGACCAGCAGATCGCCGAATTTTTTTGTCAGGTTTCTTACCTGAACTTTATATTCGTTTTTGTTTCCCATCTTTGATTCCCTCCTGATCTATTCCGCCGGGTCCACGATGGATGTGATTTCTTGACGCAGACGCAGGAATTCCGGATCGGTGTAATCTCTGGGGCGAGGCAAGTCGATCTTGAATTCCTTCTTGATCGTAGCCGGACAATTGGTCATGACCAGAACACGGTCAGCCAGATACAGCGCTTCTTCGATATTGTTGGTAACGAAGATGATGGTACGCTTTTCTGTCTGCCAGATACGTTCCAGTTCTTCCTGCATCAGATAACGAGTCTGTGCATCCAGATGACCGAAGGGTTCATCCATCAGCATGACTTCCGGTTCATTACAATAAACGCGGGCAATTCCCACACGCTGTCTCATACCGCCAGACAGCTGAATGGGATAGGATTTTTCAAATCCGGTCAGCCCCACCAGATCGATATACTTCTGCGCGCGTGCGCGGCGTTCCTTCTTAGGAACACCCTGAACCTTAGGACCGTATTCCACATTACCCATGGTAGTCAGCCAGGGGAACAGCGCGGTGGTCTGATACACCAGACCGCATTCCGGGCCGGGTTTAGTCTTTTCTTTCCCGTTGATATGGATCGTACCGGAGGTTGCCGGTTCCAGACCGGCAATAACCTTCAAAAGGGTTGTCTTTCCGCACTGGCCAGGACCGAACAGGACGAGGATCTCATTCTGGTCCGCTTCGATGCTGATATCACCGATGACCTGGAAATCTCCATTGACCGATTCGAAGGTTTTCGATATATTCTTACACTCGATTACTTTACTCATGAATCCTGTACGCGACTCCAAGCACAAAGCTTAGACTCTACTCCTCTCATAAATGTAGATAAAAGGAATCCGATCACACCGATAACGATGATCCCTACCATGATCTGTTCCATATTACCGACGCTCTGACCAGCAGTGATCATCCAACCGATCCCGTTGGTGGAACGAACCATTTCAGCCGCAACAACCGCAGCCCAGCTGCTGGAAATGGCGATCTGAAGACCGGTGAAAATATACGGTACAGAGGAACGGATGACGATGGACGGGAAAATTCTGCGTTCGGAACAACCAAGCATCTTCGCTGCACCGATCAGTTCCGGATCCACGGATTTTGCCCCGGTGTATACGTTGATGGTAACGTTGGAGAAACCGGAAACGAAGATGATGAAGTACTTACCACCTTCACCCAAACCGAACCATACGATGGCCAGAGAGATCCAAGCCAGCGGTGGAATCGGACGAAGCAGTTCGAAAATGGGACGGAAGATAGCTTCCAACGTGCGATTCCAGCCCATGGCCAGACCCAGAAGAATACCACAGCAGGAAGCGATGGTGAAGCCCACCAGTACGCGGCGTAAGCTGTTGAACATGTGGCCCCAGATGGTCAGCGGGCCTACCTTGGTGTATGTAGTTTCAACTAAATGCGTAAACACTTCGACAGGACCGGGCATCAGGATCCCCAGTGTGGTTCCTTCACGAGTGGCGAAAGCCCACAGGCAGAGGAAGGAACAGATAGCCGCAGCCCCGATACCAACGCGAACGCCATTGATCTTTTTTCTCTTTTTCATGGCGCTTACCTCCGTCGTTTAATGAATACCTTCTGGAGAGCGTCGATGACTGCCCCCAGAATCGCTCCGGTGATACCTACGGCGATCATACCGACCAGAATAACATCGGGACGATAGATACCGCGGGCCTGATTGATCATGAACCCTAAACCCTTGGTGGCTGCCAGCAGTTCCGCTGCGATCAGCGCATTCCAAGAAGCACCCAGCGCTACCTTCAGACCTGTGAAAATCATAGGAAGCGCCGTGGGAATGGCGATCTTAAACAGAAGCTGTAAATTGGAAGCCCCGAAGGTTTGTCCTACCCACAGGTGAACGGGTTTCGTATTTTTGATCCCAGAATAGGAATTGATGACACAAGCAATGAAGGCTGACAGGAAAATAACCATAGCCTTAGATAACAGACCGATACCGAACAGTACGATCATAACAGGAAGCCATGCGATCCCCGGAACGGGACGCAGAAGGTCAAACAGCGGGGTTACAAAGTAATCCACCGGTTTGAACCAGGCCATGGCAATTCCCAGAGGAACACCGATGACCACGCCGATGAAGTAACCGGACAGCGCTACCTTCATACTTTCCAGCGTATGAACCTGCAGTGTGGCTCCATCGGGCTTTGTGTTTGTGAATTTGTCGATAAATGTCGAAAATACTCGAACGGGACTGGGCAATGTGGTCGGTGTTGTCAAGTGCAGAACATCGGTACACACTTCCCAAACCAAAAGGAACGTAACAATGGAGCATACAGACATGATCAAATATTTCCATTGTTTGTTTCCAGAGTGTTTCAGCGTTTTGTGTTTCATGTCTGATTTCCCCCTGGTAGATGATGCGAATATAAGATTCGGCATGGGAAAACCCCATGCCGAATAATAAGCGAGTTAGTTTTTTATTTTGCGACTTCAACGTCGATGCCCAGAGCTTCTTCCAGCATGGTGGGGTCGAAGGAAGCTGCGATATTCGGCAGGTTCGCTTCTTCGATCTGACCGCAAGCGGAGTAGAAGTCACCGATACCGATCATGCAGTTACCGAATTCATAACCTTCAGCAGTCATGCGTTCTAAGGTGATGTAATCGTTTACCTTCATTTCGTTGCGCATGTCGTTTTCGGAGTACTGACGACCATTGTCATTGAAGTACTTCATGGATACTTCGTAACGCAGATCTTCGTCGGCAGCGATTTCTTCCAGAGCCTTTTCGTAAGCCTTCAGGAACAGAACGCATTCGTCACGGCGTTCAGCAACAACTTCGTTTCTAGCAACGATAACGTCGGTCAGAACGGTGTCGGTGGTCTGTTCAAAGTTACCAGCGTTTACGTAACCCTGTTCTTCCAGCTGGAAGGTGTAAGGACGGGATGCAGCGATTGCATCGCCTTCGCCGGATACGAATGCAGTCAGGTCAGTACCCAGACCAACGTTTACGAAGTTGATGTCAGCTTCGGTCAGTCCGAACATACCTAACCAACCATCCAGGTTGTACTGAGAGGAAGTGCCGGTCTGACCCAGAACAGTGATACCCTTGATGGTGTCGGCAGAACCATAAATGGTCTGGCCATCTACTTCCTGAGAGTTAGCCAGGATCGGGGAGTCGGGACGAACGTAAACGCCCATTGCGCTGGAAACCTGTCCGTCAGCCAGCATTGTGCAGGTACCGGAAGCCAGGGAGAAGATCATAGCCAGGCCGGATACGCCCAGGTCAACTTCCTGTGCAGCCAGAGCTTCGTTGATACCAGCACCGTTAGCGAACATGAAGAATTCAACATTCAGGCCCAGTTCATCGAAGTAACCCTGTTCCATAGCATAGTAGGCAGGAACGCCGATACCGAAGGGCATCATACCGATCTTCAGAACGTCGTAACCTTCTTCTTCGGATCCGCCACCGCCGCAAGCAGCCAGGGAGAATACCATTACGAAGCAAAGCAGAATAGCAAGTAACTTCTTTGTCATTTGATTTCACTCCTTCTTTTTTATTTACCGAAACTCGCCTTTCGGTAATCCACAGGGCGATATTGCCCGGTTCAATGGATTTCGTTTCGAAACTTTAGATTATATTTCAAAACTTACTTTTGGTATATCATAACTTTGTTCCAAAGTCAATGTTCTAACCTTGATTTGTCTGAAAAATTATGCTATTTTGAATGTGTTATATCTCAAGAAATGTATTCAAAATACAAGAAGGATTGGTGCACTGTGGACGTTAGAAGACAGAAAATCGTAGAGTTGATCAATTTACAGGGGGAAATGAGTTTCGCTGCTCTGAAGGAACATTTTCCTGAAGTTTCGGAAGTCACCCTGCGTAAAGACCTAAAACATCTGGATTCCGAACAGCAAATCGTCCGAATCCACGGCGGTGCGAAATCCCTTCCCACGGCCATCGGCGCAGTCGATAACTTTTATACCCGCTCCACGCGCCATACAGACGAAAAGGTCATCATCGCGCAGAAGGCTATTTCCCTTCTGCGACCGAACCAGGCCATCTTCATCGGTTCCGGTTCCACCTGTGCGGAACTTTGTAAAAATCTTCCCGATATACCGCTACAGGTCTTCACCGACGGGCTTGTGACCGCCCTGGAATTGTCGAAACAATCCAGCGTGGAAGCTACGATCCTAGGTGGCGAAGTCAATACCAACGACGTTCGTGCCAGCGGTCCCCGTGTGTTCAACGAGTTGAACCAGCTTCACTTCGATCTGGCTTTCCTGGGAACCGACGGTTACCGGACCAGCCACGGCTTCGTCTGTTGTTCTCCCCATTCCGCCGCACTGTTCAATGCATTAAAAAAATGTTCCGACAAGTTGGTAGTTTTAATGGACCACAGTAAGATCAACGCTGCCAGAGCCGCTCGAAACATCCCGGCAGATTACGTCCACTA
>JAFUQN010000119.1 GCA_017472365.1 Bacillota bacterium
CACCAGCAACCCGCCCAAGTCCATCTTCTCCATCGGTGCGTATGTTAACACCATTCACCTGATGAAGGAACTGGAAGCTCTCGGCTACGTTGGTGACGGCACTGTTGAAGAAGACGAAACCTTCGCAGTTGGTATCGTTAAGGGTACTCCCGATGTTGTCAAACAGTACGAAGAAGATTATTACACCTATGTACACGCTAAGCCCCTCTTCACTGAAGAAGATATCTTCGGTTCCATGTTTGCAGTCAGCGCATACTCCAAGAGCCTGACCAGATCCATGGAAATCCTGACCTATCTGAACACCAGCACCGAACTCAAGACCGTATTCCAGTATGGTGCAGAAGGTATTCACTGGGAATACAACGATCCCGACACCAAGGAATATATCAAGATTCTCTCTGATGATTACCAGATGAACATGATCGACACCGGTAACGTATACATGACTTATCCCGGTGAAGGTCAGCCCATCTCCGACTGGGAACCCTACAAGGCTCAGAACCTTGAATCCACCATCAGCCCCTACGTTGGTATGCCTTCCTTCATCGATGAAACCAACGAAGCTGATATGGCTGAAATCGCAAAGCTTTCCAAGGAATACAAGGCTAGATTCGATGCTATGACCCTTGAAAACTGGGACGAAGAACTCGACCTCATCAAGGACGAAATCAAGGCAAACGAACTGCTGAAGAACCATACCAATAACAGATCCGAAGCCGAAAACGGTCTGATCGTTAAGTACAAGGAATGGTATCAGGAAGTTTATCCCCAGTAATCAGTAATTGAAATTTGTAAGCCCGTACCTTAAAAAGTGCGGGCTGAAATTTTTGGAGGTTTTTATGAAAATCGGTTTTGTCGGCTGCGGAAACATCAGCGGAATTTATCTGCAGAACATCGGAAATATGTTCAAAAACATTGAAGTGGCTGGAATCTGTGATCTTGTACGTGAAAAGGCTGAAAAACAGGCTGAAACGTACGGAATCAAAAAGATTTACAAGGATATGTACGAACTGTTCGCCGATCCTGAAGTTGATATTGTACTGAACATCACAAGACCTTACGAACATTACGGCGTAACAAAAGCCGCTCTTCTCGCCGGTAAGCATGTTTATTCCGAAAAACCTCTCGGCATCAACATGGAAGAGGGAAGAGAACTGGTAGCACTGGCTGAAGAAAAAGGCCTTTACCTGGGCGGTGCTCCCGATACCTTCATGGGCGCCGGAATCCAGACTGCCAGACGTCTGATCGACGAAGGTGTAATCGGCAAGATCGTCGGAGCTAACGCGCATATGCTCGGAAGAGGTCCCGAAGGCTGGCATCCCGATCCGGAATTTTTCTACAAAACCGGCGGCGGTCCCATGCTGGATATGGGTCCCTACTACACTACCTGCCTTGTGAACCTGCTCGGCGAAGCACAGTCCGTTGCGGCTTACGGAAGAATTACCTTCCCGCAGAGAGTCATCGGAAGCCAGCCGCATCAGGGGGAAATTATCGACGTAGAAGTAGATACCTTCACGACCGGTGCGATCCGGTTCACTTCCGGAGCCATTGCGTCCCTGACCGTTTCCTTCGATACCTATGCGGAACGCTCAACTTTCATTGAAATCTACGGCGAAAATGGAAGCATTCTTGTACCCGACCCCAACTTCTTCGGCGGACCCGTCAAACTGCTCGTTCCCGGAAAAGGCTACGAAGAAGTACCGCTGGATCCCGGATATACCGCCAACAGCCGTGCGATCGGTCTTTCCGACATGGCGGATGCGATTGAAAACGGACGATTCCACCGTGCAAATTACAAGCAGCAGCTCCACGTTCTGGAAATCATGAGCGCTTTCGCAAAGAGCAGCCGGGAAAATGCTCCTGTTGCTATTGAGAGCAGATATGAACGTCAGCCTGCTGTTGACCCCGACAAGATCTGCGGCGAATATCGGAACTGAATCAAAAGACAGAGTCGTTCTACGCGGCTCTGTTTTCTTTATGAAAATACCCGCATGATTCCGGGACGCGGCTCATAGGATGAACGGGGGTGATTTCATGCTGCTCAATACATCAAAACTACGGGAACTCGATGTGATCAATGTGTGCGACGGACGCAGGCTCGGCTGGATTTGCGATTTTGAAGTGGACGGATCCTGCGGAAGAATCTGCGCTGTGTTTGTTTCCGAAAGATACTTCAGCATCTGCGGACAGAAAAATCCTCTTCGGATTCCGTGGGAAAGGGTGGTCTGCATCGGAGAAGACGCTGTTCTTGTGGACTGCGGGAAGGATGCGGAACCGTGCGGGAAAGAGGAGTGCCAGCGTCCGAAAAGAGGATTGTTCGGATAAATGTTAAAAAACTGTAAATTTGATGACGGGTATTGCAATTGATAAAATTATATGATATAATACACCCTGTGTGCTGTAAACAGTAACACAACATCAAATCACACATACCGTAGACAATCAGCCCGGTGCCAAATACACATCCGGCGGCGCAAATGATAACGATTTCGCATGACACGGATGAATGGACGGGGAAAAGAAGACCAAAGAATCTTCTTGCCAATGATACCCGTAAAATCCCGGCGGCTCATCTGTGCGGTATGGTGGAAATCAACCGAAGGAGGACATTCAAAATGTCTATTGTTTCCATTAAGCAGCTCCTCGAAGCTGGTGTACATTTCGGTCACCACACCAGACGCTGGAACCCCAAGATGGC
>JAFUQN010000120.1 GCA_017472365.1 Bacillota bacterium
TCTTATTGACCAACAGTGCACCGAAGAAAATTAAAACAATACCTACAAAATACATCAGCGTACCGACCCAGGATGCATCAGAGAAGAATGCACCTGCAAACAGGGCAATCACCGGCAGCTTTGCACCGCAGGGCATGAACGGAGTCAGCATCGCGGTAGCTCTTCTTTCTCTTTCGTTACGGATGGTACGACAAGCCATAACGCCGGGGATCGCACAACCAGTACCGATGACCATCGGGATGACGGACTTACCGGACAGACCTACTCTCTTGAAGATGGGGTCCAGAACAACGGTAGCTCTCGCCATGTAACCGCAGTCTTCCAGCAGAGCGATCAGGAAGTACATTACCATAACCAGGGGCAGGAAGCCTACAACAGCACCTACACCACCGATGATACCGTCAACCAGCAGAGCCTGCATGAACGGAGAAGCTCCTTCCACCATACCAGCAACGTATTCCTGGAAGGTTTCGATCCAGCCTACCAGCCAATCTGCGATCATGGGACCAACGGTAGCCTGAGAAATGTTGAACACCAGGAACATGACCACTGCGAAAATAGGAATACCAATGATTTTATTAGTCAGAACCGCATCGATCTTATCCTGGCTGTTGTGATCCTTGGTCAGTACCTTACGGTTTTCTACCATCTTTACGATGTTGTTTACAAATTCGAAACGCTTTCTGTCAGCTTCGGTAACAGCTGCCTTATCGTGCATATCGATATCAGCCTGTACGAAAGGAGCCTTCTGACCTGCACCCTTTAAGGAAGCTGCCTTTTCCACAACAGCCTTCAGGCCGTTGTCACCGGAGGTGATGGATACGGTTTCGATGACCGGGCAACCCAGCTTTTCGGACAGCAGCGCTGCGTTGATCTGCGTATCCTTCTTTTCGTTGATGTCGCTCTTGTTCAGTGCTACCACAACAGGTACGCCCAGTTCCAACAGCTGAGTGGTGAAGAACAGGCTTCGGCTCAGGTTGGTTGCGTCCACGATGTTGATGATTGCATCGGGATGTTCGTTCTTTACATAACCGCTGGTGATACTTTCTTCAGATGTGAACGGGGACATGGAGTATGCACCCGGCAGGTCGACTGCGATCAGTTCTTCAGAACCGTCGTAAAACGCCTTTTTGATCGGACTTTCTTTCTTGTCTACGGTAACACCCGCCCAGTTACCTACACGTTCGTTTCTTCCGGTCAGCGCGTTGAACATTGTTGTCTTACCGCTGTTCGGATTACCTGTTAAGGCAATTCTCATGATTGTTCCTCCTGTTTATTATAATTTCGTTTCTAAAAAAATAACAATAGTTTTATCGCAAGTTAGTTTTAGCTAACTCATCGTTTTAAAAAAGAGGTTAGCAGTCACTAACCGGCGGTGTTTAAAAAATAGTGATCCTCGTCACTATTTTTCGAAGTTATGCTTCGACCTCGATGGCTTCCGCCAGCTGATCATCGATATTATAACGACCATCCTTAATGGAGACTGTGCAGCCGCCCTTTCGTCTGGAAACCACGGTGATGGGTTCGCCGGCATAACATCCCAGAGAGAACAGGAACGCGTCCAGTTCTTCATCATCAGTCAAAATTGCTTTGATGATATATTCTGTTCCAATGCTGCCTTCAAGTAATGTCATTTCCTACTCCTTTATCATACAAAAGGGTTAGCCATTTCTAACCATAGTCAAGTTTACTATTGCTAACCGACTTTGTCAATATTTTTTCGCAAATTCTGGTAACAATTTTTCCATAGTTCTGCTGCTGCTCTCCCATTCTGTCACCTGCCATAAATAACCTTTGTCTTGCATTTCTTTCCAAAAGAGTTATAATAAAGCCAGAGCATATATATATTTAAGGAGGTATTGCAATGAGTAAAGTATTAGTCGCCTATTTTTCCCATTCCGGAAAAACCAGAAAAGCATCGCAGCTGATTGCAGAGACCGTGGGTGCAGAACTGTATGAAATTAAAACCGTCAGAGAATATCCTCAGGACGAAGATAGATGCATCGATGTAGCCAGAGTCGAATTCAATGCAAAAGTCAGACCCGATCTGAGCGGCGAACTTCCCGAACTGGACAAGTTCGATAAGATTGTTGTCGGCTTCCCCTGCTGGCACGACACCTGTCCCATGGGCGTCCTGACCTTCCTGGAACAGTATGACTTTACAGGAAAGACCGTATATCCCTTTATGACCCATGAAGGCAGCGGTCCCAACGGCTGTAACGACGATATGAAAGCTTCCTGTAAAAACGCTGATGTGAAGCCCGCCATGGACGGTAACGGTCTGAAAATCGACGCGATCAAGGCATGGCTCGCATAACCGTATAACACACTGAATATCAAAAGCCTCTGCATATCAGTGCAGAGGCTTTTTTTCAACACAACACACAACAAAGGAGTACGACAATGGGTAAAACAATGTCCGAAAAGATCCTGGCCAAAGCTGCCGGAAAATCGGAAGTATTCGCCGGTGACATCGAATGGGTCGATATCGATATCGCTATGACCGACGATGTCCTCGGTCCCCGTATCGAAATCGCCGAACACATGGAACGGATCCACGACGAAGTCTGGGATAAAGAAAAGCTGGTCATCATCAGCGACCACTACACGCCGCCTGCCACGCCGAAACAGGCCGAACTTGTAAAGTATACCCGCGACTGGAGTAAGGCCCACGGAATCAAACACTATTATGAATATATCGGTCCCTGTCACCAGATCCTGGCCGAAAAAGGATTCGATCTCCCTGGTACCGTGGTCTTCGGTACCGACTCTCACACCACCACCGGTGGCGCCTTCGGTACTTTTTCCACCGGATGCGGCTCCACTGAAATGCTGGGGATCATCCTGACAGGTAAAACCTGGGTCAAAGTTCCCGAAACCATTCAGGTCATCTGGAACGGTACACTGCCGGAAGGTGTTATGGCCAAAGACATTTCTCTGGCAACGATCGGTAAAATCGGACATGCCGGCGCCACGTATAAAGCCGTAGAATACCAGGGCGAAACCATCAGAAATCTGATCATGGATGAGCGCATGGCCATTTCCAATATGGCCGTAGAAATGGGTGCAAAGGTCGGCCTGATCGAACCGGACGAAACAACGGTGGAATACCTGCGAAATGCCGGTGTCACCAAAGATCTGGACATGATCACCAGCGACAGTGACGCAGAATACTGCGAAACCTATACATTCGATGCATCGGCTTTGGAGCCGATGGTTGCCTGTCCCCATGCCGTGGACAACGTAAAACCGGCATCTCAGCTCGCTGACATCGAGATTCAGCAGGTCTATATCGGTTCTTGCACCGGCGGCCGTCTCAGCGATCTGAGAGCTTCTGCGGACATCCTCCGCGGTCGCAAAGTCCACCCTGATGTAAGACTTCTCGTCTCTCCGG
Source organism: Bacillota bacterium (assembly GCA_017472365.1). GTDB lineage: Bacteria > Bacillota > Clostridia > Peptostreptococcales > Anaerovoracaceae > RGIG446. The sequence goes on from JAFUQN010000120.1 coordinate 3,395, forward strand.
CATCTCAGGATATTTATATCCAGGCCTCTGCAGAAGGGATCTTAAAGGACTTGGCAGAAGCCGGTGCCGTGATCATGGCCCCCACCTGCGGCGTCTGTGCAGGACTCCACTCCGGGCTGATTGCCAATGGTGAAGCCTGCATTTCCACGTCGAACCGCAACTTCCTGGGCCGCATGGGTTCCTCCGGAAGCTTCGTATATCTCAGTTCTCCCGCCACCGCCGCGGCAACCGCCCTGACCGGGCGGATCACTGACCCGCGTCAGTTTCTGAACCAGGAGGTGTAAGCGATGAAAAGTGAAATCAAAGGAAATGTATTCAAATTCGGTGACAATATCAACACCGATATCATCTCCCCGCCGCAGTACATTGAACTGACCGTGGAAGAAGCCAGTGTACACGCCATGGAAGGCGTCGATCCTACGTTCACCAAACGGTTCCAGCCCGGCGACATCATCGTGGCAGGGAATAACTTCGGATCCGGTTCCAGCCGTGAAACCTCTCCCCTGGCTCTGCGTTACCTGGGAACCGGTGCGGTGGTTGCGAAATATTTTGCCCGTATCTTCTACCGCAACTCCATTAACATCGGCCTTCCGCTGTTCGAATGTTCCGAAACCGACAAGATCGATGCCGGCGACGTACTCCGCATCGACACGGCTAACGGAATCATCTACAACGAAACGAAAAGCGAAGAATACAAATGCAGTAAAATCCCCGATCATATCATGAGTCTGATTGAAGACGGCGGCCTGGTAAAGCGCCTGGAAAAGATGTTCGGAAAATAGACCGCCGAAGGCGGTTGCCTCAAAAGAAGAAAACCCCGCAGGATCACCTGCGGGGTCATTTATTTTTTTGATTGTGTTATTCCCATTCAGCCAGCGCGTAGTAATAGTAACCTTCATTTACCAGGGAGAACACTTCATCCGTGGTCAGGCCGGTACCGTATTCCTGCGCATTTTCCAGAACGATATATTCAAAGCCTTCATAAGTGGAATCGAAGGGATAAGCAGTATAGCCTTCTTCCACATCTTCAACGCTTCCCCATTCCATGGAATCGCCGTAGTATACGGACCATCCTGCAAAGACAGCGCCATCCTTTTCAATGGAATCCAAAGCATCCCAACCATCGTCAGCTACCGCCTCGTCCAGAGACTTTCCTGCGGAATACCAGTAGGTATACATTCCAGAATCCATCAGATCTCCCTCAGAACTACGGAATATCATTACACCACCGTTCGCTCCCAGAGAGAAACCTACATCGCTGGATTCATATCCATAACCGCCTTCACTCTCGTCCTCTGCAAAGTAGTCCTCAATCAGGATATTTTCCCACTTAGCCACATAAGTCACCGGTTCTGCAGGAACTTCCAGTTCCATAAGTTCTTCTGTGGAATAGATCGTTCCTTCAGAAATCAGTTCATAGCTGTATTCTTCAAATCCGTCTTCATCTACCGTGATTACATCTTTGAAAATCATCCACCCTTCAAAGACATCATCTTCAGACTTAGCTTCCAGTGACGTGATTTCCAGGGCTTCCAAGGCTTCCCCCACGGTCTGTCCGGGTAATGCCGCCATTCCCCAGGACTGGGTTTCCAGCACTTCTCCGGAAGCATATTCACCGTACAACATTCCATTGGACATCCAGTACGCATCAATGGTAAAGTACAGTTCTTCCATATCGCCCATGTTCTGATCCAGATCCTCATCCGTACCGGAACCGCCGCAGCCCACAAGTGTCATCATCAATAAACAAAGAATCATAAAAATCGATACATACTTCTTTTTCATTTTCGTTCCTCCTGTCATTTGTACCCAGTTCATTTATCCTGTGCAGGGTAGATGCTTTCTATCTACGATCCATCCTACCCTGTCGCAGTGATTTTTTCGGTGATATTTTACGACAAATCCTTCAAAATTACAAAAAATTTATTCCGAATCGAACATCGAAGCCGGAAGGATGTCCACATTAGCTCTGTGAACGTAGACAAGCTTACCGTCAATATTGATCAGTGTTGTCTTAGGGAGATCTTCCGGAATCTCTACATAACATTTATTCCCCTGGAATAATCCTACCGGCGTTCCGTTCTGCGAAGATACCAAAACTACCAGCTTCTTTCCGAATTGATTTTTATAGTTATTGATCACCCGGTCCACACCGATCAGCCCGCTGCTTCCTCCTTCATTTTCCATGGTTTCCGGAACGGAAAAATCCGTGATCAAATCCACACCGGCCTGAGAAAACACCAAAGTGCTTCCTACATGCTGCCACTTGGCACCATCCACCGTAATATTGATATAAGAGGACGGTTCTCCGGCCTCATCAGTCTCACAGTCCATGGCGATTTTATCACCGTAAGCCGTGAATACCAGATTTCCAAAGTCATCATACTGGCGGATCGTATAGTCGTTTCCAACCAGCTCTCCCTTCAGTTTCTTCACAAAGGTTTCCGCAGCCGCACAGCCGCTGAATGCGATCGCCAGAATCAAAATCGATGTAATCACCATGCAAAGCTTCGTCTGTTTCTTCATCTCAATTCTCCTTTTCAAATAATCCGCTGTGTTTCTTGAAAAACTCGTAATAGATTTTTGTGTTCTCCAGCTCCCACCAGTGTTTCGTTTCTGCCGGTGTACTGTCCAGGTCGTAGATCCTGGCTCCTTCCAACGCCAGAAGGAACGGCGAATGGGTAGCTATGATAAACTGACAGCCACAGTAATGGGCCATCTTCTCCAGGTTCTTCACCAGTTCCAGCTGCATAGCCGGTGACATACTGTTTTCCGGCTCATCAAGACAGTACAGCGTATCATTTTTTAACTGTTTTCGGAAATAAGCCAGCGCTGTCTCACCGTTGCTGTTCAACTTCACCTCATCCCCAGCAGTATTCCGGATAAACTGACGCCTCGACACCGATTTCTTCCGCGCCATGACCTGAAGCCGCAGAGCTTCATAATCCTGCATCCCCCGCATCTTCACCGTATCTCCGAACTTCAGATTCGCCCACTCAGTTCTGGCATCATCTTTCTGTTCTGCGATATCCAGGTTGTTGGTCCGTACCGTCAACATGTAGTCAAAAATATCGTCACTGGTGATTATCCGACTTCCATTGGGAATCCGCATTGGCTCTCCGTCCTCATCGTCGCACATGGAATACCTGCACCGGTCCACATACATATCGAACATCTCCCCGGAATTATACGGCGCTACTCGTTTTAATCCCAGCCTCTGAGCGATCAGATTCAACAGCGTACTCTTTCCGGTACCATTCCCACCGTAGAAAATCGTGACCCTATCAAAGAGCACAGCCTCCAGTTACTTCTTAGAAAACAGCCGACAGGGGTAAAGATTGTCCACTTATCCGAATTTCTTTCCACCGTTTTCGATCATTTTCCTCTGAATCAGCCAGTCCTCCTCACGGATCGGCAAATAAAACGATGATATATACATTTCCGTTCCCCCTTTTCTCACCTTAGACCCATTATACCGCATAATGTGGTACAAATAATGGACTTTTTTATGTAATCTTCCGATATCACTAAATGAAAATATATATCTTTTCAATGCCGGGGAGAGTCGATAGTTTTTTATTATCCGTCCTCTCCCCGAATATGCACAAAAACTCTTCTCGAGGAGAGTCCCCTATATTATTAACCCCATTCTCTCCCCGAGGTCCATAAAAACAGCGTATTCGGGAGAGAATCATCTTTTTCACGGCTGTTTCTCTCCCTGAAGTCGTAAAACGGGGAGAGCAGGCTATATTTTCTGGTCTCAACTCTCCTCTTGGCAGTGATAAGGACCTTTCCGGGGAGAGTTGGCTGTTTTTATTGATTAAGGCTCTCCCTCGCCTCACATCTTTCAATTGAGCAACCCGCGCCGCAGGCGCGGGTTGCCCGAGAAATGCGTTCCATTTGTCGTAAACTATGGTGTAAAATGGTGTAAAAAAGCCCCTCTGCATCTTCTGCAAAGGGGCTTTATGTTGAAATTTCAACGATTTACTTTTCGATGGGCTTCATTGTTGGGAACAGGATGATGTCTCTGATGGACGGAGCATCGGTGATCAGCATGATCACACGGTCGATACCGATACCCAGACCGCCTGTGGGAGGCATACCTACTTCCAGAGCGTTTACAAAGTCTTCATCCATCGGATGAGCTTCATCATCTTCACCGCTGTCCAGCTGAGCCTGCTGTTCCTTGAAGCGTTCATACTGATCGATGGGGTCGTTCAGTTCGGAGAACGCATTGGCGATTTCCCAACCGTTCACATAAGCTTCGAAACGACGGGTGATTCTGGGGTCATTGGAATCTCTCTTGGATAACGGAGAGATTTCAACCGGATGTCCGATAACAAATACGGGACCGTCCAGATAACCGGGAACGTCTTCACAGTATTCTTCGAACATTTCAGCCAGGATCTTACCTCTGGTCCAGTGCTTCAGATCGTCTTCTTCCATTTCCTGTTCAACCTTCTTACCGTAAGCGCGAGCCGCTTCACGAGCTTCTTCGTCGGTCACGATCTGGTCGAAGTCCACACCGGTGATTTCCTTTACCGCGTCAGACATGGTCAGGCGTCTCCAGGGAGGAGTCAGGTCAAATTCCTTACCCTGATAATTGATCACAGCAGTACCATTCGCCTTTAAAGCTGCCTGGTAAACAACCTGTTCGGTCACTTCCATCATCACTTCCATGTCAGCGTAAGCCATGTAACATTCCATACCGGTATATTCAGGGTTGTGGTTTCTGTCCATACCTTCGTTACGGAACATCTTACCCATTTCGTATACACGATCCAGACCACCGACGATCAGTCTCTTCAGATACAGTTCGTTGGAGATTCTCATCTTCAGGTCCATATCCAGGGTATTGTGGTGGGTGTTGAACGGACGAGCAGCCGCACCACCTGCGATGGGAACCAGAATCGGGGTATCCACTTCCAGATAACCGAACTGTTCTTCCAGTACACGGCGCACTTCCTTGATAATTGCGGATCTCTTACGGAATACATCGCATACTTCCGGATTTACGATCAGGTCAACGTATCTCTGACGATATCTCTGATCCTGGTCCTTCAGGCCGTGGTACTTGTCCGGCAGCGGCTGTAAAGACTTGGACAGCAGAACCAGCTTGTCCACCTTGATGGAAATTTCACCGTGACGGGTCTTGAACACTTCCCCTTCGATACCGATGATATCACCCAGGTCATAGGTGATGAAAATCTGGTATTCTTCCGGAGTAATAGCGTCCTGACGAACGTAGCACTGGATTCTTCCGGATTTGTCCTGAATATCGATAAAGGAAGCTTTACCCATGTTGCGCTTAGCCATCATACGACCGGCCATAACGACACGTTTTCCTTCCATTTCTTCAAAATTGTCTTTGATCTGCTTACTGTGGTGGTCTACCGGCCATGTTTCGTGTAAGAAGGGGTTTCTTCCCATTTCCTGAAGCTTGGCCAGCTTTTCGCGACGAATACGTCTCTGTTCGTTCAGATCCAGCTCCTCAACCACAGGAGCCTGAGTGATGTTCTTTTCTTCGCTCATAGCTTACCTCTTTCTGGCCCCCAGCAGGGGACGCCAAATTCATCATTTACGTATTTATGTTCAACCCGACCGGTACGATTACTTGTAAATTTCCAGTACTTCGTAACGGATCAGACCTACTTCAGCGTTGATTTCTGCGATATCGCCAACTCTCTTACCCAGCAGGCTCTTACCTACCAGAGATTCGTTGGAGATTCTTCCTTCGAACGGATCTGCTTCGGTGGATCCAACGATGGAATATTCGAATACTTCGTCCATATCCAGATCCTTTACCTTTACGGTCAGACCCAGGTTTACGTGGTCGCCGGTCAGTTCATCGTTTTCGATGATCTTACCCTTGCGCATCATATTTTCCAGCTTCAGGATTCTTTCTTCCAGTTCCGCCTGTTCGTTCTTTGCAGAATCGTATTCAGCGTTTTCAGAAATATCCCCGTAGGAAATCGCTTCCTTGATTTTTTCTGCTACTTCCGCTCTGCGGACGGATACCAGTTCTTCGTGTTCTTTAACAATTTTCTCGTACCCTTCCCGGGTCAGCAGGATTTCATCAGCCATTGAAATTTCTCCTTTTCTATCTTACCAAATGGTATATCCAATGAATTTTACCCGATAGAACGACGCTTGTCAATTCTTTCGGCGGATTCTCTCTAAAAATTATAATATTCCCGTCATGTATTGTGTCAGGAAAATGCATGCCACCGGAATAGTCAGCATGGAAAGCAGTGTAGAAATGAACACCAACTCTGCGCCCAGCTTACTGTTACGTCCATACTGTTCGGCAAATACCACCGGCAGCGAGCCCGCAGGCATTGCCTGGGTCAGCGTGATGACAACGGTAATGATGGTGGGAACATGGAACATCATGCAGGCACCGAAGGTAATCACCGGCCACAGCAGGAGCTTCAGAGCCGAATAGATCATATATCTCCAGTTGCTCAGCATATTTCCCAGCTTACTGTCACCCAGCTGGACACCGATGACCAGCATGGACAGAGGAACCAGCATGTTCCCCACGGTATCACAACTGTCCAAAAGGAAGTCCGGAAGCTGGATATCTGCCATGAACATTCCCACACCGACAACCGCCGCGATGGTCGGAGGAGACAGAAGGTTCTTCAACTGGCCCTTCCAGTCAACACCCTCTCCTTCTTCACCGCTGCCGTAGCACACCTGAGCAATCGCCAGCGTGTACATAAACAGCGTGGACAGCAGATTCATGATCACAGCATAGAAAAATGCTTCATCCCCAAACACCGCAAGGCAGATGGGGAAGCACAGGAAGCCGCTGTTGGAGAACGTGAGCTCCGCCCAGTAGATTCCAAAATCGTCCCGTTTCGGTTTCATCAGCTTTGTCAGTCCGAAATTGACTACGGCCGCTCCGACGTAATATACCGCCACGGCCAGAAACCCAACCTTGACCATATGCCAGGTTTCCGGATCGATCCGGTGGGACGATACCGTCGCCAGCGTCAGACACGGTGCTGCAATATTCATCATCACAGCAGACAACAGTTTCGTATCTTTTCTGGAGATCATCCCGCATTTGCATGCGATAAATCCCAACAATATTATTAAAAAAACGGAAATTACTCTAAGTGTAACATCTAACATTTCTGCATACCCTTTAATATATCTCTCTTGTTCTTATTCTATGACACTTGTTACAACAATCCGATCACATTTCTTAACTGCTGGGCATCAGTGATCGTATTTACCTGACCCCTCAGCCGTCCGGATCCGGGCATACCCTTCGTATACCAGCCCACATGCTTTCTCATTTCGCGGACAGAAGCATACTCGCCCTTATCAGCCAGGAGACGGTTGAAATGTTCCGTTGCCGTCTTCCGGCGCTCCTCACGGCTCACCGGAACCGGGACTTCTCCCTTCCAAAGCGCTGTCGCTTCGCGGAAGATCCAGGGATTTCCCATGGCTCCACGGGCAATCATCACGAAATCGCATCCTGTCTCCTTCATCATGCGAATAGCATCTTCACCGCAGAAGACATCGCCGTTTCCGATGACAGGAATGGTCAGCGCTTCTTTGACTGCGCGAATCTGCGACCAGTCGGCCACACCGGTATAAAACTGTTCTCTGGTCCGGCCATGGACCGCCACGGCGCTTGCACCGGCCTCTTCCATAGCTTTCGCAAACTCCACCGCCACGATGGATTCGTCGTCCCAGCCGATCCGCATTTTGATCGTTACCGGCTTTCCTGCAGCCTTCACAGCGGCCCGTACCAGTTCCTGTGCCAGCTCCGGATGCTTCAAAAGGGCTGACCCTTCGCCATTCTTTACAACTTTCGGCACGGGGCAGCCCATATTGATATCAATGATACAGTTCTTGCGGCCTTTCAGTTTATCCGCCGCAAAAGCGATCATCTCCGGCTCGGAACCGAAGATCTGATAGGCCGCCGGAAGCTCCTCCTCACGCAGGGCGAGGAGGTACTCCGTGTTTTTATCGTTGTAATACAATCCCTTGGCACTGACCATCTCCGAATAGACCAGAGCTGCGCCCTGTTCTTTACAAATACTTCGGAATGCGCTGTCGGTGACACCGGCCAGCGGAGCCAGGAGAAAGGGATTGTCCAGGGTCACAGTTCCCAACGGGAGTTTTTGATTCAACTCTGTGTTCACTTCTGTTAGTCCCTAACCTTTCCAGAACCGACGGAACGGTTCTTTTCATAAATGATGCGCAGACCTTCCAGCGTCAGCATCTTGTCCACTTCATCGATGCAGTCCACACCGCTATTGATCAGGGTTGCCAGGCCACCGGTGGCGACAACCTGCACCTTCTTGTCGATATGATATGTTTCTTTCAGTTCTTTTTTCATCTGGGTTACAATGCGTTCCACCAGACCCATGTATCCGTAAACGAGACCGGACTGCATACTTTCATTGGTGTTTTTGCAGATGGTCTGACCGGGCGCTTCCAGTTCGACTCTGGGCAGCTTTGCCGTCTTTTCAAACAGTGCATCGGAGGAAATCTTGATCCCGGGAGCGATGGTTCCGCCCAGGTATTCCGCCTTTTCCGAAACAGCGCAGAATGTGGTCGCCGTACCGAAGTCGATGATGATCAGCGGTCCGCCGTACTTTGCTAAAGCAGCAACCGCATTGACGATACGGTCTGCACCCACCTGCTTGGGATTATCGTATTTGACGATCAGTCCGGTTTTCAGGCCAGGTCCCACAACGATGGCACGACGGTGAAAATATTTGGTGGATAAATGCTGCAGTGTAAACAAAACAGGAGGTACGACCGTGGAGATGATCACGTCTTTCACATCGCTGGTCTTCAGTCCTTCGTACTCGAACAGCTGGTTGATGAGGATTCCGTATTCATCGGCACTCTTCTTCGTGTCGGTTTCCATACGCCAGTTCTGGATCAGCTGACCGTCCTTGAATACACCTAATACTATGTTTGTGTTTCCTACGTCAAAAGCCAATAACATACGTTTGTTCCTCCTTTAGAAGGTCTTTACCATCTTTTCGATACGTGCAATCGCCAGAGCCATCATCAGTCCGGGGACGATGGTGTTTCCGGTGATGTCCACACCTAAGATTTCTTTGATTCTCTTTAAACGATACTGCACTGTATTGGAATGGATTTCCATCAGTCTGGATGTCTTTGCCGTGGACAGACCTGCATCCAAAACGAAGGTTTCGAGGGTGTCCATCAGCTGTCTGGTCTTTCCTTCACCGGCGCTCTTAAAGGGCTTCAGAAGATCCAGATAGTTCTTCTTCACCGCACCGCCGTTGAGGCAAATGTTCACACAGTTGGAAGCCAGCGCCAGCTCGTACTTGGAGAAGGATTTCTTATACGGGAAGATCAGCTGGATGAACGGTTCCGTTTCGTTGATGATCTGGAACGCATTGCATGCATCTTCGATCCCGTCCAGTTCACTGACGTGGAATGTCATCTTTGCTCCGGCCTCTCTCATCTGACCGGCAATTTCCTTCCACTGTTCTTCGCCCGGAACGTTATCTTCTTTCGCTGCGGCTGTCTTCTGGAAAATGACGCCGCAGATTTCATCGCCTTCCGCAATGTTGATATCTCTGACATTGTACTTGTTTTCAAAATCAGAGATGATCTTCAGGCCTTCTTCTCCGGACACGCCGGGAACAAAATAAACGCCGGAGATCTTTTCATCCGCGAAATCCGATTCGTTCTTCAGGCTGTACGCCAGGGAACGGTTTCCGCGGCGCAACGCCTTGATGAATTCTGCCGTGATATCGCGTTCGGGACGGTAGTTCCACATCCCCATGGCCAGCTCGATGATTTCAGCCAGCTTGGCGATTTCTTCCTGAGAGTAGGAATCGTCGTTGTCCACCAGCATCAGATAATGTCTGATTCCGCTGATATTGATCGGTCCCCAATAAGTCAGGAGGCCGTTGACATCAACTCTTGTGCTCTTCTGGTTCTTTTCCACATTGGCAGCCAGCCGGTAGCGGACTGCTTCTTCAATGGTGGTGTTGTGCTTCGTTTCCACGCTGAATACGGTATTGAAATCCGTGGAGAACAATACCAGCTGGAAGTTGTTGTTGATCGCAGCTTCTCTGGCAGCAGCCTGGAAATTACTATATTTTTCAAAGTTCAACAGGTGATAAATACTGTTATTGATCAAGCTGTTGGAAAATGTTTCTGCCATAATATTTTACCTTTCCTGATCGTCTTCGCCGGGTGTTTTCTTTCCTTCCGGACGAACTTCCGTTTCGGGCTTCGGTTCCGGATTCTTGCGCACCAGCTGGATTTCTCCGACGATCTCCATGCCCATTTCTTCCGCCATTTTTTTCATTTCAGCTTCTCGCTGAGCCTCGGCCTTCGCCTGTTCCTGTTCGCGTTCCGCCACCTTCTTGTTCTTGTCTGCGATTTCTTTCAGTTCAAGAACAATATCTTCGATGGTCTTAGTACCTTCAAACAGACCCTGGAACTGGGCACCGTCCAGAGTTTCCACTTCCAGAAGAGCTTCCGCAACGATGGTCAGCTGGTCCATGTGTTCCTTCAGCAGTTCTTCCGCTCTGGAGAAAGCTTCATCCAGGATGCGGCGCATTTCCGCGTCAATTTTGGCCGCCAGCTCTTCCGAATAATTCTGGCGTGTACCGTAGTCGCGGCCCAGGAATACTTCGTCGCCATTGGAGAAGTTCACCGGTCCGATGGCATCGGTCATACCGTAACGGCTCACCATGTCTCTGGCAATCGCCGTCGCTCTTTCCAAGTCGTTGGACGCTCCGGTACTGATATCTCCCAGCACCAGCTTTTCCGCCACGCGTCCGCCCAGCAGGTGGATCAGCTGTTCTTCCATATCGGTCTTCGTCACATAATATCTGTCTTCCTTCGGCAGGATCATGGTGAAACCGCCAGCTCTTCCGCGGGGCATGATGGTGACCTGGTGTACCGGGTCGGTATTGGGTAAACAAGCGGCAACCACTGCGTGGCCGGCTTCGTGGAAGGCGGTCAGGCGGCGTTCCGGTTCGCTGATGACGCGGCTCTTCTTCTGCGGGCCGGCGATGACTCTGGTGATGGCTTCTTCGATTTCAGCCATGTGGATCATCTTACCGTTTCTGCGCGCAGTCAGCAGAGCTGCTTCGTTCATCAGATTTTCAATGTCCGCGGGAGTAAATCCGGGAGTTCTGCGTGCCAGGATCTCCGCATTGACTTCTTCGGACAGGGGTTTATTTCTGGAGTGTACTTTAAAGATCGCTTCGCGTCCCTTCACATCGGGTACGCCGATCACTACCTGACGGTCGAAACGGCCCGGTCTCAGAATCGCCGGATCCAGTACGTCAGGACGGTTGGTTGCTGCCAGGATGATGATGCCTTCGTTGACACCGAAGCCGTCCATTTCCACCAGCAGCTGGTTCAGAGTCTGTTCGCGTTCGTCGTTTCCGCCACCGATCCCAGCGCCTCTTCTGCGGCCCACTGCATCGATTTCATCGATAAATACCAGACAGGGAGCGTTCTTCTTGGCCTGATCGAACAGGTCACGGACACGGGATGCACCGACACCGACGAACATTTCCACGAAATCAGAACCGGAGATGGAGAAGAAGGGGACACCAGCTTCTCCTGCACAAGCCTTGGACAGGTAAGTCTTACCGGTACCCGGGGGGCCCACCAGCAGTACGCCCTTGGGAATTCTAGCACCCAGCTTTACATACTTCTTCGGATTCTTCAGGAAATCAACGATTTCCGATAATTCTTCTTTTTCTTCATCCAGACCTGCTACATCGGCAAAGGTCACGCGTTTCATGTCTTCTTCTCTCACCATGCGCGCACGGCTCTTTCCGAAGTTCATGACGCCCTTACCGCCGCCACCGCCGTTGCCCATAAAGGACATCCAGAAGAATACCATGAAGCCGATCATCAGCAGTGTCGGCAGCAGGTTAAACAGCCAGTCCCAGGAGCTGGGCTTGATGCTTTCCATTTCCATCTGGCCATCCTTCATCTGCGGGAACGCATACTGTTCACTGATCAGCATCAGTTCCATGGTACTGGGAGCGTAAGCGCTCATATAGCTTTCGTCCTCCAGCTCACCGACTACGTTCAGCGAACTGTAATCCATACGGAGCTTTTTGATCTTTCCGGCTTCCAGTTCCTCGATAAATCTGGAGAAGTCCACAGATCTGACCTCCGGATCGGGCTGTACATCCTTATAGAAGTACGCCATCCCCGCAACCATGGCAATGATCAGCAGATATACAAAAATGCTTCTCATAGCTCTTCCCTTTTTCGGGTTCTGAGGCCGCTGCGGACCGCGGTTATTTCTATTCTTGTTATTGTCGTTCAATCAACTGTCCTCCTAAAATTTAGTCTCTCAATCCCAATCAAATCGTTTTTGTGCGATTTCCTTGATACATGCGGGATATTATACCACATTTATTGGTGGAATTCAACAAAAATCAATCGCTTTGTTTGTTCTCTCACCTTGTAATTTTCACTGATCTGATATCCCATGATCCAAAGGACCTCATTTCCGATACAGATCAGCGGGATTTCGTCTCTTCTCTGACGCGGGATCTTCTTATCCACAAACCAATCCTGAAGCTTTTTTCGTCCGTTGCTTCCCAGCGGCCGGATGAAGTCACCCGGTTTGCGCATCCGCAGCGTCAGGTCTTCCTCCGTGACCAGCCCTTCCGTTCGTCCCAGTGCTTCTCTTACAGCATCCGCATCGAAGCATCTCACTTCCGGCGGCAACTCCCGGATCGCCTGCAGCGATCCGATCTCCGCTCTGTCCGCCTCTCTCACCGAGATCCAACCCGCATTGGGTTCATCTTCCGACAGCGATCCGCCCGCGGAAGCGGGTGTTTGCCACAGGACGCGGTCATAAGAAACGCTGACACCGTATCCCTTCGGCAGTCCTACCGCCCCGGAAGCCAGATTTCCACGCAGCAGCTCATCGATCTGCTCCAGGTGGACGGCTGACAGATTGGATGTCAGTCCCAGTTCTTTCAGCTTCGCCATGATGACGCCGTGTCGGACTCCGGCGGGCAGCTCCCGCAGCGCCACACGGTCATCGACACACGTTCCAATACGGTTCACTTCGTTTCGGACGATTTCGTGGTTTTCCGCAGCGATCTGACCCAGGCGACACAGCGCCTCTTCCACATTTTCATTAAAATACTCTCTCATATAAGGGATCAGCTCCAGCCGGATCCGGTTTCTGGTATAGTCCGGCTCCTGATTTGTGAGATCAAGACACGGCTCCAGGTGATGGGCCTCACAGTACGCTTCGATTTCACTGCGGTCCGTGGTCAGCAGAGGCCGGATCAGACCGTCCTGCCTAAGCATTTCCATTCCACGCAGCCCCTCCAGTCCCGTTCCGCGCATGATACGCATCAGAATCGTTTCTGCCTGGTCGTTGCGGTTATGGGCAACCGCGACTCTGACGCGGGCCTCCGCTTTTCCTTTCAGCTTCAGCCTGTCCTCCATCGCTTTCTTTTCAGTAAAGAAACAGCGGTAGCGCGCATTCCGTCCTGCAGTCTCCTCCGAGATCCCCGCGTCGCGGGCCTGCTGGCGTACGTTCTCCCGGTATACCGCACATTCGATTCCGTGGTCCCGGCAGAATCTCTCTGCAAAGGCCGCATCGTTTTCCGACGCTTTCCCGCGGAATCCATGTTCCAAGTGCACTGCACGGATGGTCAGATCCATTTCTTCTTTCAACCGGATCAACAGGTGCAGAAGACACAGCGAATCCGGTCCGCCGGAAAATCCGACGATGACCGCGTCACCGCGCCGAAAAAGATCGTATTCTTCTATGATGTTCTGCACTGTTTTCAGCAATTTCATTCCCGTGACCTCCGTTCCAGACATACGGTACTATTATACCACAGCTCCTTAAAATAGAAACATCTTTTGTGCTTCGTATACAAAAAACAGGCCAATATTTTGAATTTCTTTTTCAAATGCCCGGTTGCTCCTATAGAAAAGATCCTCCGGAATCCGTAGCGCACTCCCCGGAAATATGGTATGATATTGTTATCTCCGGCGGGAAGCCGGAATTGATACGACTCTACAACAGGAGGACATCCCATGGCTTTTGGTTTTTTCAAAAAGCGTGAATACGCAGATATTGTTTTTAAAAATGGTACGATCTATACCATGGATCCCGATCAGCCTCAGGCAGAAGCTGTCGCATGTAAAGACGGTGATATTCTGGCCGTCGGCGATGAAGATGATTTGGAATCGGTGATCGGACCTCATACAGAAGTGATCGACCTGAACGGTCAGGTCATGTTTCCCGGCTTCATCAAGCAGCGCAGCGCTTTGGCGCAGGAGGCGTTTTCCAACAGTTGCCGGCTGTTTCCGGAATGGACCGGACTCGGTCTGGAGGGGTTGAAAGATGCAGTCGGCCAGGTTCTGGCTCATTCCAAATCCAACGACCCGATCTTCCTCTACGGCGGTTTCCGTTACCAGCTGAACGGTCTTGAGCTGCAGGAAATCCGCGAAATGCTGGACCAGCTTTGTTCCAACCGGCCGCTTCTGATCCTGGTCATGGACTGTTCCCTCTGTCTCATGAACACCCTGGCCATGGAGACGATCAAAAATGCTGCCGAAGAAGACGGAATCCGCAACATCTCTCTGGACTATATTGTGTCCGTCATCGCGCCTCCGGATTATGAAAGTTATCAGAACTATGTTCTGAAACAGGGGCGCTCTCTTTCCAAGCGCGGATTTACCACCGTCTATGACTGCGGTTCTTTCGACTATCCTCAGGCTGTCTACCGCAGCAATCTCCAGGAACTTCTTCTGGAAGACCAAATGACACAGCGGTATCTTTCCGCTTACACGTTATTAGAATCGGAGGATCCCGCCTATGTGATCCACAAACTGCGTCAGCGCCAGACAGAATGCATCGAATTACAGGAGATGATCCGCTGTGACGGTATCCACATCTGTGTCATGCCGGTGACGATGGCTTCCGGTGACGGTCAGACCACATCGGAAACATTCTTGAACTTCGACGCAGAGGAACTGGAAAAGCTCTGTGTGGATGCTGCCGATATCGGCTGTGACTTTGTGATCACTGCCCACGGTCAGAAAGCTCTGGAGCTGGCCGCACGTTCCATCGGCGCCGTCCGTGATTCCGGATATAAAAAGAACGCCGCCGTACTTTCGTACGACGACGTCCTTTCCGATAAAGAGATCTATGAGTATGTTCCTGAGGAAGACATTATTCTTTGGAATTCCGTCGATCCTGACGCCGCTTCCACCGTGGAACAGATGCTGGATCGTCTGACAGTGGATGGCGCTTCCGCCATCGGCATGGAACAGAGGATCGGTTCGATACGCAAAGGCATGGCTGCCGATTTTACCGTACTGTCCAAAGACCCCTATCAGGGCAGCCTCGACGCGTTCCGCGATATGAAAATCGCATTCACCGTCGTTAGCGGACGCATCATCGAATTATAGTTTCAGTCATCAACGGACGACTATGACCACCGCGGTCATGTCGTCCTTTTCTTTTTCATCACAATGTTCGGTCGCTTTATAAATCAACAGATCGGCAACGGTCTGCGGATCAGAAGATGACAAGCCGGAAATGGTTTCGGTCAGCCACTGGATCCCCTGACCACGTCCGGCTTCGGCCACTCCGTCAGATAACAGAAGAATCTGATCGCCTGGCTTCAGCTTGTATTCCATGGAGGGGACCGGGATGTCGCCGACGATGCCCATGGGCAGCGCAGGGATTTTGATCACCTCCACCCGATCATTTCTCTTGATCAGAGTCAGCGACGCCCCGGTTTTATAGAGTTGGAGACTTCCTGTATATTCATCGATCAACGCCAGATCCAGCGTGGAGTAAATTTCATCTCCGGCCCGGTAAAGTAAGATCGAATTCATGATGCGCAGAGCCAGCTCCGCCTGAAACCCTGCGGCCAGAAGGCGGTAAATCGTCTGGACTGTCAGGTTGCTTTCTTCTGCTGCTCTACGGCCACTCCCCATCCCGTCACTGAGCGCCACAGCAAAACACCCTCGCCGGATCTCTCCGTAATATACGCTGTCACCGGATACCTGGCCATCCACGGCTACTCCGGCTTTTCCGACGCGAATACGGATCCGGCGTTCCTTTTTTAACGGCAACACTGCTGCGTTCCGGATATCCGAAGACAACCGTTCCACTGCGTCAGCCATCCCCTTGAACTGATACGCCATGATCATCCGCCCACTTCGCAGATGCGGCTCTTCATGAAACGTTTCTCTTTGAAGAATATATGCCCGCGACAGATATTGAAACGTTCTCTGGTAGTTTTCCAGCGTCTGGAGGACATATTGACGCGATACCAAATTATAGCCGCTTCGCAGATCTTCCACCGAAAGCACAGACCGCATCTTCCGGTCCATCGTTTCCGGAAGAAGAAAAAACAAAACAGATGCCAGGAGCGGAACATAGGCCGGGGAATTAAAAAAGGGAATATCCTGTGTCAGACCGAAAAACAGGCTGACCGCAGAAAAAGATATCGCCGCCAAAAGCTTCGATTCATTTCCGCAAAGTCCCGCAGCCATCCCTCCGCACGCAAGGACTGTCGCCACCGACGGCGATGCGGAACTGACTGCTGAAAGAAGCGTTCCTCCGCTCACACCGGCCACAGCACCTTCCTTTACACCGCCCGAATATCCGATCCACAGCGTCAGAAGGAACAGCCCGGTCCTCACCACCTGAAATCTGCAAAGCGGTTCCGGTAATATCCCAATCGCAGGGGACAGAATTCCCTTCAGAAGGATCGTCGCTGTTCCGGTAAGGATCAAAATTCCCTCCGGCCGTGTCAGCGGAAGCTTTCCAAGACGGATAAACGCAAATAGTTTATAAAAAATATATGTAAAAGCCACGATCAGTACCGCTTCTGAAATCGCAGTCTCAAAACCATAGCGGTACATCATATTCATATTCCAAAGCGTGAGCACTTTTCCGGCGGAAAACACGACCGACGCAGCGGCCGCTTTCCCTGCCGGAGCTGCTTTTCTCCGGTCTGCCCAGAGGACCGCCATCCAGGCAGCCGCAGTTCCAATCATATCCGCCCAGACCACAAGTCCGTGGCGGCGATTCAGAAATAAGCTGAACAGACTGAGGATCAGCATCTTTTCTCCCCTGTTTTTTCCATTGACCACAGCAGCCATTAACGCTGCCGGACAGGGATACAAACGATCGAACAATACCGTATAGCCGGACGCCAGTGCCAGCGTTCCGGAGATTCCCCATCTCATCCAGAAATTCTTGTCCATCGTTTCCCTGTCTCCCTTCTGCAGTTTCACTATACCAAAGTCCGATGTCGCAATTTGTCGAACGCCCCTGTCGAATCATTTTTTCTTTTCGACAATCCGGTACAACCAAAAAAGCCCGGACATTTCTGTCCGGGCCTTCCCCATCATTTTCTTATTTCGTACTTTTACATCAACTGAAAAATCCCCAGAAGTCCGTGAGATCCCAGCGTCATGATCACACCTGCCATGACGATCCCCAGGAGGATTGCCGGTACAGCTTCTTTCAGGCGCAGATCCATCAAAAGTGCCAGAACGCTTCCCGACCAGGCACCGGTCCCCGGCAGGGGGATTCCCACGAAAAGCATCAACCCCCAGGGGCCGTATTTATGGATTACGTCGGACTTACTCAGAACCTTCGCCTTATATCTGCGGACAACACCGCCAAACAGACTGGTATGTCCAAGATATTCCAGGATCCATCGTCCAAACAGGATCACAAATGGAACCGGGATCACGTTTCCGATGATGCAGATTACCAGAGCTTCTAACCAGTGAAACCCCAGCGCCGCTCCCAGAACCACGCCGCCGCGCAGTTCGATGAACGGAACCATGGATACCACCAAAAGTGCCAGCTCCGGGTCAAAATATCCCGAGATAATATCACTAAAACTTTGCATTCTCCTCTAATGTTCCCCTTTCAACCGTTCCAGACAGGTATTCTGAAACAGGTCATATTCTCTGACTTCCACACAGTGGCCATCCTCAAAGGTCAATTCCACCACCCAGGGCATCAGATCCACGATCCGCTGGAAATCTTCATATCCAAAGGCCGGATCAAAATGATTCACAACAGTGCTCAGCGCCGTTCCGTGGCTTCCGATCGCGATGTTCTTTCCGGGAGCAGTATTCAATACCCGTTCCAGTGCCGCCAGGTTTCTCTTCTGAACCTCACCCAGAGACTCTCCGTGTTCCAGCGCAAATGCGAAGTCGCCCCACTGTTTTTCCGCGAAGGAATCGAAATCATCCAGCCAGCCGTCACCCACTTTGCGTTCTCTGAAATCATAATCAGTTTCAATTTCCAGTCCTGCCCCGTCAGCGAAATGCTTTACTGTATCGATGGCACGGTGATACGGGCTGGACCATACAGCGCCGATGTTCTTATCTTTCAGAAATTCCGTCACAAGGAGACGGTCCTTCATTCCCTGTTCCGTCAGTTCTCTGGTCAGATCGTCGTGATTCTCATAATTCGGTTCTGCGTGACGTACAAAATATACTTTCGTTTTCATGGTTCCAAACAACCTTTCCGGATACTTTCCTTCTTTAATCAGTGCTGCGATCGCATCCACCACCGCCGCTTTATCTTCTTTATATGTAATTCCAAACCAGGGATCCGGCGTTTCCAACACCTTTACCCTGGCCTGTCCGCTTCGGATCCTCCGGTCGATGATCTCCGGAAGCAGGTACTCTGCTTTCAGATCGTCCCCATGTTCCTTCAGAAATTCCGGAAATCCTTCGCTCAGAACATCCAGAAATTCCGGTGTCAGCCCCCACATATTCATCGACACGTGCGACTCACCATCCAACGTACGGACCGTTCCGTCCGCGTCTGCGGCAACCGCCCCCTGCGGGGTCTTTCGGATGTTGCGGGTCTCATCCACTTTCGTCAGATATCCATTGTCGTCCACCTGACAGATCCCACGCGTCACTGTACCATTATCGCTGAGCGTATTTTTCAGGATGAAGCCAGCCATACAATAATCCGCTGTACTTTCGCCGTGATCGCCGGCCGCAAGGCCGGTTGCCAGATAATCATAGACCTGGCGGAAGGCTGATTTTCCATAGTAATCATCCGCATTGATAACAGCGAAGGGTTCGTTCACGATTCCCCTGCACGCCAAAATCGCCTGTCCCGTTCCCCAGGGTTTCGTTCTCCCCTCCGGAACAGTGAATCCTTCCGGAAGATCATCCTTCTCCTGGAATGCATATTCCACGCGGCAGATGTTCTCCATCCGGTTTCCGATCACTTCCCTGAAATCTTCTTCCAGGTCCTTTCGGATCACGAATACGATTTTATTGAATCCGACTTCCAGCGCATCATAAACCGAATAGTCCATGATGATTTCACCGCAGGGTCCAACGGATTCCAGCTGCTTGATTCCCCCGCCGTAGCGCGAACCGATCCCGGCAGCCATAATGACCAGCGTAATATCCTTTTTCATGAGTTCTTCCCCCCGTGATTCCATTCTCACAGTTTTCACAATCCCCGTCAAGTTTATTTTCCGCAGGAACTCATCCTCCGTACAATTCCAAAGGAAGGTCGTCAGGGTCCCGGAAAAATGTGCACTTTTGACCGCTCAGCGGATCGATCCGAATCGGTTCTGTTTCGATCCCCAACCGGTTCAGTTCCTGGGCCGTTTGTTCCACATCGCCCACGTAAAACGCCAGATGTCTCAACCCCAGTGCCTCCGGATTCGTTACGCGTTTTGGTGCATTCTTTTTTCCGAAGATCTCCAACCGAAGCGTTCCCTGCTTTACATCCAGCCTGTAATCGTCCTGTTCCGGACGATACATATCGTGTAAAATGTCAAACCCCAGTTTCGTTACATAAAATTCTTTCGCTTTCTCAATGTCCGATACAATAATCGCCACATGATGAGCCGTTCCCAAATTCATTTTCCTCTCTCCTTGTAAAAAGAGCCGGAATCTGCTCCCGGCCCTTCAAATTTACATTTATGCTCTGTGACCCTTTTCTTCGATCACCTTGATTACACTGTCCACGTACTGTTCGCACAGCTCGTCAGTTTCAGCTTCCACCATGACACGGATCACCGGTTCGGTACCGCTTTCACGCACCAGAATACGTCCGGTATCGCCCAGAGCTTCTGCCACAGCGTTGACTGCGTTCTGAACATCGGGGTCATTCTGCGCTTCCGGCTTACTCTTGACTCTGACATTCTTCAGAACCTGCGGGTAGAACACTACAGGTGCAGCCAGTTCGGACATCTTCTTTTCCTTGGCGATCATAACTTCCATCAGCTTCAGAGACGTCAGAATTCCATCGCCTGTGGTTTCGTACTTCAGGAAAATAGTATGGCCGCTCTGTTCACCGCCCAGGCGGTTTCCGGTTTCCACCATATTTTCATAGACGTACTTGTCGCCCACCTTGGTCTTATCGTATTCGACGCCAACCTTATCCAGCGCCTTGTACAGGCCGAAGTTGCTCATAACGGTGGTCACGACCTTGTTATTGACCAGCTGTCCGCGTTCCTTCATGTACAGACCGTAGATATACAGAACGTGGTCACCGGTGACGATATTTCCCTGTTCATCCACACCCAGACAGCGGTCAGCGTCACCATCATAAGCAAAGCCCACATCCAGGCCGTTGTCTACGACGAACTTCTGCAGATGTTCAATATGAGTACTTCCGCAGTTGGTGTTGATGTTATAGCCGTTGGGTTCTGCATTCATCACATAGGTCTTGGCACCCAGCGCATCAAAAACGCTCTTAGCGATCTGCCAGGAAGAACCGTTGGCACAGTCCAGACCAACTTTCTTTCCCTTAAAGCTGTATTTACTCATGGAAATCAGATGGCCGATGTATCTGTTTCTTCCTGCGGAGAAATCCACCGTACGACCGATATTTTCCCTTTCTGCAATGGGCAGTTCCATCTTTCCGTCGATATAGTCCTCGATCATCAGGATGGTTTCTTCATCCATCTTTTCCCCGTTGACATTGAACAGCTTGATTCCATTGTCATAGTACGGATTGTGAGATGCGGAAATCATGATCCCGCAGTCAAAATCATCCACGCGGGTAATGTACGCCACGGACGGAGTCGTGGTAACGTGCATGATGTACGCATCTGCACCGCTGGCCATCAGGCCGGTGCAAAGTGCATATTCGAACATGTAGGAGCTGCGGCGGGTATCCTTACCGATAACGACCTTCGCCTTCTTCCTCTGGTTGGCACCGTAATACCAGCCCAGGAAGCGTCCTACCTGGATCGCATGTTCAAATGTCAGATTTTTATTGGCTTCTCCGCGGAAGCCGTCAGTTCCAAAATACTTTCCCATTAATCTCTTTCCTCCTTGCGGATCACTACCCCGGTATTCTTCCAGATGCTGTGTTCCGGTACAACGCCGCGGACACAGGATGTGGGATACACGTTGGAGTGACGGCCGATGACCGTACCGGGATTTAAGACTGCGTTGCAGCCCACTTCCACATGGTCGCCCAGCATCGCGCCGAATTTCTTGATCCCCGTTTCAAATGTATCTTCCCCGTCTTTAATGACGACGAGCTTTTTATCAGCTTTCACATTGGATGTGATGGAGCCGGCACCCATATGGCTGTAGTGGCCTAAGATGCTGTCTCCTACATAGTTATAGTGCGGTGTCTGAACGTGGTCAAAGAGGATCACGTTCTTCAGTTCCACGGAATTTCCCACAACGCAGTCAGCGCCCACCAGAGCAGATCCTCTGATAAACGCACAATGACGGACTTCCGTTCCCGGTCCGATAATGCAGGGGGCACCTAAATATGCGGACGGAAATACCTTGGCCGTCTTATGGACCCACACATGTTCTTCTCTTTCTTCATAGTCATCTCCCAGCGTCGGACCGATGGCCAGAATCAAATCTTTGATCCCTTTCAGAGCTTCCCAGGGATAGGTAAACTGGGACAGATAGTCTTTCGCAAGAGTATGATCCAGATCATACAGCTCTTTGATCGTGTACATTACAGACGTTCCCCTCTTTCGATATCCAGGAAGTACTTATAAGCACCCACGGTCAGTTCGTCACAGGCAGCTTCATCGCAGGCGATGATTGCACCGTTGTGATACTGCAGAGCGGAACAGGTCCACTTCTGGCTGACAGCGCCTTCCACCGTAGCTGCCAGAGCACGCGCCTTGTTGTGTCCGTTGATCAAAACCAGGACTTCTTTCGAATCGAATACGGTACCTACACCTACGCTCAGAGCCTGTGCCGGAACCTTTTCCGGATCGTTTCCGAAGAAGCGGGAATTCACGATTCTGGTATCGGAAGTCAGAGTACGGAGTCCTGTACGGGAAGCCAGGCTGGTGAACGGTTCGTTGAACGCAATGTGACCGTCGACACCGATTCCACCCATGAACAGATCGATTCCGCCATAAGAAGCGATTTTAGCTTCATAATCCGCACATTCCTTTTCCGGATCAGCGGTCATACCGTCCAGAATATTGATGTTTTCCGGCTTCATATCCACCAGATGATCGAAGAAATTATCGTGCATGAAATACCAGTAGCTCTGATCGTGGTCCTTCGGCAGTCCCAGATACTCATCCATGTTGAATGTAACCACATTAGCAAAGCTCAGTTCCCCTGCTTTGTTCTGACGGATCAGTTCCTTATAGACGCCGATGGGACTGGAACCTGTGGGAAGACCCAGAACAAACGGGCGAGCCTTTTCTGGTCCTTCGTTATGTGCCTTAATTTTCGCAGTGATATAGTCAGCTGCCCATTTGGTCATTTTATTGTAATCGTCTTGAATAACTACTCTCATGATCAAAATCTCTCTTTCTTTTCGATGTTATCCGGCGACAAGAGAACCTCTGTTACGGTTTTGATTCCGCTTTTTCCTTTCCCTCTTACGACTTACCGGACAAATTGCCGTGGCAGCATCCGCCGAATCTTTCGATCACTGCCAATCCTCGTCACCCTGTTACGGGCCAGGCGCTATAGAATCTCCAGTTTACCCCCATGCAGAGATCCCATTTATATTATTATAACACCATACCGGTTATAATTTAACAATAATCATGTTCCTTTACCATCTCTCTGTCCTCTTCCCTACGATTCCATCAAATAGGAAAAGACCAGATATGCCGTCTTCAGTTCATTATGACGAATACTTCCGTTATCGTCAATGTGAACAACATCATCGGCAATCACCGTAACACCCAGATGTTCCAATTCTTCTTCATCGATGTTTACGATCGACTTCTGTTCCTTGATCCGGTACACATCCGTGATCTCTTCTGCTACATGACCGTTATTCGCCACAACGATATCCACCTTACGGTCGCCCAGATAACGGTTCAGCGCTTTTACGTGATCACTGACGGTGTATTCATCGGTTTCTCCCGGCTGACACACCAGGTTGGAAATGTACATAATCGGTGCCGACACTTCACTCAGCGTTTTTTTCACATCCGGTGCAATCAGATGCGGGATGATACTGGTATAAAGGCTTCCCGGGCTCAGGATGATCAGATCTGCCTCCTGCATTTTCTCGATGACTTCCCAGGACACCTGAATGGGATGGTCGTAGGTCAGCTCGTTGATGTTGCGGATGTTCCGGCTGACTTCACATTCCCCCACATACGTTCCGGCTTCCCCATAGCCGATCAGATCCACTTTTTCCTCGGTCAGCGGCAGAACTTCCCCTTTGATGTTCAGCAGCTTACACATATATTTGGAAGCTTCCGACAGATCTCCCTTCAAATCGATCAGTGCCGCCATCAGGATATTGCGCACGGGATGGTTATATAACGTCCCGTCCTTCTTGAATCGGTAACTGAGCAGCTGAAGAAAATCTTCATCCACATTGGCCATGGACAGAAGGACCTTCCCCAGGTCTCCTACCGCCGGAATATCCAATTCCTCTTTCAATACGCCGGTGCTGCTCCCATCGTCGCTGACTGCAATGACCGAAGTAACTTCCACCGGGAACAGTTTTAAACCGGACAGAACACAGGACAACCCGGTTCCTCCTCCAAAAATCACAATCTTCTTCATAATAATCTCTCCTCCTAACAGTATATTATATCACGTTTCCTTCCATACAAAAAGAGTACACATGCACTGTGTACTCTTCATTTTTTATAATTCTATTCTTCAATGTTGAAAAACCGCTTCGCATTGGCCAATGTTGCTGCAGCAACCTCTTCCAATGTCAGTCCCTTGATTTCGGCAACCTTCCGCGCCGTATGTTCCACATACAGCGGAAGATTGGTGCGGTGTTCCTTTCTCGCCGGTTCCGGTGTCAGATAGGGCGAATCGGTTTCGACCAAAATCTTGGACAGATCGATGGCTTCCACCACTTCGACAGTCTTTCGTGCATTTTTATAAGTCACAGGTCCGGCGATGGACAGAGTCGCTCCCAGTGCCACATACTGACGGCCCAGCTCCCTGCTTCCGGAGAAGCAGTGCAGTAACACACGGGCATCCGGCGTACCGTCAGGCTGGGGCGGAAAACAATCCGTTCTCCGCTTGGAAAAAGCTCCTTCTTCCTTTAAGATGTCCATGACTTCCTGATCCGCCTCACGGGAATGGATCACGATGGGCATCTTCAGTTCCAGAGCCAGCTGGATCTGCTTCCGGAACCAGTGGCGCTGGATATCCCGCGGGGAATTGTCATAGTAAAAGTCCAGACCGATCTCTCCGATGGCTTGTACCTTGGGCTTTTTGGCCAGGCCGCGGATCATCGCCAGCATCGCCTCATCCATCTCCTTCGAATCGTGAGGATGTACACCGACAACTGCATAGCAAAAGTCGTTTTCAGCTGCGTCCTTGACCGCCTGAAGCGAACTTTCCAGGTCAAACCCGATGTCCATGACATATTTCAGATTGGACTGACGGATCTGTTCACAGAGCTCTCCTCGCTTCTCTCCGTCGAATCGTTCTTCATTGATATGTGCATGAGAATCAAACAATATTTTTTCCATTAGCACACCACTTCGCCATCTCTTGCAATGGTGGTCATGAATTCCATACGGTCGCCGTTATCAGCAAACATCAGCATACCGTGGGATTCCAGACCTCTCAGCTTTCTAGGCTTCAGGTTGGCTACGACCAGTACCTTCTTACCTACGCAGTCTTCCGGTTTGAAGTGTTCTGCAACGCCGGAGATGATCTGACGGGTATCCTTACCGATCTTTACCTGGAATACCAGCAGCTTATCAGCCTTGGGGTGCTTTTCTGCAGACAGGATCTTACCTACACGGAAATCGATCTTTTCGAAATCGTCGAATTCGATGAAATCCTTATAGGGGATTTCAGGAGCGTCGCCTTCTGCTTCGCCCTCTTCCTTGGCTTCTTCGGCAGCGCCACCTTCAGCGGCAGCAGCCATCTTTGCAGCTTCTTCCATCTGTGCCTTCTGCATTTCTTCCAGAGCTGCCAGTTCCTTTTCAACGTCCATTCTCGGGAAGATCGCATCGCCCTTCTTCACGGTGTTGCCATTCAGAACGTCGAATACGAAGGTGTCTTCCCAACGGATTTCCTGATCTGCGATACCCAGCTGTTCTCTCATCTTTTCAGAGGTACTGTGCATGAAGGGATAGATCAGAATGGACACGATGCGCAGAGCTTCTGCCAGATTGTGCATTACGGTATCGAGACGATCCTTCTTTTCCGGATCCTTTGCCAGAGCCCAGGGCATGGTTTCGTCGATATATTTGTTGGTTCTTCTGATGGCAACCCAAATTTCTTCCAGAGCCTGGCTGAAACTGAACTTATCCATGTAAGCAGATACCTTTTCTGCAGCGCCGGTGCAAATCGCCTTCAGTTCTGCGTCGGTACCTTCGTCAGTTCCTGCAGCAGGAACGATTCCGCCGTCATACTTTTCGATCATGCTGACGGTACGGCTTACCAAGTTACCCAGGTCGTTGGCCAGGTCATAGTTCATGCGGTTCAGCATAACTTCATTGGTGAATACGCCGTCCTGTCCGAAGGTATATTCTCTCAGCAGGAAGTACTTCAGAGCGTCAACACCATAGCGGTCGATCAGCTTCACAGGGTCTACGCAGTTTCCTCTGGACTTGGACATCTTTCCGCCTTCCAGTAAGATCCATCCATGGCCCAGTACCTGCTTCGGCAGCGGAGCATCTAAGGACATCAGCATTGCCGGCCAGATTACGGTGTGGAAACGAACGATTTCCTTACCAACCAGGTGTACATCAGCCGGCCAGTACTTTGCATACAGGTCATCCATCTTTTCCGGATAGCCCAGTGCAGTTGCATAGTTGGACAGCGCATCCAGCCATACGTAGATTACGTGCTTTTCATCGCCGGGAACGGGAACGCCCCAGTCAAAGCTGGTTCTGGAAATGCACAGATCGTCCAGGCCCTGCTTTACGAAGGCCAGCATTTCATTTCTTCTGGATTCGGGCTGTAAGAATTCCGGATTGTTTTCAAACAGGTCGATCAGACGGTCCTGATACTTGGAAAGCTTGAAGAAGTAAGCTTCTTCCTTGGCCTTTTCCACGGGACGGCCGCAGTCCGGGCACTTTCCGTCCACAGCCTGAGTTTCGGTCCAAAACGCTTCACAGGGAGTGCAGTACAGACCTTCATATTCGCCCTTATAGATATCGCCCTTGGCGTACATCTTCTTAAAAATTTCCTGTACGCGTCTTACGTGACGGTCTTCGGTGGTACGAATGAAATCATCATAGGAAATTTCCATGGTTGCCCACAGCTTCTTGATTCCGTCAACGACTTCATCAACGTATGCCTGGGGAGTTACACCCTTGGCATCAGCCAGCTTCTGGATCTTCTGGCCGTGTTCGTCGGTACCGGTCAGGAAGCGTACATCATATCCTTCCAGTCTCTTGAAACGAGCCATAGCGTCAGCCATTACGGTGCAGTAAGTGTGACCGATGTGCAGGTTGGAGCTGGGGTAGTAAATCGGTGTTGTGATGTAATACGGTTTCTTTGTCATGTTTTTATTTCTCCTTTCACGCCAGCCGAATGGAAGCTGGCCGTGGTATTTACAGACGGACAAATGCGCGTCCGCTGTTTTTTGTCTTAACTCTATTACTATACCCCGATTCCGACTGAAAATCAAGGGTTTTGGCATATAACACAGCGGTCGGTGGAACGCTGTACAAAAATAAAATGGCCGCCCTGCAGGGCGGCCTCTTCGCTTATTTCGTTATTTATTTTACTTCGCGGACATTGAAGGGACCGCTGAGTCCCTGGAGCATGGCATACTCATATCTCCAGTCAAAATCAATCATGGAACCGGGTTCCACTTTGACTCTCCACACATCATCCAGTTCAACGTCCATCAGATATCCAACGGCCGCATGGATCACCATGGAATGGGACACCACGACGATGGTCTGTTCATCGCCCTTCTCATGGCGTTTGTAGATTTCCTTCAGAAAATCCACTGTCCGGTCGTATAGCTGTCGGAAGGATTCTCCACCCGGAACGACACAGTCATTGAAATCCTTCCGGTACTCCGCAAATTCTTCCGGGTACGTTTCTTCCAGCTCCGGAATGGTCATATTCTCAAACTTCCCGAAGTTCATTTCCAAAATCCTGTCATCCATGATGATCTCGTCCGCCGCCACTGCGTGGTCGGCGGCGATTGCCTCGGCTAAAAGGCGCGTCCGCGTCAACGGGCTGGAATAGATCCGGTCGATCTTTATCGAGTGAAGCCGTTCCACAATTCCGGGGATCGTGGCTTCGCCGGCTTTGGAATATAATGCGTCGGTCCGGCCGTAGACCAGTTTTCGCTCGTTGGCTTCTGTTTTGGGATGTCGGATCATGATCAGTCTCATCTTCGGATCTCCTTCGTTCTACCACTGCAGGAACGGTTTTCCGGTCCATCGGGACCACGTTTTAAATATACATACAATGTTATTATACCGTCCTGCGATCTTCCCCGCAATTTCAATTTAATTGGGCTATTTTTCCAATTCCTGTTGACCTCTGGCGCTCTCAGGGATATGATTGTTTTGGAATTATTTTACATTTTTAAAAGAGGTTTTTATGAGTCAGAACTTATTTCAATTAAAACACATCCTCAGCCTCATGCGGCGGGAACTTTCAACAAAAGAACGGGAACTGGAACATCTCCCGAAAGGCAGCTTATACCTGAAGCCACGTAAAGCCTATACCTCATTATGTTGGCAGCAGGAGGCCAGTCAAAGCCCTACAAAAACACGTTCTCAAAAGATTTTGGGTGAAGCTCAGCGTCCCATTGCAGAAAGCATTCAGCGACGCCACTTATTAGAATCACAAATACCTGTCCTTCAAAACAATATTGATCTTCTTTCTACCTGCATTGAAAACTACCAACCGTACAGCGAGGACGATATTCGAAAGTCTTTACCCGAAATCTATACGGCGCCTCTGCAGTATCACGGTTTTGATGATATGACCTGCTCAGTTCCATCATCCTCTCAATCCTTGTATCCGGAAGGCCTGATCCACAAAAACTCTGTCGGCGAACGATTTCGTTCTAAATCAGAAGTCCAGATTTCCGAGCTGCTTCGGTCCATGAATATCACTTATGTCTATGAACCATGTCTTTCTCTGGGGGCTAAGACTGTACATCCCGATTTTATGTTAAAACACCCGCGTTCTCAAAAGGCCATTCTCATTGAATACTTTGGAATGGTCGATGATAACGATTACGGACTTCGTATGCTGGAGAAAATGCGGCTGTATTTAAATCATGGGTACATTCCCGGCCGCAACATCCTTTTTCTTTTCGAGACACAATCCTCTGGAATCGATCTCATGGCCGTACAAGCTTCAATTAAACAGTTGGTTTCTTAACCTTCTCCTTTGAGGAGAGCCACTCGCATTATTTGCTTCCGTCTCTCCCCGTTTAGGACTATTTCTGGTAATCGGGGAGAGTTATTATTGATTTCAATCTTGTTCTCTCCCCGTTACGCTCATTTCTCCCGTTCGAGGGAGAGTCTGGTCCTTTTCCAAAGAACTTCTCTCCCCGATCCGGCTTATTTTCACTGTTCGAGGAGAGTCAGCAGTTTTTTTCGTCATACACTCTCCCCATCTCAATCCATTTTCATAAATCGAGGAGAGTCACCATTGTTTTTCGCCACTTTCTCTCCCCACAGGTCACGTTTCTTCCTTTTCGGGGAGAGCAGAATCAAATTTTGTACCACTTCTCTCCCCTTCGTTCAAAACCCTTCGTTGAAACCCTTCGTTCA
>JAFUQN010000121.1 GCA_017472365.1 Bacillota bacterium
GACTCAATTTCTACACTATGCAGTTTTCAATGTTCGCGCGCTCAACTTTCGTTTTCGCGCAAGTTCCACATGATGCGGAACTTCTTTATCTTACCAGATTCGTTTTCGTTTGTCAAGCACTTTTTTCAAGTTTTTTCGACGAACTTTTTCGTATCTGGCGCCGTCGTTTCCGACAGCTTTTATATATTACCAAACCTTTCGATCTTTGTCAACTACTTTTTTCATCTTTTTTAAGATTTTGTAGTTAACATCTCAGATTCAGTTTGCTGTACGAGACAGCTTCATTAATATACCAAACCCCGACAACTTTGTCAACAGGTTTTTTGCACATTTTTTGACGTTTTTTCAATTTGTTTGATAACTTCGAACAATTTATTGGATCCCGCTATTTTCATCCGCCCGAGGACGAAAGATCCATCCTACACTCATCCACATCATCCGCCTTTATCATTCCATGTTCCAAATAACAGCTGAATCCAGGTTCGCCCGGATAGTATTGATCAATCTATGTACTATTATCCATCAAAATCCGAAGTATCATTGGAGTCTCCTGTTATTTCACCGTTTTCGGCAGTGCGACAATATCATAGCATAAATTCCCCCTATTCCGGAAAAATACTCTTGTAAACCGTCTTTTTCGCGTTTCTGAAACGATTTGGAGGTCATACATGATTACTATTATCATACGTACATTTGTCTTATACTTTACCGTTCTGTTTTCTCTGCGCGTCATGGGGAAAGGCGAACTCTCAAAGATGGATCCTTTTCAAATGGTCATCCTCTTCATGATTTCCGAACTTGCATCTCTCCCCATCGCCGAACCGGATGTCTCTCTGATCCACGGAATCTGCGCCATCGCTACGCTGCTGTTTCTCCAGATCCTTCTTTCCATTCTGTCCCTGAAATCCACTTCATTTAAAACCATCGTCAACGGTACGCCCAGCATCTTGATCGACCAGGGACGCCTCAATCATTTTGAGATGAAACGTTTGAGAATCAGCGCCGACGATCTGTCCCAACAGCTTCGTCTGAAAGGCTATCCCTCAATTTCCGATGTGGACTATGCCATTATGGAAATTAACGGTGATCTGTCTGTGATCCCCGTCACACAAAAACAACCTCTGACCCCGGAGCAGATGAACCTGACCACCGAACCAGGCCACCTGCCGGTGGTCCTGATTGCCGACGGAGTCATCTGCCACCAGAATCTCCGCCACGCCGGACTGACCGAGCTGTCGCTGAAAGAGAAGCTGCTGGAACTGGGGGTTCCCCATCCGGATCAGATTTTCATAGCCTTTTCCGACGAGCATCAGAAGCTGACCGTTTATCCGAAGGATTCCCGGGAGCGACTATTATCTGCGAAAGGGGGTGACCGCTGATGCGTTCCTTGACCGTATCCGCTGCAGTGTTCCTTATTCTTATTGTCTTCTGGTGGTTTTTTATGGGATATTGCGAAGTGAGCATCGCCGCGCTGACCGAAACCATTCACACCGATCTGGTGGAAAATGTGCGCTCCGGCGACTGGTCCGCGGCAACCGCGTCCTTCGACGCATTCGATCTGCAATGGCACGACGATAAGCGCACCTATTCACTCTTTCTGACCGAAACCGCGATTCTGGAAATCGATTATTCTGTCGCCAGACTAAAAGCATATTTGGAATGTCAGAATGAAAACGATGCCCTCGCAGAACTCTCTTCCATTTCAGAACAGCTGAAGTTTTTGTTCCTGCGCGAGCGGATCAGCCTGCAAAATATCTTTTAAATTTCTATTGAATTTCTTCATCAAGTGTCGTATCTTATAAATCAGTAGAGTAAATACTGCGCGTCAAGTGTCACAGGATGGGATGTCGCCTGTGAACGAAAAGTACGGATGACCGGACTTGCGATGCAGTGTTGCGTCCGCTGCTGCATGAAGAAATATCGTAGTGGACGCTGCCTTTGGCAGCGTTTTCTGTTTGGAACACTCTTCCATTTTCGTCATGTAGCCGTAGTTGTCGTTCATGATAAGAAAGGAAGGTGTTTTTTTTATGAAAAAACTATCCACCAAACAAATCACTCTCGTGGCTCTGTTCTCCACGCTGATGGTGATCCTGACCCAGTTCTTCAGTATTTACATCCCCTTCTTTGGGATCAACGGAAGCCGCATCGGCTTTGGCCACATTCCGCTGCTCTTGTCCGGCTTCTTACTTGGGCCTCTGGCCGGAGCTGCCACCGGTGCCATCGGCGACATCATCGGCGGGATCGTATTTCCCACCGGCGGTGCTTATTTTCCTGGCTTTACATTGTCTGCCATCGTCGTGGGACTGATTCCCGGATTAACAAAAAAGATGGCCGGAAACCAGACGCTGAAGCCCTGGATGGTCATTACTGCCGTCATCATCACCGAAATCATTTCTTCGTTGTTCATGAATTCCCTTTGGATCAGCATCATGGCCGGTACTCCATTCTGGGCATCCTTTGCGGCCCGCGCTCCTTTCTCCGCTGTCAAAGCCGTGGTTTACGGAATCGTGACCGCCCCTCTTTACCGCATGTTAAAGAGCCGTGATGGCCTTTGGAACTAAAACAATACCAGACAAAGGATCACTCCCGGGAGCCCGAAAACTCCCACAATTCCTGCAGTGAGCAGATTCAGAGATATGTGGATTCCGAATACGCTTCCGATTCCGTTGAGAACGATTAGAAAAACAGCCCCCAAAATGCTGTTGAGCATCATCTTCCCTACAAATTTCATAGGAACAAGCAATATCCACGCCAGAAGATACATGCCGATCATTCCAAACGCAAACGCCAGTAAAATCCCCATTTCCATCATTACGCCTCTCCCCCTTTTTGTATAAACTATGTTATTTCTGCGTAGAATAGAAGTAACGAAAAGGAGGGGTAGTTATGAGTACGAATCTTGCCATGTTCAAAAGCGTTGCCGGCGGTGTCCGCCGTTATTTCCGCAAGGATCCGGTGCCATCAAATAATCGCGAAGAAATCATGTTCCGCCAGGAGTTAGAAAAAACCATGGAAGACTGGCGCCATGCGGAAAACCATTTCCGCGAAGCCACGGACCAGGACCTGATCGACCAGGCCGCCTATGACTTGTTATCTGCAAAATCGCGCTATGCCTACCTGCTGAAACAAGCCAGAAACCGCGGGTTATCCCTATAACTAAAAAACCGTCAGCCGTACGTTCTCGTACTTCTGACGGTTTTCTTTTTCTCTTTTTCCGGCAATCGCCTCCGGCATCAATGCCTAGCGGTTCTTTGCTTCTTCCATGATCTGTACAGAAGCGGATGCACCGATGCGATCTGCACCAGCCTCGATCATCGCCATGACGGTATCGTAATCTCTGATCCCGCCGGAAGCCTTCACCTGAAGGCGGTTGCCCACGGTTTCTTTCATCAGCTTCACGTGTTCCACAGTAGCTCCGCCTTTGGAGAACCCAGTGGATGTCTTTACGAACGCAGCTCCCGCTTCTTCCGACAGTTCGCAGGCCTTCACGATTTCTTCGTCGGTCAGAAGACAGGTTTCCAGAATGACTTTAACAATAGCGCCGTAGTCACCGGCCACAGCCACCACTTCAGCGATATCGTCCAGGACCAGATCGTAGTCGCCTTCCTTCAGTGCTCCTACGTTGATCACCATATCGATTTCTTCCGCGCCACATTCACAGGCCAGTGTGGTTTCCACGGACTTCACTTCGGTCATACAGGCTCCCAGAGGGAATCCGACCACAGCGCAGACCTTCACGTCGCTGAACATCAGGAATTCCTTGGCCTTTTCCACGAAACTGGAATTCACACAGACGGAATAGAATTTATGCTGTCTCGCTTCTTTGCACAACTTCTCCACATCCGCGGTAGTCGCCTCCGGCTTTAAGATCGTATGGTCAAAATATTGGTTTAAGGGCTTGTTCATTTCGGGCCTCCTTTGTATTCATAAACTATGGTTTCATTATAGATTCATTCTCACAAAATGGCAAGAAGGTTCTCGGATCCGTGTTTTTAAGAGCGCAAAAGACCGCGGTCAATGACCACGGTCTTTTGCAATTGGTTTTATAGGATTAAAAGAACGAAAAGCCTTTTCAAAATGCAGAAAACGCTTACAGAACTACTTTTTCGATGTAGTTCTTGAACATCTGAGCCACTTCCGCTCTGGTCGCCGCACCCTTCGGATCCAGCTGACCGTTGGCACGGCCGCTCATGACGCCGTTTTCCACGGCCCACTGCATCGCTTCCTTCGCGTAGTTACTGATGTTACCAGCATCGCTGTGATCCAGAGCCTTGATTCCACTGGGCTTTCCGCTGTAATTCCACAGCATCACAGCCAGCTGTTCTCTGGTAATGGGAGCGTCGGGGCGGAAGCTTCCGTCAGTATATCCAGACAGAACACCGTGTTCCGCAGCCCATGCCGCAGGCTTCGCATAATACTTGTGATCCTGAACATCGTGGAAATCGTGTTCACCGTCGTGATCCGGACCGTTTTCCAAGTTGTAGAATACGGTGGCCATCATCGCACGATTCATGGTGGTGTTCATACCGAACTTACCATTTCCAACGCCGTTGAACAGTTCACGAGAGCTTGCGAATTCAGCCGCAGCCTTACCCC
>JAFUQN010000122.1 GCA_017472365.1 Bacillota bacterium
AAAAAGATATGTTGAAAGGCAAGACAGTTAAAGGAAGACAACATGAACGATCATATTTCCAATCTGATACGTCAAAATTTCCGCAAAGATCGAATGTGCCGGAACACCGAAACAGACATCCAAATAACCCGCTTTATAATCCGACACATTCGATTTTATTGAGAAAGGAAATGTATCATGACACAGAAGAATTATCATTTTGAAACACTGCAGCTCCACATTGGTCAGGAAACTCCCGACCCGGCTTCTGACGCCAGAGCTGTTCCTATTTATCAGACAACATCTTATGTATTCAAGAATTCGGCACATGCCGCAGCGCGGTTTGGTCTGGCAGATGCCGGAAACATCTATGGGCGTCTGACTAACTCCACACAGGATGTCCTGGAAAAGAGACTGGCTGCTTTGGAAGGCGGTGTTGGCGCGCTGGCTTTGGCCTCCGGAGCAGCTGCCATCACCTACACGATCCAGGCACTGGCTCAGGCTGGGGATCATATTGTGGCCCAGAAAACGA
The DNA here is from genome assembly GCA_017472365.1 of Bacillota bacterium. Taxonomy (GTDB): domain Bacteria; phylum Bacillota; class Clostridia; order Peptostreptococcales; family Anaerovoracaceae; genus RGIG446. Next base: position 512 of record JAFUQN010000122.1, read on the forward strand.
TTTATGGCGGAAGCTATAATCTTCTGGCCCACACCCTCCCGCAGTTTGGAGTCACCACCACGCTTGTCAATGCCCACGATCTTGCTGAAGGGGAAGCGGCAATTCGTCCCAATACGATCCGACTGTCCATCGGTACGGAACACGCGGAGGATTTGATCGCGGCATTGGAAAAGGCCTTTGAAGCGGTAAAGCGATAATTTTCTAGAAATTCGCACTCATATATTCGATGGCTGAGGGCATACTGACTCCGAAAGGAGTGTGGAACGTATGAGTGCGAAGTTAATGAAACACGTGGAGTTCTATGAGTGTGAAATCTGCGGGAATGTGATGGTGAAGCTGGTGGACGGCGGCGTAACGCCGCAGTGTTGCGGAAGTTCCATGGAAATGATGAAAGTGAAAAAAGGGGATTCCGGGAAGGAAAAACATACGCCTGTCGTCTTGATCAACGAAGAGCGCGTAACTGTCAATGTGGGTGAAATCGCCCATCCCATGGAAGAAGATCATTTCATTGGATTTGCGGTGCTGGAGAACGGCTGCGGATTTGACGTCAAGGAGTTGAAGACCAAAGGATATCCGGTGGCGCAGTTCCTGCTGAATGAAGATGAAACTGCCGGGCGCGTCTATGCCTGGTGTAACCAGCACGGCCTGTGGGAAGCAGAACGGAAAGAAATTTAACTTTGAAAACCGAGAACCGGCCGTAAGGCCGGCGGTTGCTGCAAAAGCGCGGAAGAGATTCCGCGCTTTTTATTGTTCGAAAATTCAGAAACGTGGTATAATGTAACTATCTGAGGTATAGGGAGGTGTTGTTATGAAAATCAAGTTTTGCGGTGCGGCCACGTCGGTTACGGGGTCCTGTCACCTGATTTCCACAGAAAACCATAAAGTGCTGTTGGATTGTGGCCAGTTCCAGGGAAATAAAGCCATGGAGGCTATGAACTGGGCAGAATTCGGCTTTGTCCCGTCGGAAGTGGACTGTGTGATTCTGAGCCACGCACACATCGACCACTGCGGAAGGTTGCCACTTCTGGTAAAGCGGGGATTTAAAGGAAAGATCTACTGTACGGATGCCACGGCAGATTTGGTGGAAGTGATGTTGAAGGACAGCGGATATATCCATGAAAAAGATGCAGAGTGGCAGAGTAAAAAGAATGCTCGTACGGGAAAGCCTCCTGTGGAGCCGTTATTTACATATAACGATGCTCTGGATACGCTGCAGTACATCACGCCGGTTCTGTACGATCAGTTGATCGAGATCAACGACGAGATGAAGATCGTATTCAATGATGCCGGTCATATTCTGGGGTCGGCCATCACGGAGCTGTGGGTGAAAGAACGGTTGGAAAGTGGAGAGGAACGGACATCGAAGATCGTCTTTACCGGGGACCTCGGTGTCATGGACCGTCCGATTTTACGAAATCCCACGTTGATCAAAAAGGCGGATTATGTGATCATGGAGACCACCTACGGAAACCGCGATCATGAGAAGAATTCCACCAGTATCAAAGAACTGATGAACATTCTGGTAAAAACAGTGAAGCGCGGGGGTACGGTCATCATTCCGTCCTTTGCTGTGGGTCGTACGCAGGAACTGATTTTTGAACTGAACCGCGTTTACGATAACAATAATGAATATAAAGAGCTGTTAAAAGACGTAAAAGTCTACGTGGACAGCCCCATGGCCACCACAGCAACACAGGTGTTCCAAAAGAATGCCCAGGTCTTTGACGAAGAAACACAAGCATATCTGATGCAGGGAGATAATCCTTTGGATTTCAAGAATCTGAAGTTCACACGAACCAGTCAGGAATCCCAGATGCTGAATGTGGACACATCGCCGAAGATCATCATTTCGGCCAGCGGTATGTGCGAAGCCGGCCGGATCCGTCACCATCTGAAACACGGCCTGTGGAACGCGAAGAACAGCGTGGTCTTCGTCGGTTATCAGGCAAACGGAACGCTGGGGCGTTCCCTGGTAGACGGTGCGAAGGAAGTCTCGATCTTTGGAGAACCGATCATGGTGGGCGCGGAAATTTATAATCTGGAGGGATTCTCCGGCCATGCTGATCGTGAAGGACTGATTTCCTGGCTGAGAGGTCTTCAGAAACAGCCGAAGGATATTTTCCTTGTCCATGGAGAACTGGAAAGTAAAGAAGGATTTGCTCAGCTGGTGAAAGAACGGCTGGGATGGGAAACCACCGTTATCAGAGAGGTTTCGGAATTCACACTGGATCAGGAAACAACACTGAACGAAACCTTCGCCAGCGCCGAAGCAGAATTTGCAGACGACGAACAGGTGGAAAAGACCAAAGTCCGCATTGCGAAGATCCACGACGGTCTGGAACAGATCCTGTACAATACACAGCTGGCCGTGAATCAGAACATCTCGCCGGAACGCATGGTAGAAATCAACAATCTGGTCATGGCTCTGGAAAAGGCCACCATGAATCTGAGCTCCACGGTGACTTTGGAAGACAGAGGAAACGAATCGAAACCGGAAGAATGAAATATGAGGACAACAAAAAAGCCGCGAAATTCGCGGCTTTTATTTTTGAAATTGATATCGTGAGGTGTTCTATGGCAACCACTTCGCTGCGGCTATTCCAAAAGGAACCCCTTTTCACGAAGCGCCTGCTTGATCCGGAGGAAAGTCTCCTCGTGGCGGCAGCCCACCCTGTGCAGATGGATTCCGCTGGTGAGGACGGACAGTGGCTTTGTACTGTGAGTTTTGACCTTTTCCACGAACATGTCAGTATCATAACGGGAGTGGACGTCCAGTTTTCCTGATAATTGACCGTAGATGGGGTGTTCGATGGTCACATCCATGGCACATCCGCCGAAATCTACGATGGTATAAAGTTCTTCCGCCACCTGATCAGAGCTGTGGTTACAGGCGACCATTCCGACATAAGGGAACGGCGCATTCTCTTCACTTTCACTGTTCAGAAGATAACCGCGAGGCGTGGAATCGATTTGATGGCCGGAAGCGCGCAGCAAAGCTACGTCACCGACGACGATCTGGCGGCTGACGTGGAACGTGTTAGCGATATATGTGGCTGACAGGGGCTGATCGGCACGCTGCAGCATGTTTAAAATTTCTTTTCTTCTAGTATTCGTATCCATGTTCCTATCATAACACAGACATGTCAGAAGCGCAAACGGATTTTAAATATAATTTGTCATATGTCTTGACACCTGTAAAAATGTTTGTTACAATCTACTTCGTTCGTATCAAAGGGGGTTTCTATAGAAAGGGACAAAAATCAATGGAACAGAAACAAAATTTTTTAAAACGTAAAAACATCGAATTTTCCGTGAAGCGTTACCTGATTGATGCGCTGTCGGCCATGGCGCAGGGTTTATTTGCTTCTTTGCTGATTGGCCAGATCATCAAAACGCTGGGAGAACAAACAGGATTGTTATTCGGAGAAAATATGATTTCCACGTTTCTGTTTCAATCCGGAGCCACAGCCATGGGACTGTCGGGAGCGGCTGTAGGTGCAGCGGTTGCCTACGGGTTACAGGCACCGCCGCTGGTGGTGTTTGCTTCCATTATCACCGGAACCATGGGAAATACGGCCGGTGGACCGGCAGGTGCATTTTTAGCGGCGGTCATCGGTGCGGAATTCGGGAAAGCGATTTCAAAAGAAACAAAGGTGGATATCATAGCGACTCCGGCAACCACGATTCTGACCGGTGCAGTGGCAGCGTTGCTGTTCGGACCGATGATCAGTGCATTTATGAACGGACTTGGAAAGATCGTTATGACCGCTACGGATATGCAGCCCTTCCTCATGGGGATCATCGTAGCTATTGTTGTGGGACTGGCACTGACGGCTCCCATTTCCAGTGCGGCGCTCTGCATCATGCTGGAACTGTCGGGGTTGGCTGGCGGTGCGGCAACGGCGGGATGCTGCGCGCAGATGATCGGATTTGCAGTCATGACATATAAAGAAAACGGTGTCGGGGGCCTGTTCTCTCAGGGATTGGGAACATCCATGCTTCAGGTGGGGAACATCGTCAAGAACCCGTGGATCGTGGTTCCGCCCACGCTGGCCGGAGCAATCACCGGGCCCATGGCTACCTGTCTTTTCAAAATGACTAATATCCCCTCCGGTTCAGGGATGGGGACCTGTGGTTTGGTGGGACAGATTGGAACATTTACCTCCATGGGTTTCAGTGTCAGTACGCTGGTATCCGTCCTGGTTGTTCAGATCATTGTACCGGCAATTTTGTCTGTCATGTTCTACAAGCTCCTGTATAAGGCTGGAAAGATCAAGGACGGCGACTGTAAGCTGGGATTATAATTTAAGGAATTTGGAAAACGCGCTTCATCGGAAGCGCGTTTTTTCTTGAAAAGAAATTTGAGAAAAGAGAAGTTGCGGAATTGTGAGAATTATTGTACAAATCGGACGGGAGCGTGTATAATGAAGGCAAAGAAACCGCCGGAAGGCGGTTGCCGGGAGAGGACCGGAAGACCAAATTCAAGTGGGAGGAACGACAGAATGAACGAAAAGAATTTTGAAAAAGCGGTGCAGCTGCGCCACGAATTACATATGCATCCGGAACTGTCCATGGTAGAAACCTGGACAAAAAACCATCTGATCGAATTCATGAAGGCCAACACAACGAAGTGGGAAGTGGTGGACAGAGGTCACTGGTTTTACGCATATTATAAAGGATCTGAGCCGAAGAAGACGATTGCGTTCCGCGGTGACTTCGATGCCATCCCGGTATATGACGATATCGACAAAGAATACAAATCCCAGATCGATGGCGTGGGCCATAAGTGCGGTCACGATGGTCATGTGGCGAATTTGTGTCTGACGGCCATGGAAATGGAAGAACAGGGCTGCGAAAATGATGTATATCTGGTCTTCCAGCACGGTGAAGAAATTGGCGGCGGCGGTGAAGAATGTGCACAGCTGATGGAAGAAAAAAGTGTGGATGAAGTCTATGCATTCCACAATCAGTCCGGAATGCCGTTGAATGCGGTGGTGACCAGAAAGGGAACGCTCTGCTGCGCATCCAAGGGAATGGAAATCATGCTGACTGGGACACCGGCTCACGCTTCCACTCCGGAACATGGAAAAAATCCGTCTCTGGCAATCGCCGCTCTGATCAAGGCTGTTCCCGGATTCATCAAGCCGGAGGAACATAAGGGATTGATCCTGGCCACCGTGGTCCAGGTAGATATCGGCGAAAGAGCCTTCGGTGTATCTGCACATAAGGGTCGTCTGGCTCTGACCATCCGCGGCGAAATTTAAGATGAAATGGATCAGCTTCAGAAGAACCTGGAAGATCTGGCTCAGGCAGAAGCTGAAAAATACGGTCTGGAATGTTCCTTCGCTTACTGCGATATTTTCCCGGAAACCGCCAGCACCGATGCGGAAATTGACAAGGTCAAGGCAGTTTGTGATAAACTCGGAGTTCCGGTGATCTGGCAGGAACTGCCCACCAGAGGTTCGGAAGACTTTGGTTACTTTACAAAGAAAGCTCCCGGCGCCATCTTCTGGCTGGGGAATGGTGAAGATGCTGCACCGGTCCACGATAGTAAGTTTGATTTCCCCGATGAAATCATGAAGACGGCGACTGCGATTTTCATGGAATTAGCAAAATAGGAGAATGTCATGAACGAAAAGAATTTTGAACTGGCGAAGAAACTGCGCCGTGAATTGCATGCTCATCCGGAACTGTCCATGGAAGAAGTCTGGACGAAGCAGCATCTGATGGACTTTATGAAAGAATATACCACTAAATGGGAAGTGGTGGATCGCGGACGCTGGTTCTATGCATATTATAAGGGCTCTGCACCGAAGAAGAAGATTGCGTTCCGCGGCGATTTCGATGCGCTTCCGGTATATGATGATATCGAAGCGGAATGGAAATCCCAGTTCGACGGCGTGGGCCACAAGTGTGGCCATGACGGTCACGTAGCCAACCTGTGCCTGACGGCCTTGGAAATTGAAGAACAGGGCTGTGAAAACGACGTGTACCTGGTGTTCCAGCATGCGGAAGAAATCGGCGGCGGCGGTGCAGACTGTGCTGTTTTAATGAAGGAAGCCGGAATCGATGAAGTCTATTCGTTCCATACCGGGACGGGGCTTCCCTGGGATACGGTCAAGACGAAGGCGGGCCCTATGAACTGTGCGTCCAAGGGAATGGAAATCACGCTGGTGGGAACTCCGGCTCACGCCTCCACTCCCGAAAACGGAAAAAATCCGGCTCTGGCAATCGCCGCACTGATCGAGGCGATTCCCGGATTCATTGATCCGTCCACCCATAAGGGTTTGATTTTAGCCACTGTGATCCAGGTAAATATCGGTGAACGGGCCTTTGGTGTATCGGCTCACAGAGGACAGCTGCTGTTGACTATTCGTGCGGAAGTGGAAGCAGAACTGGACGAGCTGCAGGAAAACCTGGTGAACCTGACGAAGGAACAGGCAGAAATGTACGGCTTGGAATACAGCTTTGCATATTACGATGAATTCCCCGAAACTTACAATCATGCAGAGGCTGTAGACAATATCATCGCAGCTTCGGAAACTTTGGGACTGGATGTTGTCCTGATGAAAGAACCCAACCGCGGCTCTGAAGATTTCGGTCATTTTACGAAATACGCCACGGGAGCCCGATTCTATATCGGTAATGGCGTGGATTATCCGCCCATCCATGATGCAAAATTCGACTTTGTGGATGACCAGATGAAAACGGCAACGGCCATTTTCTTAGAGCTGATCAAGTAAGGAGTACACCATGTTTAATATCAATGAAAAGAATTATGAATTAGCGAAGCAGCTGCGTCATGAGCTGCATATGCATCCGGAATTGTCCATGGAAGAAAAGTGGACGAAGCAGCATCTGATGGAATTTCTGAAGGCCAATACCACCAAGTGGGAAGTGGTGGACAGAGGAGACTGGTTCTACGCGGCTTATAAAGCAGAAAACCCGAAGAAGAAGATCGCGTTCCGCGGCGACTTCGATGCAATTCCCGTATACGATGATATCGATGCGGAATGGAAGTCCCAGTTTGACGGTGTGGGCCACAAGTGCGGCCATGACGGTCACGTTTCCAATCTGTGTCTGACGGCATTGGAAATCGAAGAAAAGGGCTGTGACAACGACGTATATCTGGTATTCCAGCATGCGGAAGAAATTGGAGAAGGCGGTCAGTATTGCGCTGTTCTCATGGATGAAGAAAAGATCGACGAAGTCTTTGCGTTCCATAATAAGTCCGGTTTCCCCTACGGGAACTGCGTTTTCAGAAAAGGAACTCTGGCTTGTGCATCTAAAGGTATGGAAATCATCATGACCGGTGCTCCGGCGCATGCTTCCACTCCGGAAAACGGAAAGAACCCTGCGTTAGCAATCGCTGCGCTGATTGAAGCGATCCCCGGCTTCATCAGTCCGGAAATCAATAAAGGTATCACTCTGGCTACTGTCGTTCAGGTGGACATCGGTGAAAGAGCGTTTGGTGTATCTGCACACAAGGGACGTCTGGCTTTGACCATTCGCGGCGAATATGAAGCAGAAATGGACCGTCTCCAGGAAAATCTGGAAAATCTGGCCAAGGCAGAAGCGGAAAAGTATGGTCTGACTGTGGAATTTGCGTTCTGTGACGTTTTCCCGGAAACCAAGAACCATGATGAAAGCATCGATAAGATCGAAGCGGCTTGTAAGGCTCTGGGAATTCCTGTGTCCTGGAAGGAACTGCCCGACAGAGGTTCGGAAGACTTCGGTTACTTCACTAAGAGAGTTCCCGGTGCACTGTTCTCCATTGGAAACGGTGAAGAGTATCCTGCAGTTCACGACAGCAAGTTCGATTTCATCGATGAAGAAATGAAATATGCGACTGCGCTGTTCCTGGAACTGGCGAAATAAGAAAAATGACAACGTCCGGCCGAATGGCCGGACGTATTTTGTATCTGCGAAAAAAGTACAAAATGTAACTCAAAATGTAACTGGGCAGTGATATAATTATACAATCAGAATAGAAATGGTTTGGATCGATTCTGAAAATTATCCCTTAAGGAGGATATAATATGAAGAATAGAATGTTGAGTATCATGCTGACCGTGGTCTTGTGTCTGTCCATGATGCCGGTGGGGGTATTCGCCAGTGAAGGTACTCCGCTGAGCGGTACGTTGACTGTAACCACAGAAACGCCTGTAGAACTGGAAAATGTGGTAAGAAATTACGCGTTTGGTTGGGCGTTCGTGGAAGAAGAACCGGAATATGACACGATCACCGCGGAATTTACTTCCGATCTGGAAGGCCTGGTTCAGGGAGAAGACTATGAACTGGTCTGGATGATCGACGGTGAAGTTGTTTTTGAAAATGAGTGGGACGAAGCGGTTACAGATACGAATCGATATCTTGGCTGGTTTGAAGGAAATATGTTCGTTCCCGACATCGATACAGAAGAAGCTGTAACGGTCAGTGTGAAAGCGGTCGGAATCGGTGACTATACCGGTGAAGTAGAAGGCGATGCCGAAATTCTGGTGGCAGTCGCTCCCGGTAATGCGGAAAATGTCGAAATCGAAGTGGGAGACGAAGAAATCATCGTGAACTGGGAAGCTTCCACTACTGGCGGCGGTGTGGAACTGACAGGCTATGTGGTAGAAATTTCAGATGAAAACGATGTTCTGGAAGAAAAGATCGCCACTGTCAGCGCCGTGGGTATGCCTTTGGAACATACCTTTACCGGGTTAGAAAATGACATGCAATATAATGTTACGGTTTACACCGTTAACGAAGCAGGGATCCTGAGCAATGGTTCCGGTACCATAGGAATTCCGGTAGCGGAAGAAACCACCACTCCCGGAGCTGTGGAAATTTACTACACGGAATCCGGAGTCGGAAGCATTTCTCTGGCGTGGTTGCCCCCGGAAAATAACGGTGGAGCAAAGATTCGCTATTATACATTGATCGCAAGTTGTGAAGAGATGGACTACGAACAAATTGCCGACGTGGATCCGGATACACATTATTATACTTTTGATAACCTGAACGGCGGAGTCGTATATGAAGTATCCGTTGCAGCTGTGAATGCACGCGGAGAAGGGGAATACTCCACGGTTCTTTGCGATGAAACATTGATGTATAAGGTGCAGATCGGCGGTGTCACCGTGGAAGGGGACCTCTTCGATGGTGATGACGATGATTGGGTATACCTGATGAACGATGAAGACGGAAATGTAACTCGGGAAGGTGCCGACGACAGTAATTACACCATCAAGGTTGCATTTGGTAAAGAAACTGAAATCTATCTGAAGGATGCGACGATCCATAATCCTGCAGGGGCTGGAATCTATGCGGAATATGTGGATCTGTTGATCAGCGGTGAAGATACGGAAGCGGAAGGATCCAATGATATCAGCGCAGTTACATACGAAGGAGATCCGGATGAAGATGAGAACCTGAGCGGTTACGGAATCTGGGTGGAAGGATCCGGTTCCTATGATGAGGAAGTGGGTTTTGAAGATGGAAATCTTCGTATCGAGGGTCAGATCGGTACGATCACCGCGGATGCGGATGGTGTTTTCCTCAGCGCAGGAAGTCTGGCGATTGATGGAGTTGTCGGAGATATTACGGCAGAAACCGATGGCATTTATGTACATGGCGATGTATCGGTACTGGGTGAAATTGGGAATATCACGTCCAATGGATTCGACGGGCTTGTTTCCGTCAGTGGAGATATCTATATCGAGGGAACGGTCGGAGATATTACCGGCTATAACGGACTTCGTACCGATGATGGTAATATTTACGTATCATATGGAACCATCGGAGATATTACAGCTGAGTGTATCGGAATCGAAGCCTATGAAATGGAAGTGGAAGAAGACGAAGATTCCTACATGAGCGGCGGCTATATCGAAATCGGAGGTTCGATTGGTAAAATCGATGCTGATTTGATGGGGATCCATGCGGTGGATATGATTCGAGTGTATGAAAGCGATCTGGAAATCGTAACGAATGGAGATTACGGTATCGCTATGGCGGCTAAGAACTATCTGACACTGTGGAATGTTGATTTCGTGGTTCCCGAACAGCCGGTACTTTCCAAGACGGAATTAGATTTATATGATGAACTGTATGATACTGTTTTCGATGGTGAAGGAAATATTCTCAGTGCAGTAACGCTGACACAGGGTGAGCCTACTGTGGACTATGTCCTCTTCGAGGAAGACGGTGTCCATACGCAGGAAGTCTACAACGAAGGAACTGCTTTTGAACCGGACGCTCCCAAGCGCAGTGGCTATAAGTTCAAAGGTTGGTATGTGGATGAAGATTGTACCGAAGCGTATGATTTTGATACTCCGGTAACAGAGAATGTTATTCTGTATGCAAAATGGGCGAAGAAGTCTTCCGGTTCCGGAATCTCTTCGAAACCTGTGGAACCGACGCCGGAAGTTCCCGAAGTGCCGGAGGTTCCCGTGATCGGCGAAGCTAAGAAGTTTGACGATGTTCACGGAGCCGGTCACTGGGCAGAAGCAGCTGTCGATTATGTGGTAAGCCGCGGTATTTTCAACGGTACCGGTGAAACCACTTTCCATCCGGATAAAGCGATGACCCGTGCGATGGCGGTAGGCATTCTGTATAATGTGGAAGGAAAGCCGGAAGTAAGCGGCGAGGTGAAGTTCTCCGATGTGAAGACTGGTGCATGGTATGTTAGTGCTGTGAACTGGGCTGCAGAAAAGGGTATCGTATCCGGTTACAGTGATGGTACTTACGGCGTAGACAAGAACGTGACCCGTGAACAGCTGGCCGTGATCCTGTGGAATTACGCAGGTAAGCCGGAAAGCACCAAGGATCTCAGCGGTTACGCTGATGCTGATCAGATTTCCGGATATGCGAAGCAGGCGATGGGCTGGGCCAACGAAATGGGAATCATCAATGGAATGAAGAACGGTACATTGAATCCCGGTGGAGCTGCGACTCGTGCGCAGGTTGCTCAGATGATGATGAACTACCTGGGAAAATAAATTGTAAAGAATGAATTGCGCCCGGTCGTATGACCGGGCGTTTTCGCCGTCAGAGAGATCGGTGTATCTGCGCATAAAGGGAAGCTACTTTTGACCATCCGCGGTGAGATCGAAGCGGAGATGGACCTCCTTCAGAAAAAGTTGGAGAGAAAAGCACTGGAACAGGCGGCGAAGTACTGATTGGATTGTCAGTTCGCTTACTACGATGAATTCCCCGAAACCTACAATCATGCAGAGGCCGTGGATAAGATCTTAGCTGTGGCTGGTACTCTGGGCCTGGACGTAGTTCTGATGAGCGAGCCTCAGCGAGGTTCCGAAGATTTCGGTCATTTTACCGAGAATACCACCGGAGCGAGATTCTACATCGGTAACGGTGTGGACTATCCTGCCGTTCACGACGGTAAGTTCGACTTTATCGACGAAGAAATGAAGTATGCGACCGCTCTGTTCCTGGAATTGGCGAAGTAGGTGACATAGCGATAATTGAATTATGTGAGAAAAATCTCTGCGCGTTCTTGAGAGGAATGGCGCAGAGATTTTTTGTTGTGGTACTTTGATAAGAAAAAATTTTGAATACATGAGAGGGATTAATATAAAATGAATAAAAACGGGCAAAAATACAATAAATGCGGATTTTGTAAAAAAATATACGAAAAAATGAATAAAAATACTTGCAACATACAAAACGATGTGGTATAAATACATCATCGAACAAAGAAAGGATGGTTAGATAACATGGAGAATCCTTACAAGACCCGGCTTTGGGGAGGAAGATTCCGAAATGATGAAGACAAATTGATGCAGGATTTCAACCAGTCAGGAAGGGGAGGTACCAGCTGGCTGGTAGTTCCGGATATTCAGGGAAGTATCGCACATGTGAAGATGCAGGTCAAGTGCAATATGCTGACTGAAGAGGAAGGAGAACTTCTGTTACAGGGTCTGGAAGAATTGCTTAGGGAATATAACGAAGGTACTTTGGAATATACCAGCGAGTACGAGGATGTGCACAGCTTCGTGGAACTGAAACTGATCCAGAGAATCGGTGAAACCGGTAAGAAGCTTCATACTGCACGAAGCAGAAATGACCAGTGCAACGTGGACATGAAACTCTATGTGAAGCAACAAGCCGCATATGTGATCGAGCTGATCGAAGCATTCCAGAATACGCTGAAGAATACAGCGGATGAAAATCCGTGGATCATGCCTGGCTACACACATCTGCAGAGAGCGCAGGTGGTCACGCTGAAGTATTATTTGATGGCCTACTATGAAATGATGGAGCGTGACAAAAAGAGATTACTCAGTGCTCTGGAAATCATGGATGAATCTCCTCTGGGATGCGGAGCTCTGGCTGGAACGACTCATGACATTGACAGAGCTTACACCGCTGAGCTGTTGGGCTTCAAGGGCGGCCCCTGTAAAAACTTCCTGGATGGAGTTTCGGATCGTGATTTCGTATTGGAAACTATGTCGGATTTCAGCATCCTGATGATGCATTTATCCAGACTGGCAGAAGAACTGATCCTGTGGACCAGTGCTGAATTCGGGTTTGTGGTCCTGGATGATAAATACACCACCGGCTCCAGTATCATGCCTCAGAAGAAAAATGCTGACGGTGCAGAACTGGTTCGCGGACGTACCGGTCAGGTCTATGGAGATCTGTTCACTTTACTATGTGCGATGAAGGGGCTGCCTTTGGCGTATAACAAGGATATGCAGGTGGATAAAACAACTTTCAGCGATGCGCTGGAAGTTGTGGTCGGATCGCTGAAAATCATGGAACGAATGATCGGGACCATGAAAGCGAAACCGGAAACCATGAAGAAAGCGGTAAAGAAAGGCTTCCTCAACGCAACAGAAGTGGCAGATTATCTGGTGAAAAAGGGTGTTCCTTTCAGAGAAGCCCACGGAATCGTAGGAGAAATCGTAATTTCCTGTGAAGACAAGGAAAAAGCGATCGAGGAATTGAGCCTGGAAGAATTACAAATGTTCTCGAATGTATTCGAAAATGACATTTTCGAATATATCGATTACGAAAGCATTTTGAAAAAGGGTATAAAAAAAGAAATGCTTTAAGCACTGATAACGGTGCAATACACAACAACTTACAACATACGATACATAAGAAATGAGGTAAAGAGAATGATGAAGAAGTTAGTATCTGTATTATTGATCGTGGTCCTGTGCCTGTCTGCTTTTGCAGGGTGTGGTTCTGAAGCGGAAGATACAAATGATGCTGTGATCAATACGGAAGGAAAGCCGTTAGCTGGACAGGAATTGGTTGTCGCAATGAGTGCGAATTACAAATATTTTGAAACTGTAGAAGTTGACGAAAATGGCCAGGAAAAATACGTAGGACTGGATATCGATATTCTTAATAAACTTTCTGAAAAGCTTGGTTTCACATATAAGATTTCGAATATGCCTTTCGCAAGCCTGATCGGAAGCCTGCAGGGTGGTCAGGCCGACTTCGTAATCTCCGGTATGAGTTCCAACCCGGAACGTGCGAAGAGCGTGGACTTCTCCATTGGATATGCGACCGCTAAGGTTGGCTGTCTGATGAAAAAAGAAGCAGATATTACTTCCGTAAAGGATCTGAACGGTCATGCTGTTGCGTGCAGTGCCGGCACCAACTACGAAAATATCGTAAAGAGCATTGAAGGCGCAGAACTGAAGACATTCGACGGTCAGGCAGCAGTTACTCAGGAACTGATCGTTGGACGTGTCAGTGCAGCGATCACCGGCGCAACCGCCTGCAAGAAGATTTGTGAAGAAAATCCGGATCTGAAGTATTACGTTCTGAGCGCAGAAGAAGTGGATATGAATGAATTCTCCACCTACAATATCGCATTCCCCAAGGGAAGTGAACTGGTAGCGATCTTCGATGAAGCTCTGGTCGAAATGAAGGAAGATGGAACCATCGATGCGATCCTGACGGAATGGCTGGGTGCGGATTACGTGAACAACTAATACATCACACAGACGAAAACATAGTATAAAAGTACGGCCAGCTGTCAGGAATGGCAGTTGGCCGTTTTGGTTATCCGTGAATGAAACTTCACATGAAGGAGTGAACTTATGACACTTGAATTTGGCATGATGGTAAAGTATATGCCATACTTTTTCCGCGCATTGGGAGTGACCCTGAAATTGACAGCGGCATCGTTGTTATTGGGCATTCTCATCGCAATCCCCCTTTCTTTGATCAAACTTTCCAAATATAAAGGAATCCGTGCCATTGGGACTTTTTACACCTCGATTTTCCGCGGTGTTCCTCTTCTGGTTCAGGTCTTTGTTGTATATTTTGGCCTTCCTCAAATCGTGGGGATCACGTTTACATCCTTCCAGGCAGGCTGCCTGACCTTCGCTCTGAATTCCGCAGCTTACATTTCCGAAAGTCTGCGCGGAGGTATTATGGCGGTAGATCTGGGCCAGCGGGAAGCGGCAATGTCCCTGGGTGTACCCTATGGGAAAATGATGAAAGACATTATCTTTCCGCAGGCGATCAAGAGCGTTATGCCCAGCTTGATCAATGAATTCATTAGACTGATGAAAAATACTACATTGATTTCGACCGTAGGACTGGTGGATGTTCTTCGTGCATCACAGATGGTCGTATCCGATACTTACAGAGCTTTTGAACCGTACATTACGGCGGCAGCCTTCTACTATGTACTTGTTATGGTGATTTCCCTCTTAGGAAAGCAGCTGGAAAGATGGGTGAATAAAAGTGATCAGCGTTAAAAATTTACATAAAAGTTTTAAGAAACTGGAGGTTCTTCACGACGTATCTCTGGATATCAACGATGGGGAAGTCGTTGCGATCATCGGCCCTTCCGGAAGCGGAAAGTCCACGTTGCTGCGTTGTATCAACCTGCTGGAAATCCCCACCGCCGGCCACATTTTTGTGGATGGTGTGGATGTTACCGATCGAAAGACAGATATCATGGAAATTCGTCAGAAAGTGGGAATGGTGTTCCAGCATTTCAACTTGTTCCCCCACATGACCGTCCTTCGCAACATGACCTATGCTCTGACAACAGTAAAGAAAATGGATCAGAAAGAAGCAGATGAAAAGTGTCGGAAGCTTCTGGAGCGCGTCGGTCTTTCTGATAAAGAAAACAATTACCCGGCAACTCTCTCCGGCGGTCAAAAGCAGCGTGTGGCTATCGCACGTACGCTGGCCATGGACCCCAAGGTGATCCTGTTTGATGAACCTACGTCGGCACTGGACCCGGAAATGGTAAAGGAAGTTCTGAATGTCATCAAGGATCTGGCCGGTACAGGGATCACTATGGCCCTGGTGACCCATGAAATGGGGTTTGCCAGAGAAGTGGCCGATCGTATCTGCTTCCTGGATGAAGGAAGACTGGTGGAAGATGCACCGCCGGAAATCTTCTTCTCTACGCCGAAGTCGAATCGCGCGAAGGAATTCCTGGATAAAGTTCTGTAACGCAATCATAAGGAGACAAAAAAGTGCTCAGTACAAGAAACGTGTATTATTGTAATTATTCCATCGGTGAAAATGTCTATCAGGAAGTGGCCGGGATCTGTAAACCTTACGGAAAAACAGCTCTGTTGGTGGGTGGAACCACAGCCATGGCGTGTGGATTGGAACGGCTGAAACAGGCTCTGGACGGAAGTGGGATCGAAATCGTGAAAAGCGTCCATTACGGCCATGACTGTACTTTTGTCAATGCGGAGAAGATACAGAAATTGGCGGAAGAGCTTCAGGTGGACATGATTTTTGGAATGGGTGGCGGAAAGGCGCTCGACACAGCTAAGGCAGCAGCATATCAGGCCGGGAAACCCGTGTTTACCTTTCCGACCATCGCGGCCACTTGCGCAGCCAGTACGGCTCTGTCGGTCATGTATCAGGAGAATGGTACATTCGAGTGTTTTTACTTCTATCCCCGACCGGCGGTTCATTGTTTCATTGATCTGACGATCATCGCGCAGGCTCCGGCCAGTTATCTTCGGGCTGGTATGGGTGACACCATTGGGAAGTTCTTTGAATGTCATTTTTCTGCCCGCGGAGATAAGCTGGAACACAGCAGTGCCCTCGGACGCGAAATCAGCAACATGTGTTATGCACCGCTTTTGGAATACGGTGAACAGGCGCTGAAGGATTGTGAGGATCATAAAGTAAGTGTGGCTCTGGAACAAGCGGTTCTGGCCAATATCATCTCCACGGGACTTGTATCCCTGACCGTATTAGATCAATATAACTGTGCGATTGCCCATTCGCTTTATTATGGGCTTGTACTGATCCCGGGATTTGAAGAACGCTGGCTTCACGGGAATGTGGTGGCCTATGGGGTTTTGGTACAGCTGGCGGTGGACCGGGATCTGGAAGAAGCGAAGCGGCTGAAGAAATTTCTTGAAACATTAAAGATCCCGACTACGCTGAAAGAAATGAATGTTTCCACAGAAAGAACAGAATTGGAACTGGTGTTAAAAGAAACGGTAGAAGGACCCGATATGGAACATATTCCTTACCCTGTCACCGAGGATATGGTATATAATGCAATTATAGAGATCGAAGCATTGTAAGACCGATCTGCCCCATGGTGCGGAGTAAGGAGATGCCCTATGAACGAACGAAATTACGGACTTGCGGTACAGCTGCGTCGTGAGCTGCATGCTCATCCGGAAGTATCTCTGGAAGAACGATGGACAAAGGAACATCTGATGGATTTTTTGAAAGAACATACGACCCAGTGGGAGATTGTGGATCGCGGCCGCTGGTTCTACGCCTTTCGCCGCGGCAACGCGCCGGAAGGCGCGGTTGCCGGAAAGAAGATCGCCCTGCGGGCGGATTTTGACGCGCTGCCGATGCCGGACGACATCGATGCACCGTGGAAATCGCAGTTTGATAACGTGGGCCACAAATGCGGCCACGACGGTCATGCGGCCAATCTGTGTCTGGCGGCTTTGGAAATCGAAGAGCAGGGCTGTGAGAACGACGTGTATCTGGTGTTCCAACACGCGGAAGAAATCGGAGGCGGCGGTGAGGAATGTTCCGCGCTGATGGAAGAAGTGGGGATCGACGAGGCATATGCGTTCCACACGGAATCCGGATTTCCTTACGATTCTATGATCTTACGCGATGAATGTGTCTGTTTCGCATCGAAGGGAATGGAGATCACCCTGACGGGAGCTCCGGCCCACGCATCGACACCGGAACACGGGAAGAATCCCGCGTTAGCGGTTGCCGCGATGATCAAGGCAATTCCTGAGTTTCTGGAACCGTCACAGTATCAGGGAGATGTTCTGGCTACGGTGATTCAGGTAGATATCGGGGAGCGTGCTTTCGGTGTATCTGCGCATAAAGGGAAGCTGCTTTTGACCATCCGCGGCGAGATCGAAGCGGAGATGGACCTCCTTCAGAAGAAGCTGGAGGACAAAGCACTGGAACAGGCGGCCAAGTACGGTCTGGACTGTCAGTTCGCTTACTACGATGAATTCCCGGAAACGAGAAACCATCCGGAGCTGGTAACAAAAATCAAAGCGGCTTGTGAGACGCTGGGGATCCCTCTGGCAGTCGGCGTAACGCCGGACCGCGGTTCGGAAGACTTCGGCTGGTTCGGAAAGAAAACGAAGATCGGCTATTTCTGTATCAGTAATGGTGAAGACTATCCTTCCGTTCACGATGCAAAATTCGACTTTATCGACGAACAGATGAAGACGTCTGTGGCGGTATTTCGGGAACTGGTAAAATAAATATGAAAGAAAGGCTCTGTTTCCAAAGGGACAGAGCTTTTTTGTGAAAAATTTTTGGAAAAGTTGAAACCTCCGAAAAATAGCGGGTATAATTCTGATAGGATATAGACACAGTTAAGAGAGGGTGACCTTTAAGAAAGGAACTTCAATGGAAATCGAATTAAAGTATCTGATCAATGACGAAGTAAAGGCTGATGGGATTTGGAACGAATTGAAAGACCGTCCGGACGCGGTCGCGGGAAGTGCGGAAGAAAAATGGATGCATGCGGTGTATTTTGACGCGGCTGATGAACGATTATCCGCAGAAAAAATCGCTGTCCGTGTTCGTCGGGAAGGCGATGAACTGGTGGCCACAGTCAAGTGGGGCGGAAACCAGCGTGAAGCGTTGAATGGCGGCGGAACGTTGAATGGCGGCGACGCGGTCCATGCCAGACCGGAACTGAACGTTCCGGTGGGAGATGACAGCTGGTTCTGGGCACCGCCGTCGGATCTGTTCGGCGAAAGTGAAATCGGTGAACGTATTGTGGAACTCCTGGGAGAAGAATCGTTGGTACCGTTACTGGAAACAAAGTTTACGAGACGTCTGGTGAAACTCCGCCGCGAGGACTTGGAGAAGGGAACTTCGATGGTCTGTGAGGCGGCGGTGGATCTGGGAGACATCGTGGCCGGGGACAGAGCAGTACCCATCTGCGAATTGGAGTTGGAACTTCTGGAAGGTGACAGCGAGCTGCTGATGAAGCTGGGCGATGAGATGTAAGCCCGGTACGGGCTGGTTGCCGGAAAGAAGAGTAAATTTGCTCGCGGAAAAGCCCTGCGCGTTGAAAAATAAACACTTTACAGATGTGGAATTAAACGGTATAATATACGGTGCACGTTTGTGCATTTTTGAATCGGTTCAATATTTTTAGGAGGATATATCACCATGAATTTTACACTGATCAGTAAAGAAAAGAACACAGCAAAGTTCACCATGACTTTCACCGGCGAAGATTTCGACAAGGCAGTGAACGCTGTTTATCAGGCTAACAAGGCTAAGTATCCCGTTGACGGTTTCCGTAAGGGTAAGGCTCCCAGAAGCAGAATCGAAGCTGTTTACGGCCACGGTATCTTCTTCGAAGATGCTATCGACAACATGCTGAACGAAGCATATCCCGCTGCTCTGAGCGAGCTGGACCTGGCTCCCGTTGATCGCCCCGACATCGCATTCGGCGACGAACCCTTCGAAAAGGGTAAGGGCTTCGAAGCTACCGTAACCGTTACCGTAGCTCCCGAAGTGGAAGTAAAGGACTACAAGGGCGTTCAGATTGAAAAGGTTGAAAAGCCGGTTACTGAAGAAGACATCCAGAAGGAACTGGAAGCTGTTCAGAAGAGAAACGCTCGTATGGTAGTTGTTGAAAGAGAAGCTCAGGAAGGCGACACCGTGATCCTGGACTACGCTGGTTTCTGCGGTGAAGAACAGTTCGAAGGCGGTACCGCTGAAAGACAGTCTCTGAAGCTGGGTTCCAAGACCTTCATTCCCGGTTTCGAAGAACAGCTGGTAGGCGCTGCTGCTGGTGCTGACGTTGACGTAAAGGTAACCTTCCCTGAAGAATACCACGCTCCCGAACTGGCTGGTAAGGAAGCTGTTTTCAAGTGCCACATCCACGAAGTAAAGACTGAAGAACTGCCGGAACTGAACGATGATTTCGCTATGGACGTTTCCGACTTTGATACTCTGGACGAATACAAGGCTGACATCAAGGCTAAGCTGGAAAAGTCCGCTGAAGAATCCGCAAAGTTCGAAATGCAGAATGCAGTTCTGACCAAGATCTGTGATGCTACCGAAATCGAAATTCCGGAAATCATGTTCGAAGACGAAGCTGAAGCTATGCTGAACGACTTCGCTATGCAGCTGCAGCAGTCCGGTATGAACCTGGATATGTATATGCAGTACCTGGGTAAGGACAAGGAAGCTCTGAAGGGCGAACTGCGTCCGGACGCTGAAAAGAGAGTAAAGACCAGACTGGTTCTGGATGCTATTGCTAAGGCTGAAAACGTAGAAGTTTCTCAGGAAGAAATCGATGCTGAAGTTCAGGGTATCGCTGACATGTACAAGATGGATGTAGAACAGGTAAGAGGAATGCTGAACCTGGAAATCTACAGCTCCATGATGGGCGACATCAGAACCAGAAAGACCCTGGCGCTGCTGGTTGAAAACGCTGACGTTCAGTAATTTTTAATCAAGACTATATTTTAATGGTTCGGGCCGAACCGGAAATGTTCCGATTCGGCCCGGATGATAATCGAGGGGGTAACGAGATGAGTTTCATTCCATATGTAGTAGAACAGAGCGGACGCGGTGAACGCACCTACGATATCTATTCCAGACTTTTGAAAGACCGTATCATCTTCTTAGGGGACGAAGTGAATGACCAAACGGCTAGCCTGATCGTAGCGCAGTTACTGTTCCTGGAATCTGAAGATCCCGACAAGGACATCAGTTTCTATATCAACAGCCCTGGCGGTTCCATCACTGCCGGAATGGCCATCTTCGATACGATGCAGTACATCAAGCCTGATGTATCCACCATCTGCGTAGGTATGGCTGCTTCTATGGGCGCCTTCCTGTTGGCTGCCGGAGCGAAAGGTAAGAGATATGCTCTGCCCAATGCAGAAATCATGATCCACCAGCCGCTGGGCGGAATGCAGGGCCAGGCAGAGGATATGCGGATCCAGGCGGAACGCATCCTCCGCATGAGAGAAAAGCTGAATACGATCTTAAGTGAACGTACCGGCCAGCCTCTCGAAAAAATTTCTAAGGACACCGACCGGGACTACTTCTTGGAACCGGACGAAGCCGTGGAATACGGCCTGATCGACGCGGTGATCCGCGAAAGGTAGGTAAGATTACATGGCGAAATATGACGAAACGAAACAGCTGAGATGTTCGTTCTGCGGAAAGCCTCAGGATCAGGTACGCCGACTGGTGGCTGGTCCCAATGTGTATATCTGCGACGAATGTATTGAGCTGTGCCAGGAAATCATCAGTGAGGAATTCGCACAGACTCTGCGCGAAGAAGCGACACTGACATCTTCCGAACTTCCGAAGCCGAAGGAAATCGTCGAAGCCCTGTCTGATTATGTCATCGACCAGGATGACGCGAAAAAGGTTCTGGCTGTAGCGGTATATAACCACTACAAGAGAATCCAGACCCTGGGAAAGAAAGACAAGGAAGACGACGTAGAAATCCAGAAGAGTAACATTATCATGTTGGGACCCACCGGTTCCGGTAAGACCTTGTTGGCTCAGACTCTGGCTAAGATCCTCAATGTACCCTTTGCCATCGCTGACGCAACAGCGCTGACCGAAGCTGGTTACGTGGGGGAAGACGTAGAAAATATTCTGCTGAAGCTGATCCAGGCAGCAGATTTCGATATTGAAAAGGCCCAGAAGGGTATCATTTACGTGGATGAAATCGACAAGATTGCGCGTAAATCCGATAATCCCTCCATTACCAGAGACGTTAGCGGTGAAGGCGTACAGCAGGCGCTGCTGAAGATTCTGGAAGGAACTGTGGCTAATGTTCCGCCTCAGGGCGGAAGAAAACATCCCCAGCAGGAATTCATTCAGTTCGACACCACCAATGTGTTATTTATCTGCGGCGGTGCTTTTGACGGAATGGATAAGATCGTCCAGAGACGTCTGGGGGAAAAGACCATCGGTTTCAATGCGAAGCTGGTGGAAATGCAGAAGAACGATACCGGTTCTCTGCTGAAGAAGGTTCAGGGCGAAGACCTGCTGAAGTTTGGGCTGATTCCCGAATTCATCGGTCGTCTTCCGGTGATGGTAACACTGGAGGATCTGTCCAAGGATGCGCTGGTACGCATCATCAAGGAACCGAAGAACGCTATCCTGAAGCAGTATAAAAAGCTGTTTGAAATGGACGGTGTAGATCTGGAAATCGAAGACGACGCCATCCTGCGTGTGGCTGAACTGGCCATCGAACGCAAAACCGGCGCCAGAGGTCTCCGGAGCATCTTAGAACACATCATGACTGACATCATGTATGAGATTCCCTCTCGCGATGATATCCAGAAGTGTATCATCACCAGAGGAACCATCGACTGCGGAACCGGCCCTGCACTGGTTTTGAAGCCGGGTGAAGCCGAAACTGAACAATCCGCATCGTAAGAAATGAAAAGGACAGCCTGTCTCAAAAAGTTCTATTTTTTGAGACAGAGCTGTTGTTTTATATCGTGTGAAAGGAGGGAACAAGGATGTTTGACAAGGAAAACGACGAAAAGAAGGAACTGAAAGAAGAAGTTCTGAAGGAAGAAGAACAGGCGGAAGTGCCTGAAACTGAACATCCCGAAGAGAGTCCCGAAAATGAAGTAAAAGCTGCCGAGGGTGAGAGCTCGGAAGAAGAGCCGGTGAAGATGACTGTGATGCCGTTGATTCCGCTGCGCGGACTGACGGTGTTCCCGGAAATGGGCCTTCACTTTGATATCGGAAGAGAAAAATCCATCGTTGCGCTGGAACGCGCGATGATGATGAATCAGACCGTCTTTCTGGTTTCCCAGAAAGATGCGGAAACCGACCTGCCTACAGTAGATGATTTCTACCACATCGGGACGGTTGCCAAGATCAAGCAGATGCTGAAGATGCCCGGCGATAACATCAGAGTTTTGGTGGAAGGGGTTTGCCGTGGTGAAATCGACACACTGATCAAAGAGACACCGTATTTCAAGGCGCGAGTAAAGAAGATTCCGGAACAGCAGTATCCGGAAGGTGTTCCCACCGATCTTCTGGCTCTGATGCGTATGGCGCTGCAGTTATACAAACAGTATCTGCGTTATCAGTCTAAGGATGATAACCGTTACAACAGTGCATCTTCTGTGAAGAATCCCGGTCGTCTGGCCGATGTGATCGCCACCGGAATGGATGTAAAAATCCATGATAAACAGGCGATCATGGCGGAAGTGGACCCGGGCCGTCGCTTGGAAAAGATCTGCGCGCTGCTGACCAATGAAATCGAGATTCTGAGAATGCAGAATGAGATCACCGCCAAGGTGAAAGAATCTGTCAACAGAAATCAGAAGGAATATTATCTGCGTGAGCAGATGAAAGCCATCCAGGAAGAACTGGGGAATGACGAAGATATCGAGGACGAGCTGAACGCCTGGGAAGAAAAGCTGGAGAAAGTAACGCTTCCGGAAGCGGTTCAGGAAAAGGTGGAAAAAGAGATGAAGCGCTATCGTAAGATGCCTCAGTCTTCTGCCGAAAGCGGCGTGATCCGCAGTTATATCGACTGGATCTTAGACCTGCCGTGGAATGTATCGTCTCAGGACAATATCGACGTGATCAAAGCCAAGGAAATTCTGGAAGAAGATCACTACGGCCTGGATAAGGTCAAGGACCGCGTTCTGGAATATCTGTCCGTCATGAAGCTGGCGGGTGAACTGAAGGGACCGATCCTGTGTCTCGTAGGGCCTCCTGGTGTCGGTAAGACCTCTATCGCCAGATCTGTGGCTCGTTCCATCGACAGAAAGTTTGTTCGTATGTCCCTGGGCGGCGTTCGTGACGAAGCTGAAATCCGCGGTCATCGCAGAACTTATATCGGGGCAATCCCCGGTCGCATCATGTCCGGAATCAAGGAAGCCGGTACCAATAACCCGGTATTCCTGTTCGACGAAGTGGATAAGATCGGTGCAGACTACAAGGGCGATCCGGCTTCCGCATTGCTGGAAGTTTTAGACCCCGAACAGAATAAAGAATTCATGGACCATTACCTGGAAATTCCCTTCGATTTGTCCAAGGTTATGTTCATCACCACAGCCAACACCATCGATACCATTCCGCGTCCCCTGCTGGACCGTATGGAAGTCATCGAAGTGACCGGTTATACGGAAGAAGATAAGGTACAGATCGCAGACAAGTATCTGGTACCGAAGAAGGTGAAGGAAAACGGCCTGGGCGACAGCAACGTAACAGTGACCGAGGGAGCGATCCGCACCATTATCAACGATTATACGAGGGAATCCGGCGTTCGTAATCTGGAACGTGAAATTTCCAACGTATGTCGCAAAGTTGCCCGACAGGTGGTGGAAACCGGAAAGGCCGAAACCAATATCGACGTTCCGGAAGTCCGTCAGCTTCTGGGTAAGCGTCGCTACCACTACGATAAAGTGGAGGGAGTCAATGAAATCGGCGTAACCACCGGTATGGCCTGGACTATCGTGGGTGGTGACACACTGTTCATTGAAACGACTGTTGTTCCCGGAAACGGAAAGCTGGTCCTGACCGGTCAGCTGGGCGAAGTGATGCAGGAATCTGCGAAAGCAGGAATCAGCTATATTCGTGCCAGAGCCAAGGAACTGGGAATCAACGAAAACTTCTATAAGGAAAATGATATCCACATTCACATTCCGGAAGGAGCTACACCGAAGGACGGTCCGTCTGCCGGTGTGACCATGTGTACTTCTGTGATTTCCGCGCTGACATCCACTCCGGTCCACAAGGATGTATCCATGACCGGTGAAATTACGCTGCGCGGCAAGGTGCTGCCTGTGGGCGGTATCCGCGAGAAGGTCCTGGCAGCTCACAGAGCGGGGATCAAGAAGATCCTGCTTCCGAAGGAAAACGAATCCGATATCGATGAAATTCCGGAAAATGTAAGAAAACAGTTGACGTTTGTCCTGCTTGAAACGGTGGACGATGCTCTGCGCGAAGCTCTGGTGAAGCCGGAGAAGAGCGGAAACAAGCAGCGTCTCCGTAAAGCATAATCGAGAAAGGAGAGGACATGTTAGTAAAGAAAGCAGAACTGGCAGCAGTGGCCGTAAAAAAGAATCAGTATCCTCAGGACAACTTACCGGAGGTGGCCTTTGCAGGACGTTCCAATGTGGGCAAGTCCTCTCTGCTCAATACTCTGACCAACCGCAAGAACCTGGCCCGCGTCAGCGGTACGCCGGGGAAAACCAGAACCATCAATTTCTTCCAGATCAACGATGCTTTCCGTATCGTTGACCTGCCCGGTTATGGCTATGCGAAGTTATCCAAGTCTGCCACCGCGGATTGGGGAAATATGATGGAATCTTACTTAGCAAACCGTGAAAACCTTCGTTGCGTGATCCAGCTGGTGGATATCCGCCACGAGCCGACGGCCCAGGACGTACAGATGTACCAGTGGCTCCAGCATTATGGTCTGGACGGCGTTGTGGTTGCCACGAAGGCGGACAAAATCTCCAGAAATCAGCTGCGCGCACAGATGAATCTGATCCGCAAGACTCTGGGAATGTCCCAGGATGATATCGTACTTCCGGTATCTTCTCTGAAGAAAACCGGTTATGAGGATCTCTGGAATGTGATTGAGCAGATCATCAGTGACGAACCGGACGATGACGATGCTGAAGAAATGACGGAGGATGCTCCGCGGGAATAGGAGGATACCGTGCAGAAATTGACGCTGGCTTTGTTACTGGCAAGGCTGAAAAATATCAAAAATCTGCTGAAAGATGAATCGGCGGCTTTCTGGAAGAAGGCACTGGTCGTGTTTGCGCTGGTGTATTTGTTCCTTCCGCTGGATCTGATTCCTCCGCTGATCCCTGTATTTGGCTTTTTGGACGATGCAATCCTTTGGATCGGTGTCCTGTCGCTGCTCTGGGAAGAGCTGGGGAAGTATGGTGATCCGAAAGATTTTGTAAAACCGGAAAAAAAGAAAAAATACCGTGGAAAAAACATGGTAGATGGTGTAGAATTTGAAGTGAAGATCGAAGACGAAACTGACGATGAATCGTCGGTTGAATAACATGACAGGAGACTAGGAATGGCTGAAAAGAAATATGTGTTAGGTGAACTTCTGATCACTAGAGAAGAAATTGCAGCAAGAGTCGCAGAACTGGGTAAGCAGATCTCTGAAGACTACAAGGGAAAAGAACTGTTAGTTGTAGGGATCCTGCGCGGAAGCGTACCTTTCATGGCTGACCTGATCCGTGAAATCGATAATCCGCTGACCATCGACTTTATGTCCGTATCCAGTTACGGCGCGTCCACCAAGACCTCTGGTGTTGTTCGTATTCTGAAGGATATGGAAACCAACATCGCAGATAAGGACGTTCTGATTGTGGAAGATATTGTGGATTCCGGCCTGACCTTATCCCGCCTTCTGGAAACACTTCAGACAAGAAAGCCTGCGTCCCTGAAGGTTTGTACCTTCCTGGATAAGCCGGCTGGCCGTAAGGTAGAATTTGAACCGGATTACAAGGGCTTTACCGTGGACAACGTATTTATCGTTGGTTACGGTCTGGACCTGGATCAGAAGTACAGAAATCTGCCTCATATCACCCACGTGATCGAAGTGGAAGAATAACCACATCAAAACGGCCGACGACAATCAGCCGCCGACCTTTTTATATGTTATAACTATCGAAAGTATTATAATAATAAGGAGATTAAAGAAATGGGCTACAAAGTACCTGTTGGTCTGTCCAACAAGCATCTGCACTTATCCGCTAAAGACCTGGAAGCACTGTTCGGTGCTGGTTATGAACTGCACCCCACCAAGGCTCTGAAGCAGCCTGGTCAGTTCGCAGCTGAAGAAAAGGTTGACATCGTTGGTCCTAAGGGAACTCTGAAGGGTATCCGTGTTCTGGGTCCCGTTCGTCCGGAAACTCAGATCGAACTGGCTATGACCGACTGCAGAGCAATCGGCGTATCCGCTCCCGTTAGAGAATCTGGTAAGCTGGATGGAACTCCCGGCGTTAAGCTGGTAGGTCCCGCAGGTGAAGTGGAACTGGAAAAGGGCGTTATCGTTGCTCTGAGACACATCCATCTGAGCCCTGCACAGGCTGAAGAAGCTGGCGTTAAGGACAAGGACGTTGTAAGCGTTAAGGTTGAAGGCGAACGCGGCCTGATCTTCGACAACGTACTGATTCGTTCCGGTGAAGCTCACGAAAGAGAAATCCACCTGGATACCGATGAAGGTAACGCAGCTGGTCTGAAGAACGATGTTGAAGTAGAAATCCTGAAGTAAGATTTCGCAGAGACAAATCAACAGAAGAAAAGAACATAAAAACCCCGGGTCAACGATTCGGGGTTTTTGCGTGCAGTTGATTATTCGACCAGCTCGGACTGGCGGGGGCGGATGGGAATCCAAATTTCGGCGACCTCATCCCGGTAGAATTCAAGACAGGTCTTATCTTCGTCGAATTCATAGTCGCTGGAGGGTAACCAATGGTCGAAGATTCCTCGCCAGATGGTAAAGACGTTCCAGCGAAGATCCCAGACGTTTCCCTGAACAGCAGCGTCAAACACCACGTAAAGAGTGGGCGGAATCTCGATGGAGGTCAGTCCCTCCGGAATGGGACCGTCAGATGTTACAACGCGACCAAAGAAATAGCGGTATTGGTCTTTATCAGTGGCCAGCTTGGTCCAGGCGGAAATATCTCCGTGGTTTTCAATAGACGCAGAATTATAAACTTCTGGAGGAATAATGGAGAAGTTTAACCCCTTCCAGTAGGCGCCGCCCAATCGGATGTCGATGGGGAGATCCGGCGTAGCGGACAGGGGGAACAGGATTCCGTCAGAACGGAAACCTTCTTTGGATTCGATCCGCGGTGTTACGGTGGACCAGTAGTGATTCACATGTTTCTTATACTCTTTTGGTGACATACCGAACTGTTTTCGAAACGCCTTGGCGAAACCGGCTGAGGTTTCGAAGCCGAAGATTTCGGCCGCCTTTGTGGATGTAGCACCGGAAACAATCATATCCGCGGCCGCTTCCAGCTTTCGGAGCCTCAGGTACGAAGCGATGGGTTTTCCCATGAACTCCTGAAAGGAATGACACAGGTGAAAGTAGGAATAGCCCGAAATGTCCGCCAGGGTAGTGACAGTGATCGGTTCGGCAATGTGTTGGTCGATGTATTTGACCACCTGAACCATAGTGTTGTAGTTGTTCAAGGGACCTCCTCCTTTCTTCATCATCACTATATCAAAATATTTTGTCCAAAGGGAGAGGAAGTTTTGACTTTTGGAAAAGTCAGCAAAATCGGAACAGATTTCAAAATGGAAAGGTGATATACTAAATTTGCAATTTTATATGCTCCGGCTTTTGTGGCATATGCGCGACCCGGTTTCATGAAATCGGACACGCATTCTTGTTCTGCTGAACAAGGGAATCAGGTGAAAGTCCTGAACACGTTTCCAACCAGACATCGCTTCGATGTAATGTTGAATTCTGTAGCTGTAAGTATGGAGTAC
Source organism: Bacillota bacterium (assembly GCA_017472365.1). Lineage (GTDB taxonomy): Bacteria > Bacillota > Clostridia > Peptostreptococcales > Anaerovoracaceae > RGIG446. Next base: position 28,454 of record JAFUQN010000122.1, read on the forward strand.
ATTCTTTTTCTGCGAAAGCAGGTCATTGGCGGCTGTAATGGTTTAGCTGAGAAGGCGAAGAATGTACGATGGCAACCCTCCGGGTCGTTGTCGAAACATACAAGTCAGAAGACCTACATATCGGAAGTCGTACCGCCTCGGGCGGATGGATTCCGGGCCATGGGAAGACGGTGGTTCTTGAGCTACCGTTTTTGTTTTTCTCAAAATGTCATGAAAGCAGGTGATGATTTTGGCTCGTCCAAAGGCACTCTGCTTTTTTGTTGAACCAAAAAGCCGTTGACTTCTTCTTTCCGACTCGTGAACGATCACGGGCGATCCGATATTACAATTCTTACTTTTTAAGGAGGACAAAATTATGAAAGGAACAAAAAGACGCCTATTGGCACTTCTTTTAGCCCTGACCATGGTGCTGGGGATGATGCCGGTGACCGCCATGGCGGCGGAAACAGAAGCAAACGCAGGTTACGACATCGTGACCGGCGACACGGATTCGCAGGGCAGCCAGCGCGTGCGCGTCAAGAACATCAACATTTCCGGCGTGGAGGTTAGCAGGCACCAGAAGACCGGCGATTTTTCCGCTACCGTGATTCTGCCCGCAGACACGGACAAGGAAGCCGCGCTGACCTTTACCCTGGACTGCGTTGGTAACCCGAATATTACTCAGGGCAAAATCTTTGTCAACAATGACCAGGCCGGTACCATGACTGCCAAGGAAGGCAGCACCACCGAGGGCACCTGGACCCACACCATGGTTCCCCAGTGGGATGAGAACGGCGAAGCCACCATCGCGTTCAGATCTCAGTGGAACACCATCGCCTGGGTCACCAAGAACTACACCCTGAATCTGCGCATTCTGGGCGAGGAGAACACCGCTCCCACGCTGAAGAGCAGCGTTGAAAACAACACCACCGAGCTGATCGCCGTGGGCGAGTCCTATGAGCTCAAACTCACTGAGAATCCCCTTTGGGAAGACTACGAGCTGGATGAGCTGAGCTACACCGTTTCCATTAACGGCGCAGAGGCCGTGGAAGCCAGCAGCACCTGGTATCAGTTCGGCCCCGAAACTGCAGGCGATTACACGCTGGTGTTCCGCTGCAAGGACAGCGCGGACAATGAGTCTGCCGATACTTACACCGTAAACATCACCGCCATGGATCTGACCAAGTTTGAAA
>JAFUQN010000123.1 GCA_017472365.1 Bacillota bacterium
GACTTGGTGTATTTCATACGATACCTCCTGATGATAATTTGTAGAGCTATGTCGACTAACCACTTCTAGTGTAGTCTTTTATAATTTGTGTGTCTACAAATTTAGGGAGGTGTCTACTTTTAGTTTACCACTGCACTGAAACGAAATATCCCTGAGATTTTGCTGATATGCCTATCGTATCTCAGAAAAACGAATTTTTTCCTAAGATTATTTGATGGTTTGACTCTTTTCTCAGGACTATAGGAAACCTTAGGCTACTCTGAATCCAGACGTCGCAGCAACCCGGGCGCCGTCCTGGCGCCCGGGTTGCCGGAGCGGGAGGAACGTTGGACGATATGAGAGGCAAAACATGTGGGTTGTGCGGAAATTAACAATAATTGTACCGTGGATGGTGGTTTTTTGATTTAAGTGATGATCGAGTTTGACTTAATCCACGAAACTTTTGAGCGAATCATATTTTTTAATGAGCGAGTTTTTGCAAAATATTGCATTTTGACTTATTGTAAGCTAGTATACAAGCAGGAAAATTTGATAAAAACTTAACGAATGCGAAATGTTTTTGAATATAATAGTTAAGAATATGAATTAGTTAGAGTTTACAAAGGAGAGATTATCATGAAAGTAAACATTACAGAAACCGTTTTGAGAGATGCCAATCAGTCGCTGATGGCGACACGTCTCCCGAAGGAAGATTTTGAAGCGATCCTGGAAGTAATGGACCAGGCGGGTTACGATTCGATTGAATGTTGGGGAGGAGCTACATTTGATTCCTGTTTAAGATACCTGAATGAAGATCCGTGGGAACGTCTGAGACTGATCCGTTCCAAAGTGAAGAACACCAAGCTGTCCATGCTGCTGCGTGGCCAGAATCTGCTGGGCTATCATCATTATTCTGACGACACCATCCGCCGCTTCGTGAAGAAGTCCGTGGAAAACGGGATCGACGTGATCCGTATCTTCGACGCACTGAACGATACCAGAAATATGCGCACTGCAGTAGAAGCTTGCATTGAAGCCGGCGGTCATGCTCAGGGCGCCATCTGTTTCACTTCCAGCCCCGTTCACAGTTTGGAAGCGTTCGCAAAGCTGGGAAAAGAAATTGAAGAAATGGGTTGTCATTCTCTGTGTGTCAAGGACATGGCAGGGATCATGAGCCCCAAGGAAGCTTATGACCTGGTGAAGACGCTGAAAGAAAACGTATCCATCCCTGTAGTCGTTCATACCCACGCCACCACCGGTCTGGGTTCCATGACCTGCCTCAAGGCAATCGAAGCCGGTGCCGATGGAATCGACACCGCCATCTCCTGTTTCTCCGGCGGTACCAGCCAGCCTCCCACAGAGTCTCTGGTGTATGCACTGGAGCAGTTCGGATACGAAACCGGCGTGGATTTCGCCAAGCTGAAGGAAATCAACGACTTCTTCGTTCCTATCAAGAACAAATATATGGAAACCAAGGTCCTGGATCCCTACGTTATGGGAACCAAGGCTGATGCACTGGTATATCAGATCCCCGGCGGAATGCTGTCCAATCTGGTAGCTCAGTTGAAGGCACAGAACGCCATCGATCGTCTGGATGAAGTTCTGGCGGAAACACCGAAGGTACGTGCAGACCTGGGTTATCCTCCGCTCGTAACACCCATGAGCCAGATGGTGGGCGTACAGGCTACTGTCAATGTCCTTCTGGGCGAACGATATAAGAATATCGGTAAAGAAGTGAAATCCTATGTTCGCGGTGAATACGGGATCACACCGGGACCCATCGATCCGACTCTGTCTGAAAAAGTTCTGAACGGACAGAAGCCCATCGAAGGACGTTATGCTGACTCCATTGCTCCGGAATTTGAAGAAGCCAAGGCATATTTAGGTGATCTGGCAGAAACCGAAGAAGATGTTCTGTCCTACATCGCATTCCCGCCTCAGGCAGAAGCGTTCTTTGATTATCGCGCTAAGAAACGCGAAGAAGAAGAATTCGCTAAGGCGCTGGTGGTTTCCTACTCCATCCAGGAGGTGAAGTAAATGGGCATCACAGAAGTAAGTGTAATGGAAGCTCTGCTGATCGCTTTGTCCGGATTGTTAGTGGTTTTTGCAATGCTCGGGATTCTCAGCGTGGTGATCATGATCATTTCCAAAGTGATTCCTACGGAAACGAAAGCTAAGGACGCAGCAGTGAAGACAGATGCTGACGAGACAGCTGAGCGAAGCGAAGCAGTCAATGCGGAACCGGTACCTTATGGCGGTACGGTCAAGCTGTTGGGAGTGGATGAAAAGACTGCGGCTTGTGTTATGGCCATTGTCAGCCACGAAACGAAGATTCCTCTGGATCAGCTGGTATTTAAGAGCATCAAGGTATTGAATGAATAAAAGGAGACTGAGATTATGAAATATATCGTTACATTGAATGGAAAGAAATATGAGGTGGACGTGGAAAAAGGCCAGGCCACCGCAATGTATGTGGGACCTGCGGAACCGGTCAGTGTACCTGCTCCGGTATCTGCACCTGTTCCTGCAGAAGTATCTGCTCCGGCAACCACTGTACCTGCCCCGGCTCCCGTTTCCGGAGCTGCAAAGGGCGATGGAGAAGCAGTTGCATCTCCGATGCCCGGAAACATCATGCATGTCCGCGTGCAGGCCGGTCAGTCGGTGAAGAGCGGAGATATCCTGTTTATTTTGGAAGCTATGAAGATGGAAAATGAAATCATGGCCCCCAGAGACGGCGTTGTTACCGCAGTGAACGTGGCTAAGGGAGCCACCGTGGACACCGGAAGCGTTCTCTGTACGCTGAAATAGGAGGTGCCGCATGGAATTTTCGTTAACTACAGTTCTGGGGAAGATCCTTGCGGAAAGCGGCTTTGCCGGATTGATCGCAAGCCCCGGAAATCTTCTCATGATTATTGTCGCCTGTGTACTGTTATACATGGGCATTGGTAAAAAATATGAACCGTTGCTGCTGGTCCCCATCGCTTTCGGGATGTTACTGGCAAACCTGCCGTTCACCGGACTTCTGGAAGAAGGCGGATTATTGTACTTCTTCTATATGGGTGTGGAATACGGTGTCTATCCGTCTTTGATTTTCCTGGGGATTGGAGCAATGACCGATTTCGGTCCGTTGATTGCACGTCCGTCGTCTCTGCTGCTTGGGGCAGCGGCGCAGTTCGGTATTTTCACTGCGTTCCTGTTGGCACTGGCGCTGGGCTTCGATCCGGCTGTGGCTGCTGCTATCGGGATCATCGGCGGTGCAGATGGTCCGACAGCGATTCTGGGTGCTGCTAAACTGGCTAAAGATTATCTTCCGGCCATTGCCATCGCAGCATATTCTTACATGGCGCTGATTCCCATGATCCAACCGCCTTTGATGCGACTGATGACCACGGAAAAAGAACGTTCTGTAAAAATGGAACAGCTGAGACCGGTCTCCAGAAGAGAAAAGATCATTTTCCCCATCGCAGTTACGATCTTTGTGATCCTGCTGATTCCGGAAACTGCTCCGCTGATCGGGATGTTGATGCTGGGAAATCTGTTCAAGGAAACTGGTGTGACTGATCGTCTGTCCGATACTGCACAGAATGCGCTTTGTAATATCGTTACGATTCCCCTGGGACTGTCTGTTGGCTGTAAAGCAACTGCGGAAAAGTTCCTGACCAAAGAAACGCTGATGATTATTGCTCTCGGATTATTGGCATTCTGCTTATCCACCATCGGTGGACTCCTGCTGGGTAAGCTGATGTATAAGCTGTCCGGCGGAAAGATCAACCCGCTGATCGGTTCTGCAGGCGTATCTGCAGTTCCCATGGCTGCCCGCGTATCTCAGATGGAAGGACAGAAGGCGAATCCGTCCAATTTCCTGCTGATGCATGCGATGGGCCCCAATGTGGCCGGAGTCATCGGTTCGGCTGTTGCTGCGGGCTTCCTGATCAAGGTCTTTGGTATGTAAAAATGCACGGATTTCCGTGCACATTCAAAGCAATTTAACTCCTCGATGATACAAAAACGAAAGAAACCACAAAAGCTGTCTCTCTCTCGCCCATACACCGGAGACGGCTTTTGTGGTTTTTGTGTCTTTTCTTATTCTCCTTCGGGAACCGGTAAGGAGATTTCTCCTTCCTTTAAAGCTACGGCAACCGCTTCGCCGGAGGGCACATGGCTTTCAGAATCGCAGGTGGTGATCACCAGACCGGGCATGATAGTCTGGCCGCTGATGTCACAAAATGCAATGGGGAACGGATAGGTCTCGTGATCGAAATTGGACTGTCCGATCAGCTGATTGTTTTGGCGCAGGGATTCCACCAGTTGTTCCAATTCTTCCACGGTACAATCCAGGTATTCCGTAAAATCCTCCAGAGGACCGCCGTAAATCAGTTGATGATCTTCAACGACAACGATACTGCGTTCGGTACGGCCGCCGCGGCCATCGAGAAATGTTCCGTATATGTAAGCTGTTTTCATGTTTTTCCTCCTGAATATCAGTTACGATTCGGTTTGTAAATCAGTTCTATTGTATCTGAGTTCAAAACCGTTGAAAAGAGTAAAAATTAGGTGAAAAACAGGTGAAATTTTGATTGACGTTATAGAATCATAATGTTACAATATTGTTACATCAATTTCTGGAAACGTTCCCGGTAACGTTTTCGGATAGTTTTAGCAAAATTTGAGAGAATCGAGGTGGGGACCAGTGACAATCAAAGATATTGCAGAACGCTGTGGTGTATCTGTCAGTACTGTGTCCAGAGTCCTGAATGACCACCCCGATGTCAGTAAAATGGTCAGAGATCGTGTATTGAAAGTGATCGATGAGGTACACTACGTACCAAACAGCAGTGCAAGAGATTTGGTCAAGACCCAGTCCGATGATGTGGGTCTTGTTGTGCGAGGCGCGGGAAATCCTTTCTTCACAGAAGTGATCCCCGTCATTGAACAAGCCATCGAACGAGCGGGCTACACACTTTTGACACACCAGATCAACACCGAGGACGATGAACTGAGAGCTGGCGCCGAGCTGGTCCGCTCTAAGAAATTGAAGGGTCTGATCCTTTTGGGAGGATGTTTCGATTACAGTGAGGAACAGATCAAAGTCCTGGATGTACCGTTTGTCTGCTGTACGTATGGTAACAGCTTCGGAAAACTGAGAGATATTCAGTATTCCTCTGTGACCATCGATGATATGAACGAGGCCCGGAAAGCTGTCGAGCTTTTGATCGGACAGGGCCATCGGAAAATCGCCATTCTTTTGGATTCCATCTGTGACAGCTCCATCAGTGAACTGAGATATCTCGGTTACTGTCAGGCGTTGAAAGCGGCAGGGATCGAACTGGATGATGATCTGGTTCAGGAAACGGGAGCCTTCAATATGGAAGATGCTTACCGTTCGATGAAGGAATTGTTACAGCGGAGAGACGATTTCACGGCGCTATTCGTGATTGCCGACTCCATGGCGCTTGCGGCCATGAGGGCCATCCATGACGTCGGGAAACAAGTTCCGAAAGACATTTCGGTGATCGCCATTGACGGGATCCCCATGTCGGCTTACGTCGTTCCGGCGCTGACCACGCTGGTTCAGCCGAAAAAGGAGATGGGCGAAGAACCGGTCCGTATCCTGGTGGATATGATCGAAGGAAAGGCGGGAAACCGCCATGTGATCCTTCCCACGACGGTGAGGGAAGGGGAAAGCATCTGTGCCATCCGTTAGGTACGGAGCGTACATACCGTGATTTTTACATCATGCAAGAGATGTGAAAATAAAAGACACTAAATTTCATAAGAAATTTAAAGGAGGAAATGAAAATGAAGAAAGCACTTGCAATCCTGCTGGCTCTGATCATGGTATTTGGTCTGGTTGGCTGCGGCGGCGGTTCCGGCGATGCAGAAACTGAAACTGGTTCTGTATACTTCCTGAACTTCAAGCCCGAACAGGATCAGCAGTGGAAGGACCTGGCAGCTGCTTACACCGAAGCTACTGGTGTAGAAGTTACCGTGGTTACCGCTGCATCCGGTGAATACGAAACCACTCTGATGGCTGAAATGGGTAAGGACGAAGCTCCGACTCTGTTCCAGGTTAACGGACCGAACGGTCTGAAGAACTGGGTTGACTACTGCTACGACCTGTCCGGTTCTGAAATCTACAGCCACCTGAACTCCGACGATTACATCCTGAAGAACGAAGCTGGCGAAGTTTCCGCTATCTCCTACGTAATCGAATCCTACGGAATCATCACCAACAAGACTCTGCTGGCTGAAGCTGGTTACTCTGTAGAAGACATCACTTCCTTCGCAGATCTGAAGGCTGTTGCTGAAGACATCACCGCTAGAAGCGCTGAACTGGGCTTCTCCGCATTCTCTTCCGCTGGTATGGACAGCTCCTCTGACTGGAGATTCAAGACCCATCTGGCTAACCTGCCGATCTGGGCTGAATACCAGGCTAATGGCATCAACACCACCACCGAAATCAAGGACGAATACCTGGACAACTACAGAGCAATGTGGGATCTGTACATCAACAACGGTACCTGCGCTCCTGCTGAACTGTCCGCTAAGACTGGCGACGACTCCAGAAACGAATTCCTGGCTGGCGAAGCTGTATTCTTCCAGAACGGTTCCTGGGAATATGGTAATCTGGTAGGCGAAGGTAAGTTCGCTGAAGAAGATCTGACCATGATCCCCATCTACATCGGCTACGGCGATGAAGCTAACCAGGGTCTGTGCACCGGTACTGAAAACTACTGGTGTGTAAACAAGGAAGCTTCCGAAGCTGACATCGAAGCTACTCTGGCATTCATCAACTACTGTGTAACTGATGCTGCTGAAACCATGGCTTCTTCTCTGGGCTTCGTAATTCCTTACGACACCGCTGCTGAATCCTCTAACATGTTCGTAAAGCTGGACGGCGAAATGCTGGCTGCTGGCAAGAAGCCGGTTTCCTGGAACTTCACCACCATGCCTTCCGAAGAATGGAAGAATGGTGTAGGTACCGCTCTGACCGCTTATGCTGCTGATCAGACCGACGCTAACTGGGATGCTGTAGTTAAGGCATTCGTAGAAGGCTGGGCTACTGAATACGCACTGCTGGCTGAATAATTGCGAGTATAATTACACATTTTGAAATGAGGGGCCGAAAGCCCCTCATTTCTGCATCAAAAGAATGAAAGTGACGCCATGAAAGTGAGGGAGATGTTATGGAAAAAGCACTGAAAAAGTGGTTTCCCGTCTTCGTGCTGCCGACGTTTGCAGCGTTTATCATCGGATTTATCTGGCCGTTCATTCAGGGCCTGTATTTATCCCTCTGCAGATTTACTACCGTAAAAAATGCAAAGTTCGTTGGTCTGGAAAACTATATCAAGGCCATTACGGACTCTACCTTTGGTGATTCCTTCTGGTTCACCGTATCCTTCGCAGTTGTATCTACAATTGTAATCAATGTGCTGGCATTCTCCGTGGCGCTGGCACTGACTCGAAATATCAGGGGAACCAACGTATTTCGAACTGTATTCTTTATGCCGAATCTGATCGGCGGTATCGTTTTAGGTTATATCTGGCAGATCCTGTTCAACTGTGTTCTGTCTTCCCTGGGCGAACCGCTGTTAAGCTTAAATACAACTGCCGGCTACTGGGGTTTGATCATCCTGATGGCATGGCAGCAAGTCGGTTATATGATGATCATCTACGTGGCAGGTCTTCAGAATGTACCGCCTGAACTGGTGGAAGCGGCTGAAATCGATGGTGCAAACCCGCTGCAGACTTTATTCAAGGTCAAGCTGCCTATGGTAATGCCGTCCATCACCATCTGCCTGTTCCTGACCATCACCAATTCGTTCAAGCTGTTTGACCAGAACTTGGCTCTGACCGCCGGTGAACCTGCACATGCGACCGAAATGCTGGCTCTGAACATTTACAACACGTTCTATGCACGCTCCGGTCCTCAGTGGAAGGGTATCGGTCAGGCAAAGGCCGTTATTTTCTTCGTTCTGGTTGTTTGTATCGCACTGAGTCAGTTGCGGGCAACACGTTCTAAGGAGGTGCAGCAGTAATGAGAGATAAGAGAGGTTCCGGTCTCGGTTGGACCATCTTCTTCAGCGTAATCTGCGCGCTGTATATGTACCCCATCGTCATGGTAGTACTGAACTCCTTAAAGCAGGAACGATTCATCAGTACATCCACATCCTTCGATTTACCGACGGCAGAGACGTTTGCCGGGATGGAAAACTATATTAAGGCCATCCAGTCCAACGGTTTCCTGGAAAGCTTGTTCTACAGCTTATTCATCACAATCAGCTCCGTTGCTCTGATTCTGCTGTGCTGTTCCATGTGTGCATGGTACATCACCAGAGTCAACAACTGGATCTCTAAGATGGTATACATGCTGTGCGCATTCTCCATGGTCGTACCGTTCCAGATGGTAATGTTCACTCTGTCTCAGACTGCTGACAAGCTGGATCTGAACACACCGTTCAACATTTGCATCATCTATCTGGGCTTCGGTGCCGGTCTGGCGGTCTTCATGTTCTCCGGATTCATGAAGTCCATCCCTATCGAAATCGAAGAAGCAGCCATGATCGACGGCTGCTCCCCGTTACAGACTTACTTCAAGGTAGTATTCCCCATCCTGAAGCCGACCATGATTTCTGTCGGTGTTCTGGAAACCATGTGGGTTTGGAATGACTATCTGCTGCCCACTCTGGTTCTGGACATCAAGAAGTACAGAACCATCCCCATGCTGATCCAGTACTTCCGTGGAAGCTACGGCCGCGTGGAAATGGGCCCCATGATGGCATGTATCGTTCTGACCGTACTGCCTGTTATCGTAATCTACCTGCTGGGCCAGAAGCACATCATCAAGGGTGTACTTGCCGGCGCTGTCAAGGGCTAGAAGGAGAAATACATCATGAAAAGAAGCTGCGGTATTTTATTATCCGTATCCTCGCTGCCTTCTCCCTACGGCATCGGTTCTCTGGGAAAAGCAGCTTACAACTTTGTCGACTTCCTGGCTGACGCCGGACAGGCCTGGTGGCAGATGCTGCCGGTAGGTCCTACCAGTCATGGAGACTCTCCCTATCAGAGCTTTTCCACCTACGCAGGTAATCCTTACTTTGTGGATCTGGACATGCTGGTTGAAGACGGACTCCTGACCAAGGAAGAAATCGACGCCATGGATTGGGGTTCCAATCCGGAATACGTGGATTATGAAAAGATCTACAACTCCCGATTTATCGTCTTGAAAAAGGCTCTGGACCGCGGTTGGGAACGCGACCGGATCAAGGTGAAGAACTTTGAACTGGATAATGCATGGCTTCCCGACTACGCTCTGTATATGGCGCTGAAGCGTCATTTCGGAATGAAGGCCTGGACCGAATGGGACGAAGATATTCGTCTGAGAAAAGGCGATTCCGTAGAAAAGTACCGTAAGGAACTGGACGACGATGTCCGTCTGTTCACTTACATCCAGTATCTGTTCTTCCAGCAGTGGAACAAGCTCCGCGCTTACGCCAAGGAAAAGGGTGTAGGTATCATCGGAGATATGCCCATCTACGTGGCTCTGGACTCTGCGGACGTATGGTCTGATCCCAAGAGCTTCCAGCTGGATGAAAAGAACGTACCGAAGGAAGTATCCGGTGTACCGCCCGATTACTTCAGTGCGGAAGGTCAGCTGTGGGGAAACCCGCTGTATGACTGGGATGCCATGAAGAGAGACGGTTATGGCTGGTGGATCCGCCGCATCGAAGGTGCTGCAAAGCTCTACGATGTCCTGCGTATCGACCACTTCCGCGGAATGGAAAGTTATTGGGCTGTTCCTTACGGTGAAACCACCGCAAAGAACGGTCACTGGGTGAAAGGTCCCGGTATGGATCTGGTTGGCGTTCTGACCTCCTGGTTCCACAATGTACAGTTCATCGCAGAAGACCTTGGCTTCCTGACACCGGAAGTAAAACAGCTTCTGGCTGATTCCGGCCTTCCCGGAATGAAGGTTCTGGAATTTGCATTCGACTCCAGAGAGCCGTCCAACTATCTGCCCCACACTTATACTGAAAACTGCGTATGCTACGTTGGTACCCACGATAACACTCCGGTTATGGCCTGGGAGCACGAAGCAGCAGCGGATGACGTGAAGTTTGCCCGTCAGTATCTGGGCCTGAATGAAAAGGAAGGCTTCAACTGGGGTATCCTGCGCGGAGGTCTCAGCTCTGTGGCAAACCTCTTCGTAGCGCAGATGCAGGACTATCTGGGTCTGGGAGCAGAATCCAGAATGAATACTCCCGGTATTCTGGGCGGTAACTGGCAGTGGAGACTGAAGGAAGATCAGATCACCAAGGAACTGACTGAAAAAATCGCCGAAGCAGCCCGTATTTACGGAAGGAGCAATAAACCATGGCAAGCTTAACCTTAAAGAATATTAAGAAAGTTTATCCGGTAGATAAGAAAAAGATGAAGAAGGGCAAGAAGTCCAACCTGGAAATCACCGAACAGGGTGTAGTAGCGGTTCAGGAGCTGTCCATCGACATCGCGGATAAGGAATTCATTGTACTGATCGGTCCTTCCGGTTGTGGTAAGTCCACCACCATGAGAATGGTTGCCGGTCTGGAAGATATCACCGAAGGGGAACTGTACATCGACGGAAACCTGGTAAACGACGTCGCTCCGAAGGATCGCGACATCGCCATGGTATTCCAGAGCTATGCACTGTATCCTCACAAGAATGTATACGACAATATGGCGTTCCCGCTGCAGCTGCAGAAGCTGCCCAAGGACGAAATCGACCGCAAGGTTCGTGAAGCTGCAGAAATCCTGGACATCACCAAGTACCTGGATC
>JAFUQN010000124.1 GCA_017472365.1 Bacillota bacterium
ATCTCCCGATATCCTTTTCTCGTGGGATGGAGCCCGTCCAGAAAATATATATCTTCCAGCTTCGCTTCTTCCGACCCTTCCGGTGCGGTTCCGTCTCCGCACCATTTCAGAAATGCACCTTGGACATCCCAGAATATCAAGGCCTGTTCCCCATCCTCCGTCCGTGATTCTTCACACCGCTGTTCGATCTTCCGACGCAGTTCTTTCAACTTCCGGTTTACTGCAGCGTAGTCCGTACCGTCGTTCCAGCGACGGCTTGCCAGACGTCCCACGGTCAGCGGCGGCGCGGCAACCATCACCTTCGCTCCGCTGTTTCGCGCAGCTTCGGCCATGGCTTCGATATTTTGGAACGCTCCGGCGGCTTCGCCAGCGGGGCCGTCCAAAAAAAGAAAATCGTTCGTACCGCAGGAAAGAATCACCAGATCCGGTGTTGTTCTCTGCAGCGTCCATTCCAGCCGTCGGCGGATCTCACCCGTGGTCTGACCGCTGATTCCGGCGTTGATCCAGCGGGTTTCGCGATGCGGCCAGAGTTCTTCCACATGTGCCACCCACGACGCATCTTCCCCGAAAGGATATCCTTCCACAATACTGTCTCCAATACATAAAATCTTCATTTGTCCGCTGTTTCCTCCGTTGTCTCCAACTCCCTTTCATTCATCATCATACCACGATCTATGATTCTTCTCACGGATTTTTCTTCGAATATCCCGGCAACCGCTTCGTCCTTCTCCCCGGCACCGGTCATCCCTTTTCGTTATTTCGTCGCAATTGTACATGCATTTTGTTCAACTCAGAATCGTCCGGAAAAAATTTTAAAAAATTTTATTTTTAGTGTTGACAAATGTCTTTTCCTTTGGTATTATAATTTTTGTCCGTAAGGCATATGCATCCTTAGCTCAGTTGGTAGAGCACCTGACTCTTAATCAGGGTGTCCAGGGTTCGAGCCCCTGAGGGTGTACCAAATAACCTCCACAGAAATGTGGAGGTTTTTCATTTTCATGATTAAAGGGGCTCGAACCCGAAAGGGCGCGAGCGTCGCGTAAATGCTTAATAAGCATTTCGCAGTGAGCGGTTCAAGGCGACTGTTGAGGAGCCGCAGAACGGGAGATTTGCGAAGCAAAGCTCCAAAGCCCCTGAGGGTGTACCAAATAACCTCCACAGAAATGTGGAGGTTTTTCATTTTCATTTTTATATATTTGTGCGACAAAGCCGCCGGTCATTCCGGCGGCTTTCTTATTTTCATCTATTTACTCCACTCGATCAATTTTTTATAGACATGCTCCACCATCCACGGTTCGGTAGATACTTTCAACGCTTCTTCAAAGTTCCACCAGCGGACTGCGGAATTCTCATCTTCTTGAGAACACAAGACTTCATTCTCATCCGCTTCGGCCAGATACGTGATGTTAAAGTGCACATGGCTCGGAATCCATACACCTTTCTTCACGTGGCCGTTGACGCCCAGCGTTTCCAGACTAAAGATGTCCTCGCTCACCAGCCGTGCATTGCGGACACCCGTTTCTTCCGTCAGTTCGCGCAGCGCCACGTTATGCAGTCCTTCTTCCCCGTCCGCGTGACCGCCGATCCAGGACCAGGAGTCGTAAATATTATGATATACCATCAGCGTCTTTGTCCGTTCCGGATTCACCGTCCAGATGGATGTCGTCACATGTCCCGTCAGATTCGTCCGTTCCAAACAATCCGGATGCTCCCTCATGAACTGTAACATCTGTTCCTTGTCCCCTTCTTCCTGCGAATTCTTTGGTACATAGTTTATGATTTTCTCGAGAAGACTCATATCTCATCTCCATCCTTATACAAAAAACATCCTTCATCGTGGGAATATACTACACCCGCAGACTGAAGATACGCATAGATGATCGTCGTTCCCACGAACTTCATTCCCCGCTTCTGAAGGTCCTTCGAAATCCGGTCCGACAGCTCCGAACGCGTCTCACCCACTTCGTATACGACCTTTCCCCCGGTAAAGTGCCAGAAATACTCAGAAAACGTTCCCCATTCCCGCTGGATTTCCAAAAACACAGCCGCATTGTTGATGGCCGCCTCGATTTTCCGACGGTTTCGGACAATTCCCTTGTCCGCCATCAGCTTCTCAATTTTCTCCGGCCCATACTCGCGGATCTTCTCCGCTTCAAATCCATCGAATGCCGCCCGGAAATTCGCTCTTTTGTTCAGGATCGTCTCCCAGGACAGGCCCGCCTGAAACGATTCCAGGATCAACAGTTCAAACAACTCATGATCATCATGCGTTGGAACGCCCCATTCCTCATCGTGATAGTTCACGTAAAGCGGATTCTTCAAATTACACCAGCCGCAACGTTTCTGTTCCATCGTTTTCTCCTGTTATTCTCTCAAAGTCTTCATCAAATCCGGTCTTTGAACACCGAAATAATCATGCAATTCCTTATACACACCGAACAACACGTCATACCGCTTCGCCCGCTCCGGATCCGGCGTGTACACAACCATCGTTTGCTGCGCCATCTGGCTAGCCGCTTCTTCCACCGTTCCATAATACCCAGAGGCAACCGCCGCAAATACTGCGCTTCCCAATCCCGCCGAAGGCGGGTTTTTTGCCGCAGAAACCGGACAATTCAACACGTCAGCGTAGATCTGCATGATCAGCGGATTCTTCCCGGGGATTCCACCCGATGCGTAAACCTCGCGAATCTCCACCCCGTGGCTCCCATAAGCATCCATAATCACACGCGCCCCATAGGCTGTGGCTTCCAACAAAGCCCGGTAGATTTCTTCCGGCTTTGTCTGTAGCGTCAGGCCGAACATCGCGCCCAACAGGTCCGTATTCGATAAAATGCTGCGGTTTCCGTTCCACCAGTCCAGGGCAACTAC
>JAFUQN010000016.1 GCA_017472365.1 Bacillota bacterium
ACCCATCAGCGCACGGTTCGCGTCGTCGTTTTCCAGGAAGGGGATCATTGCGGTCGCAACGGATACTACCTGACGCGGGGAAACGTCCATATAATCAGCCTTGGACTTGTCATATAAACTGATTTCACCGCCGGCTCCTCTGGCAACGACCTTCTGGTTTACGAAACGACCTTCTTCATCCAGCGGTTCGTTCGCCTGTGCGATGATGATGTTTTCTTCTTCATCAGCGGTCAGGTACTGGATGGTGGGGCTTACAATGCCGGTTTCCTTGTCTACCTTTCTATAAGGAGTTTCAATGAAACCATATTCGTTTACGATACCGTAGGTGGTCAGAGAACCGATCAGACCGATGTTGGGACCTTCAGGAGTTTCGATGGGGCACATTCTTCCGTAGTGGGAGTGGTGTACGTCTCGAACTTCGAAGCCCGCTCTTTCTCTGGACAGACCGCCGGGACCCAGTGCAGACAGACGTCTCTTGTGAGTCAGTTCAGCCAGCGGATTGTTCTGGTCCATGAACTGGGACAGCTGGGAACTTCCGAAGAATTCCTTGATCGCCGCAGTTACAGGACGGATATTCATCAGGGCCTGGGGAGTGGTAGCTTCCATGTCCTGAATAGTCATTCTTTCCTTAACCACACGTTCCATACGAGCCAGACCGATGCGGAACTGATTCTGCAGCAGTTCGCCAACGGTTCTCAGACGACGGTTACCCAGGTGGTCGATGTCGTCAACCAGACCGATACCTTCGGTCAGGTTCAGCAGGTAAGATACGGAAGCGATGATGTCGTCGAAGATGATGTGCTTCGGAGACAGCTCGTTCTTCATATCGTTGACCAGCTTCTGCAGCTTTTCAGCATCTGCAGCGTCTTCGCTTTCCAGGATTTCCTTCAGAACGGGGTAGAATACCTTCTTGGGCAGCTTGGTGCCTTCGATGGAGAAGGGAACGTAGTCCTGTAAGGATACGAAGTTGTTACCGATAACCTTAACGGCCTTTCCTTCATTTACCTTACTTTCAACAAATACAAATTCAACGCCGGAATCTTCGATGGCAAAGCCCAGTTCACGGTTGATTCTCTGGCCCTTTTCGCCCAGAATTTCACCGGTGGACGGGGATACAACGTCTTCCATCAGCGTGCAGCCGATGATTCTGTTGGACAGACCCAGCTTCTTGTTATACTTGTAACGGCCAACCTTCGCCAGATCGTAACGCTTTGCATCAAAGAACAGAGCTTCGATCAGTTCATAAGCACTGTCAAAGGTAGCAGGTTCACCGGGACGAAGCTTCTTGTAGATTTCCTTCAGACCTTCTTCGTAGTTGGTGGTGGTATCCTTGCTCAGAGACTTTTCCAGACGGTCATCATGTCCGAAAACAGCCTGGATTTCCGCGTTGCTTCCTTCGTATAATGTGCCTGCGATCTGGGTATGGTATTCACCGACACGGCGGATCTTCTTTGCCAGATCTGCGTCGGTCATTCCCGGATTCTTACGGCGTTCGCTTTCCATCTTTTCCTCAACGGACTTGTAGGACAGCGCTCTCAGGATCGCGGTGATGGGCTGCTTTCTGGTACGGTCAACACGTACGGAAAGTGCTTCGTTGGCGTCGGTTTCGTACTCCAGCCATGCACCTCTGTTGGGGATGATGGTGGTGGAGAACATCTTATTACCGGACTTGTCTAATTCATAATCATAGTACGGACCAGGGGAACGAACCAGCTGTGTTACGATAACACGTTCGGCACCGTTGTAAATAAATGTACCCTGTTCAGTCATGATCGGGAAATCGCCCATGAACACTTCCTGTTCCTTGACTTCTCCCGTTTCTTTGTTGACCAGACGAACGCGTACTTTCAGGGGAGCCGCATAAGTCACGTCTCTGTCCTTGCATTCCTGCTGGTCGTATTTCGGAGCGTCCGAAATAGAGTAGTCGATAAATTCCAATACCAGATTATCTGCATAATCCTTAATCGGAGAGATATCTTCAAAAACTTCCTTTAAACCTTCTCTCATGAACCAGTCATAGGACTCTGTCTGGATCTCGATCAGGTTCGGTATGGGGGCTACTTCTTTGATTTTGGAGTAGCTCATTCTGGTTTTTCTACCTATTTTTATTGGTTGAGGCATCGTCATTCCTCCTTGCAATGAAAATAAAATACTTTACGTGGCAATATACTATA
>JAFUQN010000125.1 GCA_017472365.1 Bacillota bacterium
AGTTACAGCCAGCATGAAGAACATGGGAACCCAGCACATGAAGCTCTTTCTTCCGATGTTAGCCAGCCAAGCGGCGATTGCAAGCAGAGCCAGAGCAGCCAGCAGCTGGTTTGCAGAACCGAACAGAGCCCAGATCTTAGCATAACCGTTCATACCCAGACCAACACCCAGAACAACGGTGATCAGAGTAGCAACAATGGGGTTAGCCAGAACCTTCTTATAGCCGGTAACGTTCTGCGGAGTTTCTCCCTTAGTACCGTCTAAGAACAGTTCCTGGAACATGAAACGACCCATACGAGTTGCGGTGTCCAGAGAAGTCAGACAGAAGGTGGAGTAGGTCAGAACCAGCAGGGTATAGAGGATGCTGTATACAGTACCACGGCTGGGGTCGATCATGGAAGCGATACCGCCGCCGAAGATCTGAGTCGCACCGGAGAAGGCCAGGTCAGTACCAGCGAAGGAATAAGCGTGAGCTACTGCGATCAGAGTCATGATAGCCAGAACGCATTCGATCAGCATACCGCCGTAAGCGATGGGCTTTGCGTCCTTTTCCTTATCCAGCTGCTTGGAGGTGGTACCGGAACCTACCAGAGAGTGGAAACCGGAGATCGCACCGCAAGCGATGGTGGTGAACAGAACAGGGAATACCGGAGTCGGGTTGTTGGGGGTATCGATCAGAGGCATCGTGTCCATAGAAGGATTACCCATGAATACAGCCAGAGCTGCTAAAGCCAGCATAGCGTACAGCAGGAAGGAGGACAGATAGTCACGGGGCTGTAACAGGATCCATACCGGAGCTACAGAAGCAACCATGATGTAAGCTCCTACCAGCCACATCCAGGTAGTGGTGCTGAACTGAATCGGGTAGAAGTTCAGACCAATGGCGATACAAATAACAATACCGATCACGCCGATCACAGAAGCGATCTTCATGTTTACGCCTTTGCGATATACTGCAAAACCGAAGACGATCGCCATGACGATGAACATCAGGGATACCATGGCAACCTGAGCGTTGGCAACGCCGGCAGCGGTCAGAGCGCCAGCTTCGTCATAAGTAACACCGAAAGTGCTTGCTACGATCGCGGAGAACGCAGCTACAACCAGGATCAGGGTCAGGTATGCGAAAATAACGAACAGTCTCTTTGCACGCAGGGACATGTTTGCGGAAATGATTTCACCGATGGACTTACCATTGTGACGAACGGATGCGAACAGAGCACCGAAGTCATGGGGACCGCCGAAGAAAATACCCCCGATCAGGATCCACAGAACGCAGGCGCCCCAGCCGAAGCCAGCAGCAGCAGCATTGATAGGACCGGTGATCGGACCAGCACCAGCGATAGAAGAGAAGTGATGACCCATCAGCACGGGAGCCGGTGCGGGAACGTAGTCAACGTCGTCGCGAAGAGTGTGTGCAGGGGTAGCTTCGGTGCTTTCACCAACGCCCCACTGCTTGCAGAGCCAGCGGCCATAGAAGATGTAACCGCATACGAGGACTGCAATACCAATGAGCAGAAGTGTAATACCATTCATTGTTTTAATCTCCTTTCAAATCTCATCTGGAGCCGAGATTTTGCTCCAGAATCTTTTTTACTCCCTTCCCGGCCGGATTGGAGAGGAAGCTGTTAGTAGAACATTCGGTTGCTGCGATATGATACTCCATCCAGCCATGGAGTGCCAGTTTAAAATACTTCTGGAATTTCGTCTTGCGGATGATCTGTTTCGCTTCTTCGTCGATCGTATCCGCCAGAATCACCAGAGTCACGAAGGAAGACATATGCTCTTTGTGAGGTTTGATTCTCGCAGAGCCAATCTTCATCGTGAGGTCGATCTGTTGCCTCAGCGTGGCAGCATCCAGATGACCAGTGACGTAAAAATAGGTATAATCGAAATTTTCCACCGCATTCAGCACGTGCTTTTTACTGATAAGATAATTCTCATCCCGAAGATAAAATGTAGCTGTTGCCGGGAACGATCCCCCTTCGACCTTCACGTCTCGTTCGATGTCGTACTGGTGTGAGTAGGCGTTGAGAAGCTTATCCAGTTTTTTCTGAAGTTCGTTTTCCATGATAACTCAATCAAATCCTTTCATCGCCATTTTTAACGTCTCCTTAACGGCATCATCGGTATTATACACCCGCGTTCAGATTTTGTTAACCCCCACAAACAAATTTTTGATTTTTTTGTTCTTTTAAGCCTATTTTTGTGAATTACATCAACTTTTTTGGGTTTTTTTACGTTTTGCAGCATTTTATTCTTTTTTGATTGAATTTGCAATCTTCTTTACTAAAAAACTTGACATCAAACGCAAACGGGAATATAAAAAAGATTAGAGAAAATAACTTTTCCGGTCAACTATGGTGGTTTTTCACCTGCCGGACCCATTTTATATGTTTTAAGAGGTGCTATATTATGAATGCTTTAGTAGAAATGTCCAAATACGGCCACGAAAAAGTTCTGTTCATCAACAATGAAGAAGCTGGTCTGAAGGCGATCATTGCCGTACACAACACCAATCTGGGCCCCGCCATCGGCGGCTGCCGTCTGTATCCTTACGAATCTTTTGACGATGCTCTGTTCGACGTTCTGCGTCTGTCCCGCGGTATGTCCCATAAGAACGCTGTAGCCGGTCTGCCCCACGGTGGCGGTAAGGGCGTTATCATCGCCGATCCTTCCCAGAAGACCGAAGCTATGTTCGAAGCGTTCGCAGAAGCTGTTGAAGCTCTGGGCGGCTGCTACATCACCGCTGAAGACGTGAACACCACCTGTGACGACGCGCTGGTTATGCTGCGCAAGACCAAGCACATCTGCGGTCTGCCTCAGAACAGCGGCGACCCGTCTCCGTTTACCGCACGTGGCGTATTCCAGGGAATCCGCGCTACCGCTAAGGTTGCTTTAGGCAGCGACGATCTGAACGGCGTTACCATCGCTGTACAGGGTCTGGGTAAAGTTGGTTATGAACTGTGCCGTCTCCTGCACAACGCCGGTGCAAAGCTGATCATTGCGAACCGCAGCAACAAAGCTGCTCTGGAAAAGGCTGCAGAAGAATTCGGCGCTACCATCGTTCCCACCGAAGAAATCCTCTTCCAGGAATGCGATATCGTATCCCCCAATGCTATGGGCGCGATCCTGAACCCCAACACCATTCCCAAGCTGCGCTGCAAGGCAGTTGCCGGTGGTGCCAATAACCAGATCCTGGACGAAGAATCCGGCCTGGCTCTGAAGGCTCGCGGTATCTACTATGCTCCCGACTTCGTAATCAATGGCGGCGGCGTTATCAATGCAGCAGCTGAAGTGGACGGTCCTTACGATAAGGAAGCTGTTTTAGCAAAGGTAGACAACATCTACAATTCCATCGAACACATCCTGTCCGAATCCAAAGAAACCGGCGAACCGGAAGGCGTTATCGCTACCCGCTACGCAGAATCTCTGATTTACGGTTAATCCAAAGCATCGGACAAAGCATAAAACAAGACATAAAAAGAACCCCTGCTGATTTCAGAATCAACAGGGGTTTTTGATTATTGTAATGTCGTTCGTTTCACCGCGGTCATTACACTCCGGAGTAGGCGGAGAACCCACCGTCCACAGGCAGGACAATGCCGGTTACAAAACCGGCCGCCTGATCGTTGACCAGATACAACAGCGCACCTTCCAGCTCTTCGGTTTCACCGAAACGTCCCATGGGTGTTGCTGCCAGAATCTTTTTCGTACGCGCAGTAGGTGTCCCATCTTCGTTCCACAGCAGTTTCTCATTTTGCTTTGTGGAAAAGAATCCGGGAGCAATGGCATTGACGCGGATCCCCGTACCGGAGAAATGGACCGCCAGCCACTGTGTAAAGTTGGAGACAGCCGCTTTCGCACCGGAATACGCCGGGATTTTCGTCAGCGGTGTAAATGCATTCATGGAAGAGATGTTGATGATACAGCCGCTTTGCTGCTTCGCCATGTGTCTTGCGAAAATCTGGGTCGGAATCAGCGTTCCGTTGAAATTCAGACGGAAGACCGCATCGACACAGGCATCGTCCAAATCGAAAAAGCTTTTCGTATCGGCATCGATATCGCCGGGCTCGTAATACTCTTTGTCCGTGGTTGCCATGGGATGATTTCCGCCGGCACCGTTGACCAGAATATCGCAAGGTCCCAGTTCCTCTTCGATACGGGCAGCGACCGCTTCTAACCCAATTCGATCCAGAACGTCGGCCTTGTACGCACGGGCGGTTCCTCCCTCTTCAACGATTTCCGCAGCATATCGGCAGATCGCTTCATCACTGCGGTTCACCAGGGCAACCTTCGCGCCGGCGCGGGCCAGGACCTTCGCCATGTGACTGCACAGAACGCCTCCGGCTCCGGTGACGACTGCGACCTTTCCGGTCAGGTCCGTGTTCAACACATTCTGTTTCATAACAACTCTCCTACGGGTCTTTTATTTTTTCCAGCTGGACTTCAGACCAACGATCTGGTTGAATACCTTGTGATCATCGGTGGACAGCTTCGCATCAGCGATGTAATATCCCTGACGGAAGAACTGGTAACGGTCGCCCGGCTTTGCATCCTTGATGGACGGTTCTGCGTAAGCTTCCTTTACAGTGACAGAGTTGGGATTCAGCTGGTTCTTACCTTCTTCGTCGGGGATCATCAGATAATCGTACTGACGAACGGTAATCTTTTCTGCAGTCTTTGCATCGACCCAGTGGATGGTACCCTTGACCTTACGTCCTTCAAATCCGGAACCGCTCTTGGTTTCAGGATCGTAGGTGCAGTGCAGTTCGATGACATTACCATCTTCGTCCTTCACTACGTCGTTACAGGTCAGGAAATAAGCGCCCTTAAAACGAACTTCGTTTCCGGGGAACAGACGGAAGTACTTCTTCACGGGAACTTCCATGAAGTCGTCGCGTTCTACCCACAGTTCTCTGGAGAACGGTACGGTACGTTCGCCCATTTCTTCGTTTTCACGGTTGTTTTCCATCACCATCATTTCGGTCTGGTCTTCCGGATAATTGGTAACGATGACCTTCAGAGGATCCAGGATCACGTTTCTGCTTTCCACCTTGGTCTTCAGGTCTTCACGGACACAGTGTTCCAGCAGGCTCACTTCAACCATGGAGTTCGCCTTAGCAACGCCGATGCGTTCGCAGAAGTCGCGGATCGCTTCGGGAGTGTAACCTCTTCTTCTCAGACCAGCAATCGTCGGCATTCTGGGATCGTCCCAATCTTCCACTACTTCATCGTCTACCAGCGCCTTCAGATAACGCTTGGACATGACGGTATTGGTCAGGTTCAGTCTTGCGAATTCGATCTGTCTCGGTGCATTGGGCCATTCCAGTTCCTGCAGTACCCAGTCGTACAGCGGACGGTGGTCTTCAAATTCCAAAGTACAGATGGAATGGGTGATGCCTTCGATGGCGTCTTCGATGGGGTGAGCAAAGTCATACATCGGGTAGATGCACCACTTGTCACCGGTGTTGTGGTGAGATGCATGTGCAATTCGATAGATGACGGGGTCTCTCATGTTGATGTTGGGAGAAGCCATGTCGATCTTCGCTCTCAGTACCTTTTCACCATCAGCGTATTTTCCGGCCTTCATTTCTTCGAATAAAGCCAGGTTTTCTTCTACGGTTCTGTTTCTGTAGGGGCTTTCCTTACCGGGTTCGGTCAGGGTTCCACGGTGAGCCTTGATTTCTTCTGCAGACAGTTCACAGACGAAAGCCTTACCCTTCTTGATCAGTTCTACAGCACATTCGTACATCTTATCGAAATAGTCAGATGCGTAGAATAAGTTGTCCCACTGGAATCCCAGCCACTTAACGTCAGCTTCGATGGAGTCAACATATTCCGTATCTTCCTTGACGGGATTGGTATCATCGTAGCGGAGATTGCACTTACCGCCGTACTTCTGAGCCGTGGTGAAATTCAGGCAAATGGACTTTGCGTGTCCGATATGCAGATAGCCATTGGGCTCCGGCGGGAAACGGGTATGGACTCTGGTACCGTAAACCTGCTGCTCCAGATCCTTATCAATCATGTTGTGGATAAAATTATTGGCCGCCACTGTGGTTTCAGTTTCTGCAGCAACGTCGTTCAGTTTCATGTCTTTCGGTTCTGCCATTACGCCAACCTCCTTCTTAAGTATTGATAGATTCGCAGCGCCGCCGTATTTTCATGAAAATCGGCGCACACGTACATAATATTATAACTCAAGAAGCCGCGCTCTGTCACCGCTATT
This sequence comes from Bacillota bacterium, assembly GCA_017472365.1. Taxonomy (GTDB): domain Bacteria; phylum Bacillota; class Clostridia; order Peptostreptococcales; family Anaerovoracaceae; genus RGIG446. Next base: position 6,233 of record JAFUQN010000125.1, read on the forward strand.
TTTTAAGGTTTTTCACAAAAATATACATCAAAAAACGGGCGTAAATATTTAGCTTTTGAGAATAAAAGCAAAAAATTTTTCGGTTTTCGTCGGAAATTTAACTATTTTGCCTTGCTTTCCTTAATTCTTTCTGTTACTATTGGAGTAATTAAGAAATATCTCTTTCAAAAAATGAAATTGTGAGAAAAAATAAGGCGGTGCCCCTATGGATATTATCGACGTAAAAATCTTAGAAGTGTTACAGTCCAACTCCAGAGTTTCCATTTCTGAGTTAAGTAAAAAAGTAAATCTGTCCCTTTCCGCTGTCAGTGAACGTCTGAAGAAGCTGGAAAGCTCCAATGTGATCGAAAAATATACCGTGATCCTGAATTCCCAGGCTCTGGACAAGGAACTGTCCGTAATCATGAACATCAGCCTGGAAAATCCTCACCAGACCAGCGAGTTCCTGAACTTCGTCCGTACTGAAGATGAAATTCTGGAATGTCACTATGTCACCGGTGAATACGATTACGTACTGAAGATTACCACCAGAAATACTGCGACTCTGGAACATCTGATGAACCGCATCAAAGGGATCTCCGGGATCAAGCGTACACAGACCAACGTGGTTCTGTCCAGCGTAAAGCACATGTACAGCGTATCGCCCTCTCCCAACAAGTAGATGTAAAACATGCCCCGCCGATCGAGCGGGGTTTTTTTCGACAATCCGTCCTCCGGCGTATCCATGCCTCCGGACGGAGTTTAAAAAGTGAGACTACAAATGAAAAACGAAAGTATCTATTCAAAAAACATTATTCTGATTTTGGCAGCCAGCTTCTTTTTCATGTTCAGCCCCATGCTGACCACACCGCTGATCGCCGGATACGCAGAAGAACTGGGAGCCGGTGCCCTGCTCATGGGTATGATCGGCGGACTGATGAATCTGTGTTCCCTGTTCTGCAGACCCTTTGCAGGAAATCTTGCGGACATCTTAAGTAAATACCGCCTGACCACCATTGGTGCCAGCCTCAGCAGCATCGCTTTAGTGATCTACATCCTGGCCCCCAGCTCCAACTGGATCATCCTGGGCCGCCTGGTCCACGGTGTCGGCTACTCCTTCTGTTCCGTCTGTATGTCCACATGGATGTCCAACATGCTCCCCCTGAATAAAGTGGGGACGGGAATGGGACTTTACGGTACCATGAACGCTCTGGGCATGGCAATCGCCCCCTCCGTGGGCATCGCTCTGTACCAGCGTCTCGGCTACCGTGCGTCGTTCCTCTTTGCGCTGGTTGCCACGGTGGGAATCGTCGTTATCATCCAGTTCATCACCGACCGTGGTGAACCGCAGCGGAAACTGAGAAGCGAAGTTGTTTCCGGAGAAGTAGGAGAAACGCCGAAGCGAAAGTTTTCTCTGGAATTCGTAGATGTGAAGGTCCTTCCTCTGGCGGCGATCATCATGCTGTTCACGATTCCGTATTACGCGACCCAGTCTTTCCTGGTGAGCTACAGCGAAGCCCGTCGTCTGGCTGTCAGCTACAGTTTGTTCTTCCCCATCTACGCAGGTGCTCTTCTTGTTCTGCGTTTGTCGCTGAAGAGCTTTTTCGACAAACTTCCGTTCCGCCTGTTCCTGGGAAGCTGCCTTCTGTCAGCGGCTGCATCCATCTCCCTTCTGGGATTCATGACCAACAATATCCACATGGTCCTGGCTTCCATCTTCATGGCCGGAGGTTATGGTCTCATGTGTTCCATCTGTCAGTCCACAGCCATCCTGATGGCCGGCGTGGAACGCCGCGGTCTGGCTAACAGTACGTATTACGTGGGCCTGGACCTGGGCATGTCTCTCGGTCCCATGATCGGCGGTTTCCTCTACGGAAACGTTCCTTTGAACCTGTTCTACCCCTGCCTGATGGTCACTTTACCGCTGATCGTCGCAGTATATTGGATTTTCCTGAAGAAAAAAGGGTACTAATATATATATGAAACGAAATCTATATAAAAAGTTAATATTATTGATCGTGTGCCTCGGTCTCGTTCTGGGCGGTTGCGGTGCTCCTTCGGAAAATAACTCTTCCGGCTCCTCTGAATCTCCTGCGGGAATTCTGTCCAGCTTCTCTACCACGACTCTGACCGGCGATTCCGTAGACCAAACGATTTTAGAAGGATACGATTTGACCATGGTCAACGTATGGGCCACGTATTGCGGACCTTGTGTCACCGAAATGCCCTACATTTCCAATCTTATTGAGGATTACGAAGAGCAGGGCGTTCAAATCCTGGGGCTGGTTTCCGATGTCATGACTTCCCAGGGCGAGCTGGATCCCTATCAGGTTTCTTTGGCGGAAGACGTGGTGGAAAAGACTGGCGCCGGAAATTATACCCATCTGATGGCAGACTTATCCCTCTACGGACTCCTGTCTCAGATTTATGCAGTGCCCACTACCTTCTTTGTGGATAGCGAAGGTAACCAGGTGGGTTCCGCGTACGTCCAGATGCTGACAGAGGATCAGTTCCGTTCTGTCATCGACGAAACACTGGCTGATTTTCGGGCTAACGACGGGGAGGTATAATCATGCGCTCCCGTCTTCCTGCCCTTCTTCTCCTTACAATCGGTCTTCTCTTCCTGTTTCTTGGCGTATGTCAGGGAGAGGCGGAAATCGTCTTCCGAAAGGCCACCAATCTTTGTTTGGAGTGCATCGGTCTTGGTTAAATCCTTTCGCCAGAAGTTCCGCATCTTTGTCCAAATGGGTTTCACTGCATTGACCAACGGTTACGCCGCCGGATTTGTCAATGGGACTCTGTACAAAGGTGACACGAAATTTCTCTGCGTTCCGGGATTGAATTGTTATTCCTGCCCCGGCGCTCTCGGTTCCTGTCCCATCGGTTCTTTACAAGCCGTTTTATCCGATCGAAATCACAAATTCAGTTTTTATATTCTCGGTTTCCTGATGGTTTTCGGAGCTCTTCTCGGGCGCTTCGTCTGTGGATGGCTTTGTCCGTTCGGCCTGGTTCAGGATTTGATCCACCGGATCCCCGTTCCCCGGACCCGCGGCAACCGCGCCTCCGGCGCGTTCCAAAAGCGAAAGACGCTCCCCGGGCACAGGTTCCTGAAATGGTTGAAATACGCGATCCTTCTCGGCTTTGTCATCATCCTTCCGTTAACCATTCTGGATATTGTCGGTCAAGGACAACCTTGGTTCTGTAAGTATATCTGTCCTTCCGGTACGCTCTTCGCTGGGATTCCTATGATTGCTTCCCATCCGGAACTGCGATCTGCTTTGGGTTGGCTTTTTACCTGGAAGTTTGCTATTCTAATTGTACTGCTGATTCTGTCGTTTTTCGTCTATCGGCCCTTCTGTCAGTATCTCTGCCCTCTGGGCGCTGTCTATGGACTATTTAATCCGGTGGCTCTGGTGAAGTTACGTATCGACGAAGAAGCCTGCACGAAGTGTCAGGCTTGCCGCAGGGCTTGTCCCCTGGACATCGACGTTTGGAAGAATCCCAACAGTCCGGAATGCATCCGCTGCGGACGATGTAAGGATGCCTGCCCTCACGGTGCAATCCACTAGTCAGACAGTTTTATCTGAAATTAAAAATCGCCCTGCGATCTTACGATCACAAGGCGATTTTTTTGTAGATTTTTATTATTCGATACTATACCGATTATGCTTCTACGGGCATCTTCTTGTACTTCTTGGTCTTCTTCAGATACAGAGCCAGAGCACCGGCTGCGAACAGAACACCAACCACACAAGCGATGGGGTGGTAGGTGCTCATGGGGATACCCATGGGAGTCCACAGGAGACCCAGACATTCCGGAGCGGATACGAAGCAGGTCATGGAAACTGCAGACATGAAAGTA
>JAFUQN010000126.1 GCA_017472365.1 Bacillota bacterium
CTGAAGAACGCTCTGGCTAAGGCTGGCCTGACCATGGACGACATCACCGCTATGGAAATGGGTGCTGAAAACCTGACCACCGCTATGCTGTCCGGTTCTCTGGACGCTTGCGCATGCTGGTCCCCGAACTCCCTGAAGATCTTAGAAGAAATGGAAGGCGCTACTAAGCTGGCTGACAACGTAATGTTCGCAGACAACAGCGTATCCCTGGCTTCCTGGATCGTTCTGGACGGCTATGCAGCTGAAAACGGCGACAACATCCTGGCATTCACCAAGGCTCTGTACAAGGCAATGGACTACGCAGCAGATGCTAACTACGAAGAAGTAGCTGGCTACGTTGCTAACCAGACCAAGACCGATCAGGAAGGCGTTTACGCACAGCGCGGCGACGCAGACTGGCTGACCGGTGCTGAAGTTGCTGCTGGTGCAGCTGACGGTACTGTAGAAAACTACTACAAGGTACAGCAGGCTAGCTTCCTGGCTTCCGGCGCAGTTACCGAAGAAGTTCCTGTAGCTGACTACGTAATGCTGGACAACATGATCGAAGCTGGTAAGTAATTTTACTGAAATCGAATCAAACGTAAATAAAAATGCCCGAAGGGAAGTTCCCTTCGGGCGTTTTTTATGGGTAATGTCGGACGGTGTTACTTATTGATTTAATTTCTGAAAGTAATCCTGGATGAACCGACGGAAAATCCGAACGGATTCAGGATGATAGGTATTGGGCTTCCAGGAGAGGACCAGATGAAGCGTCAAGTTCACGTCGGAAATGGAGCGGACACAGAGGCGCTCCTTGTCCTCCGGCCGGAAGGCAAATTCCGGAAGCAGGGCGAAGCCCAGACCGCGTTCCACCAGATTTCGGATCATCAGCGTGTCGTCGCTGTAGACGGGATGGGTCACGTGGATGTCGTGCTCTTCCATGATCTGACGGATCCAGGTGCTGACGTAGCGGTTGGGAGCCAGACCCACCATGGAATGACCGTTTAGCTGGTGCAGTGTCAGCGTATCGTACTGGGCCAGGGGATGATCCTTGGATAACAGAACTTCAAAGGGGTCGTCCAGAAGGACGGTACTGGAATATTTGGGCGGCTGGATGAAGCTTCCGCTGATCATCAGATCGTATTCTTCGTTGCGGATGATGTGGTTGTCGTTTTGGATGACGCTGACCACGATGTCCGGGTATTCCTTGCGGAAGGAATCCAGAAGTCCGGGGATCAGACTGGCGGCCGCTCTGGCAACCAGCCGTACCGGCTGAAGCGTATTGTGGGTCCCTTTGACTTCCGCTTCCAGGGCGTCCATGTCCTTCAGGATCTCCCGGGCGCGGTAGAGAAGGACGTTTCCGCTTTCCGTCAAGACGATGCTGCGGCCGCGGCGTTCGAAGAGCTTGGTTTCCAGTTCCCGTTCCAGCTGGCGGATGGCTCGGCTCAGGGTGGGCTCGGACAGATTCAGTTCTTCTGCGGCTCGGGTCATATGTTCCGTTTCAGCGACTTTGACAAAATACTTCAGTTGATACAGCTCCATGATGTTACCTCTCACGATAAATAATATCAATTATGTACTTAAATTAAAATCAATACGTTTTGTAAATCAATTATACACAACCGGCATTGGATTTTACAAGCCTTTCTGTATAAAATCTTACCATAGGTAAGAGTGCCCTCCGCGGAACCTCGCCCGGGAGGGAAGAAGGGAGTTATAATCTTATGCTGAATTACATGATTTATTTATCGATCGTCATTGGCTTATTTGCCATCGGCGACTGGCTGGGTCTGTGGACCAAAGCGAAGCTGTCCTCTATTTTTGTCGTACTGATCAGCTTCCTGTTACTGTTCCTGTTCAAGATTTTCCCGGCTGACATCATCGACCAGGCAGGTCTGACTGTCGTTGCCAAGTGGGCGACCCCCATGCTGGTCTTCCACATGGGTACCATGATCAACCTGCACCAGCTGATCGACGAATGGAGAACCGTTGTGATCTCCGTCATCGGTATGGTTGCCGCTATGGTGGGTATCTTCTTAGTGATCCCCCTCATCGGCCGTGAAGCTGCCATCGTAAGTATTCCGGTCATCAACGGTGCGCTGGTTGCTACCCAGATCATGACCGACGCTGCTGTGGAAAAGGGTCTGACCTTAGCTGCAGTTCTGCCGGCAGTCGTTTTCGCTGTGCAGAAGTTCGTCGGTACTCCGATCGTATCCAGAAGTGGTCTGATCGAAGCGAACCATCTGGTAAAGGAATTCCGTGAAGCTAAGGCACAGGGAATCACTCTGAGCGCAGCTCCGGCAGCAAAGGAAGGCGCAAAAGCAAGAGTAAAGTTCTGCGAAAAGTTCGACCGTTTCTACACTGCTAACACCTGTATCTTCGTGACCGTGCTGGGCGGTGCCATCTCCGTATGGCTGGGTACCGTAACTCCGATCAACTACAGCATCATCGCTCTGGTTCTGTCTGTTGCTTGTCACGAAGCTGGTATCATCCCCTCCAAGGTACTGGACAAGGGTAAGGCTTCCGGTCTGATTACCACCGTGGTATTCGCAGCCATCATTCCGGCTCTGGCCAACATCTCCATCGGCGACATCGCGACTCTGGCATTCTACGTAGTCGTTATTTTCGCAGCCACCATCATCGCAACTCTGGTGATCGTATGCGTACTGCCGTCCTGGAAGATCCTGGGCTCCAAGAGCTTATCCTTCGGTATCGCTATGTGTCAGATGCTGGGCTTCCCGTCCACCTTCCTGATTTCTCAGGAAATCGCTCTGGCTGTGGCTGAAAACGAAGAAGAAAAAGAATATGTCCTGGGCAAGATCATGCCGCGCTTCGTTGTAGCTGGTCTGGCTTCTGTAACCACCTTATCCATCATCGTTGCAGGTATCTTCGCAAACCTGCTGTAAAGGAGAAATACTATGGATTTCCATTTTGATCCCTTATCTTATCCCCATGCCTCCCGCCGTAGCGTGGTCTACGGACGGAAGGGCATGGTGGCCACCGGCAACCCTCTGGCAGCGCAGGCTGGTTTGGAAATTTTAAAGAAGGGCGGTAACGCCATCGATGCCATGATCGCCACCGCAGCGGCTTTGACCGTTGTGGAACCCACTGCCAACGGGATCGGCGGCGACGCTTTCGCTCTGGTTTGGGTGAAGGACAAGCTGTACGGCTTAAACGCCAGCGGCCCGGCGCCCCAGGCAATGACTCTGGAAGCGCTGCAGGAACGCGGCTACAAGGAGATGCCTACCTTTGGTATGCTGCCTGTGACCGTTCCCGGTGCACCGTCTGGCTGGGCGGAACTTTCCGAACGTTTCGGTAAGCTGCCCTTTGAAGAACTGATGGAACCGGCTGCCCGCTATGCAGAAGAAGGCTACGTATTACAGCCCGGCGTTGGCAGCGGCTGGCCCAGAAACATCAAGCGTTTCGAAAATCAGATCAAAAACGATCCTTCCGTTCAGGGCTGGTTCGATACCTTCCTGCCCGGCGGGAAGGTGATGAAGACCGGTGATGTGCTGGTTCTGAAGGATCACGCCAATACACTGAGAGAAATCGGCCGCACCAAGGCAGAAAGCTTCTATCGCGGCGAACTGGCCGACAAGATCGATGCTTACTTCCGCCAGTTCGACAGCTTCCTGAGAAAGGAAGACCTGGCTGCCTATAAGCCGGAATGGGTCGATCCCATCACTGTAAATTACAAGGGCTATGACGTTTATGAAATTCCGCCCAATGGTCACGGGATTTCCACACTGATGGCTCTGAATATCCTGAAGGACATGGATTTAGGTCCTCTGGATTCCTTCCAGTCCACCCATCTGCAGCTGGAAGCCATGAAGCTGGCCTTTGCAGATGCGCAGAAGTACGTGGCAGATCCCAAGTGGATGAAGACACCGGTGGAACGGTTGCTGAGCGACGATTACGCCGCAGAACGCCGCGCTCTGATCGGCGACACTGCAAGACTGCCCGAACCGGGTGAACCTATCCGCGGCGGTACCGTATACATGTGCGCAGCTGACGGTGAAGGAAACATGATTTCCTACATCCAGTCCAACTACATGGGCTTCGGCTCTGGCGTTGTTGTTCCCAGAACCGGTATCGCTATGCACAACCGTGGAAACAACTTCTCCATGGATCCCAACTCCGACAACTGTGTGGCTCCCGGAAAGCGTCCGTACCACACCATCATCCCCGGCTTCCTGGCCAAGGATGGAAAGGCCATCGGGCCCTTCGGCGTTATGGGTGGTTTCATGCAGCCCCAGGGTCACCTGCAGGTTGTCCTGAACACCGTGGAATACGGAATGAATCCCCAGGCTGCTCTGGATCATCCCCGTTGGCAGTGGGTCGGTAAGAACACCATCGAAGTGGAATCCACCTTCCCCAACGACCTGGCGCAGATGTTACAGAGAGCCGGTCACGATATCGTCGTTAAGGCTGACCCCATCGGATTCGGCCGCGGTGAGATCATTTGGAGAAACGAAGAAGGCGTCCTCTGCGGCGCTTGTGAACCGCGTACTGACGGCCACGTTGCCGTTTGGTAAATCTAAGGAAAAGGTGAGAGTTTTCCAATAGATGATATCCTTCACCGGGTCCTCCAGCCCGGGGGGAACTACACTACCTCAACAATGAAAATGACCGGCATGCGAAGCCGGTCATTTTCAGTTTTTTGTGGTATAGAAAAACCGCCGGTCAAGAGACTGGCAGTTGCATATTTTAGCCTATAGTACCGTGACTCCGGATTGAGTCAGGGATTTCATGACATAGGGGTCCAGAGCTCCGTCGCTGACAACATAGTGGACGTAATCTGCCGGGATGTTTCGAGCGGCTCTGGCAGCGTTGATCTTACTGTGGTCCATTAAAACTACCAACTTGTCGGAACATTTTTTTAATGCATTGAACAGTGCGGCGGAATGGGGAGAACAACAGACGAAG
>JAFUQN010000127.1 GCA_017472365.1 Bacillota bacterium
GGGGGAAATCGAAAAGACGATCCCGAAAGAAGCGGCTGTTGTGACCATCGGGATCGCCGATGAAGGTCTGGGTTTACAGTTCGCTTGTGAAGATAAAGAAATGGCGGCGTACTTGATCATGTCTCTGCGTGATTTGAAGTACGCTGACCTGGCTGATATTTCGAATCTGTCCATCGGGCCCGGTGCAACGGCGCAGGATATGCTTCCGTCGCTTCTGGCTATGAATCAGATGAACGCCAACGGCGCTTACGGAAACGGAACTGGTTCCGGTCTGGGTGGCGTGGTGAATGGCGCTGTCAACGGAGCGATCAACGGCGCAGTTAACGGCGCAGCCGACGCATTGAACGGAATCGGCGGCGGAGAGAACGCGCCCGGAACGGGCGAGGTTGCCCCGAAGACCGGTGCATCGAATATGAGTATCACCGAGCTGATGGCTCTGGCGGAATCCATGGGAATCGATATCAACGATTTGTCCATGGAAGAAAAGCTTCAGCTGTATCAGATGTACCAGAACGGGGAACTGGACCAGTACATCGAAAATATGGGCGGTGCCGCAGGTACCGACGACAAGCCGCAGAAATCCATGGCTGTGGTCGGTCAGGCGATCAAAGAGGGCGTCATCACCGAAGATGATGTGGAAGATGCGTTGGATCAGATGTCCGAAGTGCAGCTGGACATCCTGGAAAAGTATTATGGAGATACTCCTGATGCGAAGAAGGATATGAAGACCTTGCGTAAGAAGTATACTGATCTGAAGCCTCGTCAGAAGGCAATCGAAGAGATGCTGACCACGGACCGTTTCGCAATCTACCGTTTCCACAAGGTATTTATGGAAGACCTGAAGCGCGACAAGGGGAAGTCTTATCTGTACGATGATATCGCTGATGAACTTTGGGAAAAGGACAGCTTATTGAACAACCTGATCAGCGGAGATGTGGATCAGATGCTCAAGACGATGCCGGAATTGATCGATATCCTGACGAGGGATGAAAAGACGGTCAGCGCCACGGAAGATCTGATGCAGACGGACAAGCAGAAGGGTAACGGCCTGTACTACAAGTATCCGTATTACTGGTGTGTGGAAGAAGAACTCCAGAAGTCCAGTAAGAAGGCAGGAACCCTCGATGTGGACGACCTGATGGGTGATATCGTGACCGGCGACCTGAACGCCAACGACGACGAACTGGAAGCCGTTGTGGATGCGCTGGTTGAGATCCTTTTGATCGACACTCCTGAGCTGAAGGACGAATGGGAAGAAATCCAGGGCGGTACGATTTCCAAGGACGACCTGTTGGGCGAAGAGGAAGAAGAGATCGTGGATACACGAATCCACTTCGCTGTGGCTCTGAGCTACAAGCCGGAGCTGATTGAAGCAGAACAGTATCACAAGGGCCTTCCGTACTACGCGAAGCTGAACAAAGTGGAGGTGGAGTAGAATGGATATTCTGAAGAATAATTGGAAATTGATTCTGGCAATCCTCCTGACCCTGGCCTCGATCCTTGTTTTAGTGATGGGTTATGCGCCGAACAAGCTGCAGTTTCAGACGGAGGAGATGCAGCTGACCAATACAAAGACACAGCTGGAAACCAGCATCGCGGAAGATCAGCGTTACGCGCGGGTCCAGGCGTTACTAACGCCCTCCTCTCAGGCAATTGACGCCAGCCGCAAGGCTCTCTACCGCCGTTTCCCGGCGGAACTCCGTGAAGAAGATCAGATCATGTATGTTCTGTACTTAGAAGAAAAGTTCGGTACGGAGATCATGTTCAATTTCGGTACGGTGGCTCCAATTGTGGGCTTTTCTGACGGTGCAATCCTGAACGGATTATCTCTGACGGTCAATTACGAATCGTCTTACGCAGATTTCAAAAATATGATCGATTATCTGGCTCAGGACGAACGTGTTACGTCGATTCAATATGCGACGATGAAGTACGATGCGGAAAACGACGTGGTTTCCGGAAATTTGACCCTGTTGTTGTACATGGTGGATTCGACGTTAGTGGATTACTATCGCCCGAACATCACACCGTCCGAACAGGGAAAGGAAAACATTTTCGAAGGCAGTGTTCTGACTCCGGAAGACATCAAGGAAATGGTAGACGGCGAAGGTTCCGCCGCACGACCGGGTACCGGCAACGGTTCCGGCTCCGGTAGTGGATCTGGATCGGGTTCTGGGTCTACAGGGTCTGGCGCGGGAACGTCCGGTTCTGGCCAGAATTCTCTCCACAATTCCGCAGAAGGAGTCATTCCGGGATATGTGGATCCGAATTTGAAGAAGCAGTAATGAAAGATAAATGTGCGGAGGTCGGTAGGATGTTAAACAACAGAATAACAAAAAATACTGCCGGCTTTTCGCTGCTGGAAACGTTAGTTGCCATTGTGGTGTTTTCCATTGTGGTAACATCCATCGGATCGAGTCTTGTGATGGCGCATCGGATCAATGCGCGAAGTGAGGTTTTGATTCAGGAGCAACTGAAGGTCAGCCGCGCTGTAGAGGCTATTATGTCAAGAGGGATTCCTGCGACGGCGACCAGTGAAAAGCTGGCGGAGCTTCAGGGCGAATTAAAGACGGAATTTGAACAGGAAGACGGCTATGATGTTGTGATTCTCATCGATTGGGGAACACTGGGGTCTGCGGATGTTCACACGGAAAAGACAAAAGCATTTTATGATGTGGTGATCCGTACGAAGGTCACTGATCTTCAGGAGGATGTCTGGGTCCGTACTCACGTCCGGGCAGTGGAAGGAGTGACCGAATGATGAAACGAAATGACGGTGGCTATATCCTTCTCTACGTTATGGTCGTGGTGTTGACGCTTTGTATTTTGGCGGCTTCGATCTGTACATCGGCGGTTCGGAATCTGAAAATACAGGAGCATGCCGTCGATCATATGCAATATGTCTATGAAGCGGAAGGTGTTGGAGAGCGATTCGTGTCGGAGTTGTGTAAATATGCGCGATTCGAGGCTGATGGGACCACGCTTAAAACGGTGGAATGGATCAAGGATGATACGCCTGAGGTGGCGACAAATAAGAAACATGCCGAAGCAGTGGAAGCACTGCTGACCGATGGTTATTGGAAGGGTGAAGAAGCGGTCAAAAGCGCGTTGGAAGTCGCTATGGCTCATGCGATGAATGACGAACTGAAAGCTCACCACGATACCATTGATATTTTGGATTCTTCTGGTTCGAAAATTACACCGGAGGCGGTGGTGGTCGGAGGATACAACGAAGATGATGATACGGTAGAGACCGATGTGGCATTTCGTGTAGTTTCCGGGGACAGTAAACTGGACGCAGTGATCCGTATTACTTCGTATGTGAGCAGGACGGAAATCGAAGGAGTTGGCGCTGTTGATCCTGCGAAATATCAATATAAAATTGATAAAATCGAGTATGCGTACTTGAGTTATGCTGTAGGTCTGGCGCCGGAAGGAGGCGGAACAGAATGAGAAAACGAATGAAGTTCCGCTTTGACGGCGGGTTCACGCTGGTGGAACTGGTGGTTTCGATGCTGTGCGTATCCATCGTTATGATCGGTGTGATGACCTGGCTCTTGGTGGGGATCCGCGTGGAGAAGTCTGCGGCGGATACCATGGAGCGACAGCAGACTGCCCGTGTGGTGATTTCGCTGTTGGAATCCATGACGTCCAGCGGAAAGGTTTCGCAGGTACAGGAGACCGGGGCTGTGACGGTGAATGTAGGAGAGGATGATATTTCTCTGGAAGAACACAGCGGCGGTTCGGATTGGGCATTGTTGGATGACGGCGGTAACGTTCTCGTTCGTTATCGGGCGGGAAGCGGTTCGATCGTCTCCGGCGGCGGAAACGTCCTGATGGACGGATTGGAGAGCGCTTCGGCAAAATTCGACACCAACGCAAACCTGTTGAAGCTGAGGATGATTGCCGATGGAAAGGAATATGCGACGGATATTTTCTGTCGCACAAAGGTAGAATCTCAGAGTTACGGGACTGCGCAGCTGTTGGATATCATTAAACAGAAGGCTCAGACGGAGTCGAACCGCTTTGCATTCCTGACGCTTTTGTCTTCACAGACCGGAAGTGCCGGGGAAATTATTGACAAGTATGAATCGTCATCGAACCCTAACGGAAACTATAAATACGACTATTATACGGAATGTTATCTGGCGAATACCGCGGGAACCGATGGTGGGAAGGTCAACAACTGGTCGCTGGATGGAGACGGCCAGAATATGAATTGGAGTCCGAAGACACCATGGTGCGCGACCTTTGTTTCATGGGCACTGACTCATATGAACCACTATTGTTTTGGAGATGACCCTGTGGTTTTGGCGTATGTTCCGCTGTTTGCTGATGTAAATGATGGCCGGGCACTGTTTCATGAGGAATATGTTCTCGGCAGCGGCTTTACTGCTTCAGGTGGATTGAATACCGCTGATCAATACAAGGGTCCGACTGGGGCTTACGGCGGATCGGGACGTGAAGGTGGCGGTGCCTTTGTGTTAGGAAAAGATAATCCAACGCAGAAAGTTGGAAAGTGGGTCGGTTCAGCATCGGCGCAGAGTTCTCCAGAATCAGTTTCGCCTGGTGATTTGATTTTCTTTGATTGGGGAACACAGCTGGAAGACGGAACATTTTCCGGTGCGCCCGATGGAAGTCTGGATCATGTGGGTGTGGTGTTCTACGTTCAGAATGATCAGGTGTTTACAATCGAAGGGAACTCCGGAGGTACGGTGGCGCTTCGGAATTATACGCTGAGTGACCAGAGTATCATTGGGTACGGACTTTTAGATTGGGCTACAGACGCGAGTTAATTCCTGCATATGAAAGTGTGAACGAAGAAGTTTGAAGGCCGTGATTGCCGCGGTTTGGCACAATTTACGAACTAGATATAATTGTCATTTATCTTTAGTTAAAATAAAATGGCAGGGAGCAAGGCAGAAAGCGGTTCGAAATGATCGATTAAAATGTGGACTTGAACAAATTGGGTGAATCTATCGCTGTTGGGAAAACTTTTTGGAGGGTTGAGCTAC
>JAFUQN010000128.1 GCA_017472365.1 Bacillota bacterium
CCGGAAATGACCATTCTGGCCGGTTCCGCCAGAACAAACAGCGTCAGGACGATTGCCAGTACCTGGTCAATATAAGGAACGAACGGTGCAAACCAGCTTGCTTTGATGAGCATGGGAAGCAGAAACGCCGCGCCAAGTCCCCAGCTGACCGCCGCGTCCATCCACCATCCGCTGACTTCCGCATCCACCAACGGCGAATCAATGTTTCGATTCATCTTGCGCAGCAGATACGTAACAATAGTACCAACCACGCCGGCGAAAATTTCGAAGGCTGCAATGATCGTGAAATCCACGTGTCGACCGCCCTGCAGGATGATCTGTACATTAGAAACGATCAATCCCACGGCAACTGCCAGAAGCATGAATCCCTTGATCACCAGGAACCAGGTTTCCACCTGGGCGTAACCGAAGGGCCGGCGTTCCGTAATCGGTTTATATAACAGCGGTACCAGTTTCAAAGATACAATGGCTGTAATGGTTTCCGCCGAGTCACAGACCGCGTCCATCAGTACTGCCTGCGAATTGGTGATCAGCGCCACGAATACTTCCAGGATCGCGAAACCGATCTCCATCCACATGGACAGTTTCAAAGCGTTCTGTTCACGACGGATCGCTTTCAACTCGCTCATTTTAAAGTTAAAATTCATAGTAATCACCCCAATACATAACTGTCCTTACAGACAGGCGAAGAATCTATGCGTCCCCCAACGCTATTCTTCTTCCGCCCAGGCCAGAGCCGCCTTCACAGCCCTCTTCCAGCCTTTACGGTTCTTCGTTCTATTTTCTTCCGACATCTGCGGAACAAACTTTCTGGAAATGTTCCAGTTCTTCACAATGTCGTCCTTACTTTCCCAGTAACCACAAGCCAAACCAGCTAAATACGCCGCTCCCAACGCAGTAGTTTCGATACAAGCCGGACGGTCGACGTCCACGCCGATCATATCCGCCTGGAACTGCATCAGGAAGTTATTGGCACATGCACCGCCGTCCACTTTCAGGGAAGCCAGAGATACACCGCTGTCCTCTTCCATGGCTTTCAGAACGTCACAGGTCTGGTAAGCCATGGATTCCAGCGTAGCGCGGATCAGATGATTTCTCCCGGCGCCTCTGGTCAGACCAACGATGGTTCCTCTGGCGTAGGGATTCCAGTACGGAGCACCGATCCCCACAAAGGCCGGAACCACATACACTCCCGCGGAATCTTCCACTTCCAAGGCAGCCGCTTCGCTGGCCGGCGAATTGTCGATGATTTTCAACTCATCTCTCAGCCACTGGATGGCAGCTCCAGCCACGAAAATAGATCCTTCTAAAGCGTATTCCACTTTTCCATCCACGCCCCAGGCGATGGTGGTCAAAAGTCCGTTTTTGGAAAATACGGGAGTTTCCCCGGTATTCATCAGTAAGAAACCGCCTGTCCCATAGGTATTCTTCGCCTGTCCCGGTTCGAAACAAGCCTGACCGAACAGCGCAGACTGTTGGTCACCGGCAGCACCGCCGATCAAAATTTCACCGCCAAAAACAGTGGGCGCAGTCATACCAAACTGGCCACTGGAGGGAACCGCCTTCGGTAAGATACTTCTGGGAATATCCAGGATCTTCAGGATCTCATCGTCCCAATCCAAGGTATTGATGTTGAACAGCATAGTTCTCGCTGCGTTGGAATAGTCTGTCGCGTGAACCTTACCACCTGTCAGATTCCAGATCAGCCAGGTATCGATGGTGCCAAACAACAGCTTTCCTTCGTCAGCCAGCTGACGTGCTTCCGGGACGTTATCCAAAATCCAGCGGATCTTAGTTCCGGAAAAATACGCGTCAATCAAAAGTCCAGTCTTTTCGCGAATCATATCCGTATATCCGTCTTCTTTTAATCCGTCGCAGAATTCAGCCGTTCTCCGGCACTGCCAAACAATGGCATTATACACAGGAAGACCTGTTTCTTTGTTCCACAGGATTGTTGTTTCGCGCTGGTTGGTGATCCCGATAGACGCAATGTTTTCATAAGTAGCCCGAACTTTCAGCATCGCCTCCTGGGCAACCCCCACCTGCGTCGACCAAATTTCCATGGGATCGTGTTCCACCCAACCCGGCTTCGGATAGATCTGTTTGAATTCCTTCTGAGCAACAGAAACGATTTCACCTGCACGGTTGAATAAAATGCAGCGGCAGCTGGTCGTTCCCTGGTCCAGCGACATGATATATTTTTCCATGATCATACCTGTGATCCTTTCTTTGAACGGATTTCTCCGGTTTCAACCGGAACATACTTAATAATTATTATAACAAATATCAGACTATTGTGCAAATCCCTTGCTTTCGTTCCTTACATTAAAATAGCAGGATATCTGTGATACCCTGCTATTTGTTCTCAAGACTTCTGCACCGAAATGCGTTCCTCTTTTGACTTATTCAGCATCTTCTGCCGGAGCTTCTTCCACCGGCACATCGATGACTTCCACCGGTTCGGCAACCGCTTCGTTTTCCTCAGCGGGAGTTTCACCGATCTTTGTTCCCAGGAATGCGGGCAGTTCCATACCCGCCTGTTCAAACAGTTCGTTCATGGGCGGAATAGACTTCATCATACCGGACAGAAAATCTGCAGTCGCGGTCTTTCCGTCCTTGTTAGCGCCGCTGTCCCAAACAGTAACCTTATCGATCTTAATGTTCTTAATCGCTTCTACCTGGATTCTGGTCAGTTCTTCCAGCTTATCTGCAATCAGTAAGCGAACCGCAGCATCGGGATCGTTTCCGGCAGCAGCAACCAGATTTCTGATACCTTCTGCCTGACGCATCAGGATTTCCTGAGTACCGCGTGCTTCAGCTTCCATCTTGGCGTAGATAGCGTCCGCTTCCCCGCGGGCCTTTCTGCGCAGAACTTCAGCTTCCGCTTCCGCAGCGATTTCGGCCTGCTGTTTCTGGATCTGAGCAGCTACGATGACGTCAGCGGTCTGGGTAGCCTTTTCCAGTTCAGCACGGGTATTTTCAGCTTCCTGCTGAGCGATGTAAGCTTCCTGCTTTGCCTTTGCAGCCTGAACGGCTTCAGCAGCAGTCGCCAGTCGCAGAGCTTCCGCTTCTTTTTCTCTTCTTCTCGCTTCGGACTGGGCAATTTCGATCTTCGCGGAGTTTTCCCCGTCGATGGCGGCAGCGTTGGCAGCAGCAACACTGATTCTCTGATCCTTATGCGCATTGGCCTGACCAATTTCCCCGTCTCTGTTCTTTTCTGCTACGCTCTTCTTCGCTTCGTTGATCGCCTTTGCAGCAGCTTCCTTACCAAGCGCTTCGATATAGCCGGATTCATCGTTGATGTCGGTTACGTTTACGTTGATCAGTCTCAGACCAATCTTTTTCAGTTCGATTTCTACGTTATTGGATACCGCCAGCAGGAACTTATCTCTGTCGGTATTGATTTCTTCGATATCCATGGTCGCAACAACCAGACGCAGCTGACCGAAGATGATATCCTTGGCCAGTTCCTGGATCTCGTTCAGACGCAGACCCAGAAGACGTTCTGCAGCGTTCTGCATAACACCCGGCTCAGTGGAAATACCAACGGTAAATCTGGACGGTACGTCGATACGAATGTTCTGCTTCGACAGTGCGGACGTCAGGTCCACACTGATGGAGATCGGTGTCAAATCCAGGTACTGATAAGACTGAAGTACCGGAATAATGAACGCCGCACCACCGTGGATACACTTTGCACTACGGGACGATCCATCTTTATCAGCACCGACTTTACCGTAGATAACCATGACCTTATCCGACGGACACTTTCTGTAGCGGGATAAAATCAAAATTAATGTAGCTAATAATACTAATACGATCAGAATGACCGCAATCAACATTCCAAACGGCATAGTTTCCTCCTTTACATAAAACCCCTTTTTGTAATTATTCGTCTTCTTCGACCACTAAAACCCCGTTCCTAACATCCACGATCCGGACGTTCGTTCCGGTTTTTAAAACGGTCGGACTCATTGATACAGCATCGCACTCTGCATATCTCCCCTGTACGTACAGCGTAACCTTGCCTTCTCCATGACCCTGCTCCGGAATCGGTATATAGACTTTTGCACTCTCACCTATGGCATTTCTTACATCCAGCGTACCATTTTCCGTCAACCGGCGCGATGCATGGATCAGCTTGGCAACCGCGTACATCGCCACGACTCCGAGAACCACACCTGCGATGATACTCATGGCCGGAGCCGCGCCGGCACTGATGCTGGCAATGGCCGACCATCCGGTCACCATGAGAAATGTGATGATCCCCTGAAGCGTGAACATGCGCATGATCGAAAAGTCTGCGGGATTTCCACCGTCGCCGAAATGAACATCATCGATATCCATGGCATCCGGCATTTCCGAAAAGTCCGGACCGTCAAATCCACCGTCCAGATCCAATCCGGATGTATCGCTGTAGGCGATCCCCTCACCGCCTTCGATCCCTCCTAAAAATGCCATGACCGTCTGGATCACGAACACCAACGTGGATGGAATCGCGATAAAATATAAGATTTTCACTGTCGGGTCAAGACTGTCCCACCATGCAACCATTTGTGTTCCTCCTTTCCCTGTTACCTCATTTGAATATTCAGTCAAGTAAATTTAATTTACCATTATTGTAGCAACTCCCGACTTTCTTGTCAATATTTTCTCAAATTTATTTCATTACAATCCTATTTCAATGGTATAACAAATAAATTATGTTGCATTTCCCGTTTACTATTGATATAATGATGTAAATTAAATTTACCATCAAGAAAGGAGGATCTTTATGAAACAGCCGGAACTTGGAAAACGTCTGAAAGAAGCCCGTATTGCGCGTAAAATGACACAGAGTGAAGTTGTCGGTACGTTTATTACCCGAAATATGCTCAGTCAGATTGAAAGCGGAAAAGCAATGCCTTCCGTGGAAACTTTGCAGTATCTGGCCGAAGTTCTCGGTATTTCGCCCCAGTCGCTGATTTCTGTTCCCTCCCTTCTTTCTGAGCCGGATCAAATACAGCCTGATCCTCTTGAACTGTTATCCGATGCGAAAGACGCTCTGCGAAATCGTCAATACCGTACAGTTCTCTCCCTGTGTTCGGATCTTCCCTCAGCTTTGGAAGATGAATGTTTTGCACTGACTGCTCTCGCCTCCTGCGCCTTGGCAGAACAGCTGTTAACAGAGAATCACGATCCGGCCCAACAGCGTACTGCCGCGGCGGAAGCAGTTGCCCTGGCCCAAAGCGCCATGGAAATATCCACAAAAGGGCTCTATGCCAATGAGTTGATCCATTCGAAAGCCATGCTTTTCTTTAATCAGGCTGCCCAGCTCCTTCTCTCTTATTCTGAAATCAAATAAAAAGCAGTCCATGTACGAATACACGGACTGCTTTTTTGATTCTTACTTCTTTTATTTCTTAGTCCCGCTGATCACGAACACAAATTCGATGTCGTTTTCTGCACTCACATGATATGCACTTTCCACATCGCTTCCCCAGGTATCGATCCCACCGACACCTCGCATCGCACCACATACCGTGATGACCGTTCTCGTCGCCTTCGGCAGTTCTTCCCTGTGGAAGGCCTGTTCCAATTGCTGAGGTGTGTAAGGAATTGCAGAGAAGTGAATATAATCGCCATCGTCGTCCTGTTCGATCCAGAGTTCATGACCTTCACAGAAAAGTTTCGCCCATTCTGTATCCATATGGTTTCCACATTCCTGCGGAACCAGATAGTTAGCGATTCCGGGTACTTCTTCGTGAATTCCAAATTCTGCACCTTTATAGCGGTCGGGGTACGTTTCTCCGGAGAGGCCCTGCCACTGAGTCTTTTCCACCGGCTTCGTTGTAGAGAATCTGAGACCTAACAGCGGAAGCTGCGGACGTCCTTTCTGACCGTAATAGTGAACGTTGGCGGTCAGATATCCATACAAACTGATGATGTAAGTCACTTCCACTTTTAAATCCGGCATGATATCTGCAGTATAGGTATATTTCACCTTTACCCGAACATCGTTTTCTTCCAAAACTTCCATACCGATGCACTTCTGATACTGATCTACTGCAGACCAGATCGCAGACTTTTCCGGGAAACCGCATCCACAATCGTTTTCTGTCGGCGCCCTCCAGAAAGCAACCTTCGGTGCTCTCCAGAGCCATTCCTTTTCATGGAATCGCATGGAAACCGGGCCCTGACCTCCAAAGAGGATCTCAAAATTCTCACCTCTGACGCCAAGAGCTCCATCGCCGTGGCTGATGGTCAGAGGAACGTCGGATGTCTTCATGGGAAGAGCGTCGGACAGATCGCGGCCAACCTCATTCTTTGCATCAAATTCTGCTCGTTCATCGGATGTGCTGTGCCAGTAACGGACTTCCTGCATACAGGGCTTCGGCTGACCATCAGCGGTGACGATTCCGTTTCCACTGAAATTGTAGTCCGTCTGACGTTCTCCGAAGTCACCGCCGTAACCGAGAACACGTTCTCCATTGGGGTTCGTATACCATAAAGCCTGGTCCATGTAGTCCCAGATGAAGCCGCCCTGATACAGCGGAAATTCATCGATCATGGATACGTAGGATTCCATTCCTCCTAAAGAATTCCCCATATTGTGCATATATTCGCAGTTAAGATATGCCTTAGGCGGGTCGTTTTCCAAATACTCACGTACTTCCGTTGGTGTAGCGTACATTCTGGTTTCCATATCCGATACAGTTTCGTATTCCGGACGCCAGTAGGGGCTGTTGGGTGTTCCATTGGCAACCCCTCTCGGCCAATATGCGCCTTCGTAGTGGACCAGTCGGGACGGATCCACACTGCGGAAGTAATCGGCCATAGCTACGATATTCGAACCACAGAAGGCCTCGTTCCCACAGGACCAGAAGAGAATGGAAACGTGGTTTTTGTCACGTTCGAACATGGATCTCGCTCTGTCCAGAACGCAGTCTCTCCATTCCGGGAAGCTTCCGGGAACGTTCCAGTCAGGACGGACGTTCATTCCCACCTGCCAGGAACCATGGCTTTCCAGATTGGTTTCGTCCATCATATAGATCCCCTGTTCGTCACACATGTGATACCATTCAGTACGATTCGGGTAATGAGATGTACGGACAGCATTGATGTTGTTCTTCAGGAACATATCCATGGCATCTTCCATGTCTTTAACGGTGATGCAGCGTCCGGTTTCCGCATTCCATTCATGACGGTTGACACCGTTGATGATCAGACGCTTTCCATTCAGATACATCACTTTATCTTCGCCCAGTTCTATCCGGCGGAATCCGATCTGATACGGAACGTATTCAACAATGTTTCCTTTTTTTACGGTCAGCATCACCTGGTATAATTCCGGTGTTCCGTAATCCCAGATCTTTACATCGGTAAGATCCAAAACCTGCGACCAAAGATATCCATCAGCTTTGTTCAGTTCCAGTTCGCCATCGAAGAGGACGCCATCCTCCGGATGGCGGACGGTTGCCGTAACAGAATCCGCCTCTGTCAGAAGACGGAATCGCATAGAACCACTAATGTTATCCTGATTCAGCGTGGTCTGGATCCACAGGTCTTCCAAAAGAGGTTCTGCATAAAGGAATACAGAACGGAAGATCCCGGAAAAACGGAAAAAGTCCTGTCCTTCGATCCAGGATGCACTGCAGTGCTTATAAACCTCCACACAAAGGCGGTTATCCGTTTCTTTGATATACGGAGTCAGATCAAAATCAGACGGTGTGAATGTATCTTCACAATAACCGACAAACTGCCCATTCAACCAGATATATGCAGCCTGTTCGACACCCTGAAACGAAATACGAACGCGTTTTCCGGTCAGTGCAGGATCTAAATCAAACTCACAGACATAACTTCCCACAGGATTGTAGTCCCAGTTCACCTGTGGTGGAAGAATTTCTTTATGGCCATCCCAGGGATACAGTTTGTTGATATACTGGATCTGTCCAAACCCTTGGATTTCCATGTGACCCGGTACTTGAATCGTACCGAAGCCGGACAGATCATATCCATCTTTCCAGAAGTCTTCCGGACGTTTGGACGGAGCTTCGCTCCACTGGAACTTCCAGGTACCGTCCAAAGTCTGGCGCAGAGATGTATTCTTTTGTTCCGCTTCTTCCAGAGAAGCATATGTGATGTGATCGGAGTGGGCATCGAGCCTGTTCACACGGAATACCGTGGGATCAGCCAGCCATTGCAGATTAGCTTCCATACATGTCTCTCCTATTGTGCTAATTTTAATTGTTGTAAAAAACCCCCGGGATCGCCGGGGGTTTTGAGTTTATTCAACTTTTTCCCAACGTGCGTACAATGTAACATCTCCATCGGCAGTAGCTTCAAAATCGAAGGGATAAAAACAGTTTTCATCCATATACCAGCCGACGAAACGGTATCCTTCGCGAGTCGGGGGTTCCGGTTCATCCAAAAGATCTCCATACATAAATTCCTGCGAAGGGACATCCGTTCCTCCCTTAGAATCGTATGTAGCCAAATAACCGTTATTGGCAACTCCGTAAAACAGGATCAGGATCATGGCGAGAATACCGCCGACGATGAACTTGTCCAGTGTTTTTACAGAGATTCTGGCATTTTTATATAGACCTTTAAACGAGGAATGAACTTCCTTTTTTGGTGTCTGGTCTTCCATTACTTACGAACCAGATACTTTCTCATGTCGATTGCACAAGCAACCAGGATGATCAGACCCTTAACGATGAACAGCAGGTTCTGGTCAACGGACAGATAAGTCAGACCGGTAAAGATAACCTGTAACAGCAGTACGCCGATGATAGCGCCGGAAACCTTACCGATACCACCTACGAAGGAAATACCGCCGATTACGCAAGCTGCGATAGCGTCAGCTTCATAGTTCAGACCGGTGGTAGCGTTTACGGAAGCGATACGAGCAGCGTCCATGAAACCAGTGATACCATACAGAGCACCAGCCATCATGAATACCATGATGATGGTTCTTACTACGTTAACACCGGATACGTTAGCAGCTTCTTCGTTGGAACCTACAGCGTACATGTTCTTACCGAATGCAGTCTTGTTCCAGATCACCCATACGATGATGGTGATGATCACGGAATACAGTACATACATCGGAACTACGGTGTTACCGATTCGGAACAGCTCGCCTGTGATCAGTTCACGATAAGCGGGGTTCATACCGGACAGAGTCTGACCGGAGTTGGTACCCAGCTGTAAGTACAGCAGGATGATACCGTAGATGATCAGCTGAGTGGACAGGGTTACGATGTAAGGATGTAACTTGAACTTTGCCATACAGAAACCGTTTACAAAGCCCAGGATAGCGCCTACTACGATAACAGCAGCCAGAGCTACATACCAAGCCTGAACACCCATTTCGGGGAACAGCTTATTGGTGGTCAGCTGTAAGGAAGCAGCGATACAAGCAGCCAGACCTACCTGACGTCCGGCAGAAACGTCAGTACCGGCCAGGATGATACATCCACCAACGCCCAGAGCGATGGGCAGCTTAGCTGCGGTCAGGTTGATGATGTTAATAATAGAAGGAACGGAAACGAAAGCAGGTTCCTTCAGCGCGATCAATACGATAGCGATAGCGATGATGATGAACATTGCATTGTTCATCATGATATCTCCGATGGCACGCTTTCTGTCCTTGGCATTCATTGCCTTCAGTGCGTTGCCCTTTTCTTTCAGTTCAGACACGATTATTTCCTCCTTAAGCAAATTTAGCAGCCAGCGTCATGATTTCTTCCTGTGTGGTTGTCTTAGCATCCACTTCACCAGCCAGACGTCCGCCGGACATCACTAAAATTTTGTCGCAGACACCCAACAGTTCAGGCATTTCAGAGGAAACCATCAGAACGGTCTTTCCGTCATGAGCCAGATTCTGAATCAACTGATAAATTTCGTACTTTGCACCTACGTCGATACCACGGGTCGGTTCGTCCAGCAGCAGTACTTCCGATTCGGTCAGAAGCCAGCGGCCGATGATAACCTTCTGCTGGTTACCACCGGATAAGCTTCGGATCTGGGTTTCCTGGCTGGGGGTCTTTGTTCTCATGGCGTCGATGTAACGCTGCGTATCCTCGTACTGGGATTTCTTACCGAGCAGAGGACCAAACTTCTTATGACGATGTAAACTGGAGATAATCGTATTTTCACGGATATTACGAACACCGAAGATACCGGTAGCACGACGTTCTTCTGTCAGCATCGCGAATCCGTTCTTCAGGGATTCACCGGAATTGCGGTTCTTACATTCCTTACCGTGTAACTTAATGGTACCTTCCTTACGCTGACGGATACCGAAGATGCTTTCCAGAACTTCGGTACGACCGGAAGCGTCCAGACCTGCGATACCCAGGACTTCACCCTTACGAGCATCGAAGCTGACATTCTTCACGTGATTATACATACCGGTCAGATTTCTGACTTCCAGCATCGGTTCACCGGGAACGTTGGTCTTCGGCGGGAACTGATTAGTCAATTCACGACCTACCATCAGTCGGATGATGTCGGCCATTTCCAGATCGTCCGCTTTTTCAGTGGCGATCCACTGGCCGTCTCTCATGATAGTGATTTCATCGGAAATTCTCTTGATTTCCGCCATCTTATGAGAAATATAGATGATACCGCAGCCTCTGTCACGAAGCATATTGATGATTCGGAATAAATGTTCTACTTCCGTTTCAGTCAGGGAAGATGTAGGTTCGTCAAATACGATAACTTTGGCGTTATAAGAAACTGCCTTTGCGATTTCTACCATCTGACGCTGGGAAACCGGCATAGAGCTCATCACCGTTTTGGGATTCACCTTGATTCCCAAATCGTTGAACACTTCCATAGTCATATCGTACATCTTCCTTTCACTGGTGAACGGACCGGTCTTGGGGAATCTTCCCAACCACATGTTATCCATGACGTTTCTTTTCAGGGCCTGGTTCAGTTCCTGATGTACCATGGCAACCCCGTGTTCCAAGGCTTCCTTGGAATTCTTGAAGCTCACTTCATTTCCTTCCAGATATACGTGACCTCCGTCTTTGTGGTAAACACCGAACAGACATTTCATCAGAGTAGATTTACCGGCACCATTTTCACCCATCAGTGCGTGAACTGTACCAGCCTTTACTGTCAGATTAACGCCGTCCAGAGCCTTTACGCCGGGGAATTCTTTAACGATCCCTTCCATTCTCAGCAGTACAGGTTCTTGATTCTTGTTCAATTTATTCGCCTCCTCATTGGAATGCTAATCTCTGGCTAACAAGCCAAGGCCATACTCACGGCTAAGCCCATGAACATGGCTTCAGCCTGCGAACAACGTACATTTAGAAAATCAGCCGCGCCGAAGCGCGGCTGATATGATTCGTTTTCAGCTATTGTTAAGCTCGAATTATTCGCCAGTGTAAGCGGAATAAGGAATGTTAACTCTCCAGGTACCAACCATGTTAGCTTCGTCAATACCTTCGAACTTGTCAACGCCAGCCTGGAAGTTAGCAGCGATGTCAACTACAGCCTGAGCCATACCTTCAGCGTCCTGCTTGATGGTACCGGTCATGGACTTGTCAGCGATCTTTTCCTTAGCAGCGTCAGTAGCGTCTACACCGAATACGGGGATGTACTTAGCGCCTTCCTTGTTGTAGCCAGCAGCCTGCAGAGCAGAGATAGCACCCAGAGCCATGTCGTCGTTGTTAGCGATAACCAGTTCTACCATGTTACCATTGTCTTCAGAGTACTTGGACAGCAGAGTCTGCATGTGTTCCTGACCCTGTGCAGCGGACCATGCACCGTTCTGGTCCAGCAGGTACTTGGAAGTGTTAGCAGCGTCGTAGAATGCCAGAGCGGGCTTTCCGTTTTCAGCCAGAACAGCGTCAGCGTCTTCAACACCGAACTGAGTTCTAGCGTCAGCTTCCATGTTACCTTCCTGACCCTTGAACATTACATAGGAGATAGTTCCGTCAGCGTTCAGGTCCAGAGCTTCGTAGTTAGCAACCAGGTATTCACCGATCATCTTACCCTGCATGTGGCCAGCCTGAGTGTAGTCAGTACCTACATAAGCAGCGGTTTCACAAGCGGAAACGATTTCTTCGGATACGGAACGGTTGAAGAATACTACGGGGATACCAGCTGTGTTAGCAGCGTCCAGGATAGCCTGGGTAGCGTCGTCGGAGCTAGCGTCAACGATGTTTACAACCAGTACAGAAGCACCCTTGGTGATAGCAGTCTGAATCTGTTCAGTCTGAGTGGTCTGAGAGTTGTTAGCATCGTAGTCCTGATATACAATACCTTCAGCTTCGAATGCAGCGTTCATAGCAGCACGTACGCTGGACAGGTAGGTATCACCAAAGGTGTACCAGAATACAGCAACTTCGCCTACTTCGTTTCCGCCTTCTTCGCTGTCGCCGCCGCCACAGCCTACCAGGCCGAAGATCATAACCAGTGCTAACAGCAGAGCTAAAATCTTTTTCATTTTGTTTTTCCTCCTCGCAAAAGATAAAAAATATATGCTTTACGGCAAATGCCGGAAAAGCCCAAACCATATTTCACGTATATACGCGAAATTCTATTATAGAAATTATAATACAACTTTAGACCAATGTAAAGGTTTTGTAATAATTCAATAATAGTAAAAAATTTTTACACTATTCAAATCTATTTCTGTGAGCGTAATAGGCTCCCAGTAAATTGGCACTGCTCCCATACTTGCAGACCGTAACCACAGGAGAAGGAGCTCCGGGAACGATGTGATCCGCATAGACCGCCGTTTCTTCCTGCAGAATCTGAATAAACAGCTCATCGTTGGAAATTCCACCACCGATGGCGGTCACGTCGGGATCGATGACACACTGCAGGTTGAAAATCAGCATCGCCAGATCGTGACACACGGTCCGAATCGCCGTCATCGCCTGTCCTTCCCCCTGCTTTGCCCGTTCGAACACTGCCGGACATTCCGTCACATCGGTTTCTTTTCCCGTCAGTGCTGAATAGATCTGACAGATCCGCTTCGGAGTACATCGGTCAGTGAACAGTCCCCTTCCGTTCTTTTCATGCTTCCTCGGACAGTCCCCGAATTCCCGGTCCGTCATATGTTCGTTGGAATAGTATACGTAGGATAATTCTCCCGCGAACAGGTTCGTCCCGCGCAGGATCTTCCGGTCCACGATCACAGTTCCTCCCAGCGCAGTACCGATAACAATAACAGCACCGTTGTTACAATCCTTCAGCGCCCCGCTCACCAGCTCTGCATAAGCGGCTGCCTTAGCATCATTTTCAATGGACACCGGCAATCCGCCGCACAGGCGGCTGAATTCTTCCGCGATATTACGTTCCGCCAGGCAGGTGATTGCCCCGCCGGTATACGCATAACCCGTATCCACGTCCACAACGCCGGCCATGCTGATGGCGATTCCGGATACATCGCAGTGTTCCTCATAGATTCTTCGGATATTGGCCGTGAACGCATCATAATCGTCACAAATCGTAGGAAATTTATCCTGCATGACGATGGTTTCGTCTTCAGCAATCACCGCATATTTAATGAAAGTTCCTCCGAAATCGAAGCAGAGATACGTTCTCATAATTCCTCTCCGTTGGTTCTGATCACATTCTGATACCAGTAAAAACTGTCCTTCCGGCGACGAGCCAGTGATCCGGTCCCGTCATCGTATTTTTCCACGTAGATTAAACCGTAGCGCTTGGCCATTTCACCAGTGGATGCAGACACCAGATCGATGCATCCCCAGGGTGTATAGCCCATCAAATACACACCATCTTTCGCCGCTTCTGCCATCTGTTCGATATGCTGGCGCAGATAATCGATGCGATAATCATCGTGGACCGATCCGTCTTCTTCCAAAACGTCTCTGGCTCCAAGACCGTTTTCCACCACCATGATGGGAATTCCATATCTTCCGTAGATTTCGTTCAGGCTGTAGCGAAGTCCCTTCGGGTCGATCTGCCAGCCCCATTCCGAAGCACTGAGATACGGATTTTTAATTCCGTCCACCAGGTTTCCGCCGCTGTTATGCGTTCTCGAAGGATCACCGCTGATACAATTCGACACGTAATAGCTGCAAGTATAGAAGTCCACTGTACCCTGACGCAGGATCTCATCATCACCGGGTTCTGTAACAAGCGTTACATCCAGCTCTTCGAACAAACGCTTTGTATAATACGGGTAGGCTCCCCTTACCTGGACATCCGAACAGAACCAGGTGATCTTCTGCATGTTCCGCTGATTTGCGATCACATCATCGGGATTACAGGTCAGCGGATACGTGGGTGTGAACAGCATCATGTTACCCATCCGATAGTCCGGATAATTGTCATGGGCATATTTCACCACCTTTGCACTGGCAACCAGCTGGTGATGCAGCGCCTGAAAGCGCTCCTGCTGCGTGGTGGGAGCCTGATCCACCGGCCCTTCATATCCACGGATCAAACCGGTGGACAGTACGGCCCCCAAGGGAGCCATGCCGCAGTTGATCTCGTTGAACGTCAGCCAGTATTTTACTTTTCCTTCGTATCGTTTGAAAATCGTCTCACAATAGCGGAAGAAACAATCCACCAGACGTCGGTCCGCCCATCCATTATATTTTTCTACCAGTGCATACGGTAATTCATAATGGCTGATGGTTACCAGCGGTTCGATCCCGTACTGCTTACAACAGTCGAAAACACGGTCATAAAAGGCCAGACCGGCTTCATTCGGCTCGCATTCTTCTCCCGTAGGAAAAATACGCGCCCAATTAATAGATGTACGAAATGTTTTGAATCCCATTTCACCCAAGAGTGCAATATCTTCTTCATAATGATGATAAAAGTCCACCGCTTCATGACTGGGATATAAAGTGTTCGGGCGAATCTGCGTCGTAATACGTTTCGCCTGTTCGTGGGTACCGTTGGTACACATGTCTGAAACGCTGGGCCCCTTTCCATCCACATCCCATGCACCCTCAAACTGATTGGCCGCGCAAGCGCCGCCCCATAAAAAATCCTTGCGGAACGGAGATGCCATAGTTTTCCTCCAAATATAGACTCCGGCAAGCGCGCCCTGACGGGCGCGGTTGCCACCATCACACTATTTCAATAAATTCATCACAGTCTTATAGACCAGTTCCGGAGCAACTTCAAACGTATATCTTTTTTCAATACGTTCTGTAAACTTGTGAGCGTCCTTACCGAAAGAACCGATATCCAGTACCGGTAAATTCAGCGTCTGCATGTCCTCAATGGGAATCGAATACAGCGTTCCAAAACCGGGCGTGTTGGCCTTAAAGGCTTCCACAGCGATCTCTTCTCTGGGAGCCGCGCCGTAGCTCAGATCGGAAATGTACGGGAAAAACTTCTTGTATACCAGTTTATATTCGGATTTCGTCGTATCGACAGCGTCGGCCACAGCGTCCAGAAGTGCCTTTTCTTTCGGTGTAGAGCCTTCCACATAGATATGCGGATAGTACGGCGGTGTAAAGTACACGATGACTACAGGATTTCTGTCGGACCACAGAGAATGAACGTATTCGATCAGTAACATTCCCTTATCTCTGGAATCGATATCGGTCTTGGATGCCAGATCTTCCATCTTGGCCTTTACCAGTCCTGCCAAAGAATCAGCACCAACTTCCTGTTCCACCAGTGCATATAACTGGTCGTAGGACATAACACGGGCTTCCCAGGGCAGCTTTGCAAAGGGACGGTTTGCGATCTTACAGAAGACCTCATAACGCTGATTCAGTGTATCGATGACTTCCTGGAAACATTCTTCCGCCACCTTCATCATCTTATCGAGAACCTGATCCGGCGTACTGCACTGGGTCGCATAGTTGAAAATCTGAACCGCGGTTTTTGCGATCTGACAGGAGTATTCCGGTTTCAGGTCTCTCTGCTTCAGTGTAATGGGAGGTAACGAAACTTCCCCTTCCACAATGTCACAGAATTCCGGGTTCAGGTTCACACGGTCCGTGATCTTGGACGTGATCTGATTGGGATCCAGACCCTTGAAGGATTCACCAACGTGGGTTTCCTTCCCCACAACGAAGAAGGACGGCATCAGCTTACCCACAGTACCGATATATACATATTTGTTTTCGTCACCTTCGTATTCCGAAGTCATGTAGTCCGTATCGAGAAGAGCCAGATATTCAAACCCCATTTCTTCCTGAAGCTTTACCAGGGCCGGTGTCAAATTCAACATACCGCCGGAATTACCTTCTTCATCACAGACAGCACCGTAAATCAGATTACCTTCAAAGTTTTCAATATCTGCAGTCACCTTTTCCAGAAGAGCAATCAGAATCGCATCCCCGGACTTCATATCGAAGATCCCGCGGCCAAAGAGATAATCTCCGGACTCCAGGTCGCGCTTTGCTTCCGGCGGAAGCTGGATTTCCTTGAACTTTTCCATCAGAATATGAGGCTGGTTCGCAAATTCCGCCAAATTACCGTAGTCAGAAATGCCCACGGTATCCATGTGTCCGATCATGACCACGGTCTTGTCGCTGGGCTTCTTTTCACCCTTTACGATAGCCATGACGCTCTTTCTTCCCAAACTGTCACCCTTCAGTTCCACGTAGCGCAGAAGTTCCGGATGCTTCTGGAAATACGGATTGGAAGCTAAAATTCCGTAGACCTTTTCTGCCATGACCACTTCGTCCGGCGTATCCAGAACACTGAACTGACTGGTCAAATCCAGGGCCAGCTCTTCGATTCGCTTTGCAAATTCTTTCATTGTGTCGTCCTCCCGATGAATTTCATATTACATAACACTTCATTTATACAAACAGAGCCATAATGCGGTTGGAAATATCCATCCCCCGCTCTGTCAGATACATCCTCCGGCAACCGCCTTCGGCGGTCCCTTCTCCGTTGGTCGATCCCTCTTCGATGACCAAAAATCCCTGGCAGCGAAATTCCTCCAGTTCCTCCAGAATCTCTTTGTACATGGATTCAAATGATATTCCAAACCGTTCTTCAAATTCCGTAAGGTCCACCCCACGAACCAGCCGGAGACCTGTGAACATAAACTCCGAAGCCGAATCTTCCGGTTCGTTTTTATGAGCCCAGATCACAGGACTTTCATCACGTTCCAGAGTTTCAATATATTCCGTCACATCATCCCCCTGACAGTAGCGGATTCCATCTACAAAGCCGTGGGCTGATACGCCAAATCCCGCGTAGTCTTCCAGCGTCCAGTATTTTACATTGTGACGGCATTCTTTCCCCGGCTTCGCACCGTTGGAAATCTCATACTGGTGATACCCCTGCTCTCTGAGATACTCCAGACCGGCGTGATACATGGCCCGGTCTTCTTCATCGGTCAAGGGTTCCAGCGTTCCGAATTTAATATCATTATATATAGGCGTCCCTTCTTCCACCTGAAGACTGTAAAAAGAAATGTGCTCCGGTGATAACGCCGTGATTTTCTGAAGTGTAGACGTCCACTGTTCCGACGTCTGTCCCGGAATTCCAAACATCAGGTCCAGATTCAGGTTATCAAAACCGGCATCTCTGGCCAGTTTCACAGAGCGAACAGCTTCCGCCGAGTCGTGGATCCGCCCCAGCGTCTTCAGGATCTCATCCTCCATGGACTGGACGCCGAAGGACAGCCGGTTGATCCCCAGTTCCCGATAGCCGCGAAGGATTTCCAGCGTCACCGTTCCCGGGTTGGCCTCCATGGTGATCTCACAATCCTCTGTAAAAACGAAATGAGTCCTCAATTCCGCCATCACAAGTCCCAACTGATCCGGTGACAACAGCGACGGCGTTCCTCCGCCGAAGAACACAGAATCGACGATCCGGCCTTCCAGCGCAGGTAAAGAGGCCGCGGAGCGGCCGGTTGCCGCCTGATTTATCTGTTTTAATAATGCCTTAATATATCTGTTTTTAAATTCCTCATTCTTTCCGGCGTAGGAAGTAAAGTCGCAATAACGGCACTTCTGTACGCAGAATGGAATGTGGATATAGATACCAAGATGATCGCTCACGAATACCCCCATACATCGAAAGAATAGTTATAAAACCATAAGCATCGTCCCTGCACCGATCAGGATACAACCAATGATGGACTTAACAGTAAACTGCTCATGCAGAATCACGGCAGCCAGTATCATGGTCAAAACGACGCTAAGCTTGTCGATGGGAACAACTTTTGAAGCGTCGCCGATTTGAAGTGCCCGATAGTAACACAGCCAGGAAAGCCCTGTGGCAGCACCGGACAAAATCAGAAAGATCCAGCTTCGCCGGCTGATATCCAAAATTCCACCCTGGGTATTCGTGATAAATACCATCGCCCAGGACATGGCCAGGACCACCACCGTTCGAATCGCTGTGGCCAGCGTGGAATTGACACCGTCGATCCCGATCTTAGCCAAAATTGAAGTCAGCGCCGCAAATACAGACGCCCCAATCGCATATATCAACCACACACTCTGTCCTCCTTATATTCACGCCACACA
The DNA here is from genome assembly GCA_017472365.1 of Bacillota bacterium. Taxonomy (GTDB): domain Bacteria; phylum Bacillota; class Clostridia; order Peptostreptococcales; family Anaerovoracaceae; genus RGIG446. The sequence continues at coordinate 18,435 of JAFUQN010000128.1, forward strand.
ACCTTAGTTAGTTTCATATTATCCTATTTTTCTGAATAGTTCAACTGAAAGCGCGTGAGACTGGACATGAAAAAAGCCCCGCACATGGCGAGGCTTGAATTCAGTTATTTATTATCGTCATACTTCAAAACGGCAGTGAACGCTTCCTGCGGAACTTCTACAGTACCGAACTGACGCATTCTCTTCTTCCCTTCCTTCTGCTTTTCCAGCAGCTTTCTCTTACGGGAAATATCGCCGCCGTAGCACTTGGCAAGTACGTCCTTACGGTATGCACGGACAGTTTCACGGGCGATGACCTTCTGGCCGATGGCTGCCTGAATGGGAACTTCGAACTGGTGCATCGGAATGACTTCCTTCAACTTTTCACAGACGAAACGTCCTCTCTGCGCAGCCTTAGATTCATGAACGATCATGGAGAAGGCGTCCACTAAACTCTTATTCAGAAGCACGTCCATCTTTACCACGTTGGACTTTTCATATCTCAGGAATTCGTAGTCCAGAGAACCGTAACCTCTGGTCTTGGATTTCAAAGCGTCGAAGAAGTCGTAAATTACTTCGTTCAGCGGCATTTCGTAATGCAGAAGAACGCGGGTCTCGGTGATGTATTCCATGTGGGTCATCTTACCGCGGCGATCCTGACACAGTTCCATGATGGAGCCTACGTATTCGTTGGGCAGCATGATATCAGCCTTAACCATAGGTTCTTCAATGTAGGAGATTTCCTGCGGTGTAGGAAGGTTGGACGGATTCTGGATCATCTTTACCGTTCCGTCGGTCAAAACGACGCGGTAGATTACGCTGGGAGAAGTGGTGATGATCCCCAGGTCAAATTCACGTTCCAGACGTTCCACGATGATTTCCATGTGGAGAAGTCCTAAAAAGCCGCAGCGGAAGCCGAAGCCCAGAGCCGTGGAAGTTTCCGGTTCAAACAGGAACGCAGCGTCATTGACCTGAAGCTTTTCCAAAGCATCCTTGACGTTTTCGTACTTTTCATCGCTGGACGGATAGATACCGCAGTAAACCATGGGCTGTACTTTCTTATAACCCGGTAATGCTTCTTCGGCAGGGTCGTTGGCCAAGGTGATGGTATCCCCTACACGTGCATCGCTGACCTGCTTAATGGAAGCGCAGATATAACCTACCATACCGGTGCCAAGTTCTGCACAGGGAACCTGTCCGGGAGCGTTAACACCTACTTCGGTAACTTCATACTTCTTCTTTGTATTCATCATCAGGATGGTATCACCCTTTTTGATGGAACCATCCACGATTCTTGCGTAAATAACGACACCCTTATAATTATCGTAATAAGAGTCGAAAATCAAAGCCTTCAGCTTTCCGTCGGGATCACCGGTGGGAGCCGGAACTTTCTGAACGATGGCTTCCAGAACATCTTCAATATTGATCCCGTTTTTCGCACTGATCAAAGGTGCATCCTGGGCATCGATACCGATCAGTTCTTCGATTTCATCCTTCACTTCTTCCGGACGCGCACTTAACAGGTCGATCTTATTGATGACAGGAACAATTTCCAAATCTTCATCCAAAGCCAGGTACACGTTGGCCAGTGTCTGAGCTTCTACCCCCTGGGTGGAGTCTACGACCAGAACCGCACCTTCACAAGCCGCCAGGCTTCGTGATACTTCGTAGTTGAAGTCCACGTGTCCCGGAGTGTCGATCAGGTTCAGGATATATTCATTTCCGTCCTTGGCCTTGTACACCAGACGGGTGGTCTGCAGCTTGATCGTAATTCCGCGTTCACGTTCCAGATCCATATTGTCCAGGAACTGTTCCTTCATGTCTCTGGTGGAGACACAGCCGGTGGTTTCCAGAAGTCTGTCCGCCAAAGTAGATTTACCGTGGTCGATATGTGCGATAATGCTGAAATTTCGAATGTATTTCTGATAAGAACTCATAGCTCCTCCATAATTTGAATTTACAATATTAGCCATAATATTATATCATACGCACCACGGTTTGTCTTGTGTTTTCTTACTCTAGCGGCTCATATTTTCTGTGTACGGAAAACCTGGACCGTCGGTGGTTCTTCTTCTGTTTCAGGCCCTTCTTTTACCACATTGGAAAGTTCTTCAAAATACAACGCGTAAAAGCTTCCAAGGCCCCGAATTTCATTTTCAATCGAAGCGGCTTTCGCAGAAACCATCCGAACGACAGAATTCGCAGATAAGACCGGTTCCACACCGTAATGGTATGCCATTCTGTCATCCAGAACGATTACTGACGACGATGCGATACAACCAATCAAAAAGAATAGAATTCCCTGAAAACGTTCCATTGTTTCTCCTCCGTACAATCCTAAATTCCTCGTTCCTTCAGGTACGCGGCAATCACATCCCCCAGATACTGCCCCGTCAAGATCGCCTGTTCGATGGTATTTTCATTATTCCCGACCTCGATCAGAACATGATGATCGGATATGTATTGATTGAATTTATACGCTTTTTCAATGATTTTTCCGGTAAATCCCGGATACAGCGCTTCTGCAATACGATTCAGATCATTGACCGTTTTTGTCAGCTCCATCACATTGGGATTTCCCTGACCGATCACATATCCATACGAAGCAGAATTCTTTCCCTCCACACTCACCGTTTTCCCAACACTCCCTGCATATCCGGCCGCATCTCTGTGCAGATCCACCACCAGCGCGATCTGCGGATACTGCTTCAGATAGCTTTGGGCTGTTTCCAGCGACCGGGAATATGACTGGTTGTAAGACGGATTATCATGGATTGTTTCATCGTGGATCACCACATATCCCAGTTCCTTCAGACGGTTCTCCATGGCATCTCCCACCTGTCGGACCGTTCCTTCTTTTTCCACCGAATGAAAGTTTCCTTCCGACACCGGTTGGTACGATTCTGTCGTATGAGTATGATAAATAAGAACCGCCGGTGCTTTTACGCTGTCCGTCACTGTTACTGGTTCTATTGTTTTCTCTTTCGGTTCAGTCAAACCGCCTTCGGCGGTCACTCCAGCGGATGGTTCCGGTTCAAATTCGTTCTCCGGAAGTTCTTCTGCTTCGTCAGCCGGAGGTAATACTTCCTGCTGCGGAATCATCGCCATCATCGGTAGAACATCACTGGCCAGCGTCATCGTAACCGCGGCCACAGCTCCGCCCTGCTCCGATTTATTTTTGTGGATTTCCCCTATAAAAAACGCCATAGTCATACATAACAGCAAGACTACAGCGCCGATTTCCCTTTTTTGTTTCATTTTCGTCCCCTTTTCGCTGTACAAATCGTTGTTACTATTATATACAGCCGAATCACAGATTATTTCAAAAAAGAAAAAAACCAGGGAGACACATCCTGGTTTTCCGCGTTCATTCCGCTTTCGTGCATTTAACTTATGCACTGGTGGGGACGGGTGAGATTAAGCTTCTGCCTGAGCTTTCTTGAAAGCCTTAGCCATTCTGGATACTTTTCTGGAAGCTGCGTTCTTATGGATAGTTCCCTTAGCAGCTGCCTGCATCAGTTTCTTTTCAGCCAGAGCCTTCTTAGCTGCTGCGGTTTCGAAATCGCCTTCAGCTAATGCCTTGTCGAAGTTCTTAACGATCGCCTTCAGATGACCCTTGACTCTTCTGTTAGCCGCGGTCTTCTTTGCGATTACGCTGATTCTCTTCTTTGCAGATTTAATGTTTGCCATATTGTTTCACCCCACTTTCGTAAAATATCGCGATTAATATTATATATGAATAATATAGAAAAAGCAAGTAAAAAATATCGAAAATCGAAAAAATTTTTCAACCTGTTTTTTAAGGAGTTTTGCCATGATTTATACTGATTTAGCCATTGAAAGTGCATCCATGCTGAACGCAGCCCCGGATCCTTCTTCCTCAGGAATCACCGTCCACGAAGCCAGTCCTTCACCGGATGTTAAGATTACACGCATCACCATCGATACGGAAGAGGCTGCATCGGCCATGCACAAACCATGCGGAACGTACATCACCATCGAGTCTCCCGACTTTCTTCAGGAACGCCCGGAAATCACGCAGGCGCTCCGCGAAGCGGTTGCCGCAGAACTGACCCGTCTGGTTCCTTTCCACCCGTGCAGAAAAGTACTGATCGCAGGAATCGGAAACGAAAAAATCACACCGGACTCGCTTGGTCCTCATACCATATCAAAGATCCGCGTGACACGTCACCTGTTCGTTGAATACGAAGCGGAAAGCGATACGCGCCAGACCAATGTGGCCGCCATCCACCCGGGAGTCATGGCACAGACCGGTATTGAAACGGCGGAAATCCTGCACCGCCTTGTGGATTTTCTGAAACCCGATGTGCTGATCGCCGTAGATTCACTGGCCGCCAGGGATGTTTCCAGAATGAATACCACGATCCAGATCACTGACACAGGCATCGCCCCGGGAGCCGGAACAAAGAACCATCGTGTACATCTGACAAAGGAAACGATGGGCTGTCAGGTGATTGCCATCGGCGTACCGACCGTAATCCACTGTCAGGCTCTGCTCAACGATCCAGAAGCACCGGATCTGATCGTCACCGGAACCAACATCGATCAGGTAATCCACGATTTTTCTTCAGTTATCGCTGACGGACTCGATCTTACTCTCCATCCCGGGCTGTTTTCCGGCTGTGATTCAGGACATAGATACCACCTGTAATCAGCGCAAGAGAAATCATATACTGGATTTGGAACACGTTTTCGCGGAGGAAAATTCCGGACAGCAGCGTACCGCTGATGGGTACGACACAGCTGAAAATACTCAGACGTCCCACTTTGTTATACTGGTTCAAAAGCGTCCATAACGTAAAGGATACGGAAGAAATGAAAATCAAATAGCCAAGGATCAGGAAATCGCCCAGCGCATCAAAGGATAAGCTGGCCCCCATGGTCCATCCCACGATCATCAGTAAGAATCCGCCAATGCCGAGGCTGTACCCGGTTACAGATACCGCATCATCCGTCTTTGTGGACTTTTTACTGATGATGGTTCCAATGGTTCCGAATACGGCAGATAACATGATGAACCCTTCACCCGTGGGAGAGAATCCGATGGTACCCTTTCCCAGCGTAGCAAAAAGAACACCCACAAACCCCATGGTGCAGGCAACGATCTTTCTGCGGTTCAATTTATCATCCGTGTACACAAAGTGCGCCAAAATAACTGCAATAAACGTGTTTGTGGCGCTGAAGATCGAAGAATTCGTTCCGGAGATATTGGCTGCGCCAAGATACGAGAACATGTACTGGAAAAACGTCTGGAACAACATCTGAAGACAAACGGTTTTCCGGTTTCCGTTTTCCTTATGGATCATCGGAATCTTCTTCTGTGTTAGAATATAAAACAGAAGCAGTACCAGACCGGCGCCGAAGAACCGGTATCCGGCGAACAGGATCTGTTCTGGCATATTCGTCACATGGAACTGCTCATTTCCTACTTTAATGGAAGGCCAGGCACTCCCCCACAACACATTTGTGAAGATGGCCAGAATCACCACATACACGGGATTGGTGAAAATACGTTCTTTTCTGCTCAAAATACTACCCTCGTTGTTGTTTCTTTTTACCCGAAGAAACACCCGCCGGAATTGGCGGGTGTTCAATGCATTTATTTTACTCGATTTGTCGCAGTTTGTCTACTTCTTTAGGATAATATCCAAAACTACACGGTCCATCTTTGCCATGCCTTCTCTGGAAACGCGGACAAAGTTATCGATCATATCCTGTTCCGATTCCCCGACGATCCCATCGGTGGACTGGATTCCGCGGCCATCCATGGCCAGCATAGCGGCCATCAATCCGGAGTGGGTACAAGTTGCTACTTTCACAGCACAGCCAGCCTTGGCACCGTCGCACATAAGGCCCGCTACGTTACCCAGAGACGTCTTCATTGCCTGAAGCATTTCTGTTTCTCCGCCGCCCATCAGATAGACGACACCGCAGGCAGATGCTGCAGCGGCGATCACTGCTCCGCAGACGGCCCCTAAAATACCGAATTTTTCTTTGATATGAACTGCCATCAGACAGCTGATCGCTGTGGATCTCAACACTTCCAGGGGACTCTTTCCCCAATACTTTGCAACGGAAGCTACAGGCAATGTACAGGTCAGACCCTGATTTCCGCTTCCGGTGTTGGACATGACAGCCATATCCGCACCGGCCATTCTTGTATCCACCGCACACATGGTTCTCATCAGTGCATCGTTGATCCAGTCAGAACCCATGTTTCCACCGCTCATCATTCGTCCGAACGCCGCGCCGGCACCCATACCGTACGTTCCTTCCATTCCGGCTTCCGATACAGCAGTGTTCATCTCAATCGCCTTTTTCACCTTCCATAATTCGTCTTCTGTAGCTGTAGAAGCGAATTCTAAAATTGATGCGATGGACAGAAAGCTCACATCATGGGATTTTTTTTCTTCCACCGACTCCTCTTCCGGATGTACTTCTTTTACAATCGTACCGTTGACAGTAACCGAAGTCACGTTCAGATAATTATCTTCAATTACAACCTTTGCCGTTCCTTCTGTTGTCGTTATTTCCACACACAAATACAAAGACTGATCCGTATCAGCAACGGAACTGCTGATCATACCGGATTCCACCATGGCATCGGCCTGAGCCAGATGTTCCTGCTTCAATCCGTTGAGAACTTCCAGTCCCTTTTCATGATCTCCGCCAAGAACTCCCAGCGCCAGCGCCAAAGAAATACCGCAGCGGCCACCGGTCTTGGGAATGCAGACCGCCGCTGCATTTTTAATCAAATTTACCGAAATCTGTGCCTTCAGAGACAGAACCTCTCCGCCCAAATAACTTCTGGCACATGCTGCCCCGTAAGCTAAGCCTACGGGGTCCGTACAACCTAAAGCAGGCGCTAACTGCGCATCCAATACTTTGACAAATCGTTCTCTTTCCATGATGTTCCCCCGAATTCTTCCTGTGTGTTGTTGGTATATTTGTATTCAAAAACTGCAAAGAAACTTAACTTCTTCAATAATAGAATAAACTCGGCCCCAGGGGCCGAGTCAATCGCAAATCTAAAAATTTTTACATTTTTTTCTTATATTTCGTTACAGAAAACGTTCCAGAATAAATACGGTGATGCAGGCAAACGCCGCTACCTGAACGAGGCTGCGTTCCTTCCAGGCTGCGACCATAGCTACAATGAAGCCGCCGGTTGCCGCGATCATGGACGATGTGGATGTCAGAATCGCAGGGAAAGTCATAGCGGATAACGTCGCATAAGGAACATAGTGCAGGAAGGACTGAATGAACTGGCTTTTGATTTGCTGACGAATCAAAGTCAGAGGCAGTACACGAATCAAATAAGTAACACCAGCCATAACCAGGATATACAGATATACATTTTCAAGCATTACTGATTTTCTCCTTCCTCTTCAATCGCTTCAACTTCAACGGGTCTTAACATTGCTGCTGCAGCTGCAACAACAACAGTGATGATGATGATCTGGAATCCGGAAGAGATATTCTTCAGGACAGGCATCATCTGGAATACGGTGCTCATCGCCATAGCGGACAGAACAACGGCACCAACCGCCTTATTCTTCTTGGAAGGCGGAACAACGATCGCCAGGAACATACCATAAATCGCAATTCCCAGAGCGCTGGTCAGGCTGTCCGGAAGAATCGCTCCGCACAGAGCTCCGGTCACAGAACCGCCCACCCATCCGGGACAAGCAGCAGACATCAGACCATAGTTATAAAACGGCTTCAAATAACCATCTCTTAAAACGGAAACACCGAAGATTTCATCCGTAACACCGTGAGCAACGGTCAGACGATGGAAAAACGGTACTTTCGGATCCCACTTCTGAGATAACGCGCAGGACATCAGGCAATATCTCAGGTTGATGATCAGCTGTGTCAGTGCCATTTCCGCAAAGGATGCGCCGTTGACGATCAGTCCCACCGCCGCGAACTGCCCTGCGGATGTCAGATTGGTCAGGGACATCAGACCGATCTGAAATGCTGTCATCCCTGCTTCTTTTGCCATAATACCAAATGCAAACGAAACCGCAAAGTAACCCAGTCCAATGGGAATACCGTCCTGAAAACCTTTTCTCCAGACAGTACCTCTGCTCATGGTACGCTCTGTCATAACAATCTCCTCCTAAATAAAACGACATATTTTTATCAAATAACCTGTGGTTGCTTTTTTCACATTAATACTATATAATGCAATTATACATTAGTAAAATTATTTATTTTCATAGAACTATAAATCTTACTAATGCATATATCATCTTTTGTTATATAGCATCTTTGTCTTGAATCTTGCAGTCTTTTCCGCAAAGGAGGCAGCCTATGAAGCGTTATCACACATTTTTGAAAGTCATCGAATTGGGCAGTTTCACTAAAACAGCAGAAGAACTAGGTTATACCCAGTCTGCCATCAGCCAGATGATCCAGTCGCTCGAAACGGAACTGGATACCACACTTCTTTTGCGTTCCCGCAGCGGGATCGAACTGACTGCAGACGGAAAGGAATTACTTCCTTACATATATAATATCTGCAACAGTTATCACAACTTATCTGAAAAACTGAAGGAAATGCACAATCTTCAGTCCGGTGTTATCCGCATCGGTACGTTTTCCAGTATTTCCTGTCACTGGCTTCCCCAGTTGATCGACGAATTCCACAAGACACACCCCGGAATCAGTTTTGAACTGCATCAGGTCGTCGAATATGCCGATATGGCTGGTCTGATCCAGAACGGACATGTGGACTTTGGTTTTCTGACACCGGAAGTTGCCGAAAGTTATCCTCATATCGATTTAAATGAAGACCAGATGATGGCCGTACTGTCACCGTCTCATCCTCTGGCATCTCAGGAAACCGTGACTTTGGAACAGCTGGCCAGCGAGCCTTACATCCTTCTGGAAGAAGGTGACATCAATGAGCCGCTGAATTACTTCCGCCAGAATCACCTGGAGCCCAATATCCGCTACCGCGTTCATGACGACTATACCATCATGTCCATGGTCGAACTGAACCTGGGCGTATCGATCCTTTCGCAGATGTTCCTGCAGAGAAGTTCTTATGATCTTGCCGTACGTCCCATCGAGCCTCCGGTAAAGCGTACCATCTCCCTGGCCTTCCGTCACATGGAGACACTACCCACGGCAGCACGTCACTTTATCGACCTCGTTGTAAAAAAACACTGTACCAGCGAAAAAGGCAGAGCACAGTGGAACGAACTGTTCCGCTGAGGCCCTGCCTCTTTTTATGTCGATACTTAACCCTTTTGAATTATCTGACGCTGACAGCGTCTTTTTTGTTTGTAATGATTCCGGTCACAAAATAAGCGATACCACCGAAAAGCAGTGCGATCACGATTTCATGAACATGGAACGGTGCGATTTTCACTTGATTGAAGAATACAAAGGTAGATACGCCCACCAGAATCGAGGCGATACAGCACTTTGCATTTCCCTTGTCCCAATATAGTCCTCCCACCAGCGGCCAGAAGAACGTAGCTTCCAGTCCGCCCATGGCGAAAAGGTTGATCCATACGATAATATCAGGGGGAGACATGGCGAAAAGGAACGCAATGAGACCCAAAACGACTGTGATCAGAAAACTGTATCTGGAAATCTTTTTATCCGAAACTGCACCCTTTCCTTCCCGGTCTTTTGCAATGTAACTGAGCCACAAATCCTTGATGATCGTCGCGGAAGCCAGGATCAAAAGCGAAGATACAGTGGACATGACCGCAGCCAACGGAGCGGCCAGGAACAATCCCGCAGCCCATCCGGGCATATAATTCATTACCACATAAGGAATGACCTGGTCTGTGGTTCCAACACCGCCTTCCGGAAGCAGCGGAAGACATAATACGCCTGCCAGGTGCATTCCGATCATCATGATTCCCACGGTAACTGTACCGTAGATCATGGCACGGTGCATGGAATTGGTATCCTTAAATCCCATTCCGCGGACAGCCGTCTGCGGAAGTCCGAGAACGCCGACTCCGACCAAAACCCAGTAAGAAATCAGATACCCCGGGGACAGCGCTGTGTTTCCATTAGCATATGGCCCCTTCCCCAGAAGATCCCAGCCGGGATTGATTTCCGTCAGTTCCATGGTGATTGCTTCCATTCCCCCGCCGGCCTTTAACACAAAGAACAGCATCAGGAATGTACCGAACGCCATAATGATCCCCTGAAACGTATCGGTAATGACAACTGCTTTAAATCCTCCGACAGATGTATAGATGATAACGATCGCTGCAAACATCGCCAATCCCAGCTGATACGGAAGACCCGTCACCGTCTGGATCAACGTGGCTCCCCCAATAAACTGAGCCACCATCTGCGTTACAAAGAAACAAACAAGGCAGATTCCACAGAGCGCAACCACCAGCGGACTCTGATATCTCGCCTGGAAATAGTCCGTTACCGTTACTGCATTGATTTCCCGGGAAATGATCGCAAATTTCTTTCCCACGACGCCGAGTGTCAAAAAAGCAGAACCGATCTGAACACCAGCGACCCATACCTGAGTCAGTCCCCAGTTGGCTGCAAGTCCCGGCCCACCGAGAAACGAACTGGCGCTGGCGTAGGTTGCCACCAGGGTCATGGCCAGTACAAGTCCGCCCATGGAACGGTTTCCCATGAAGTAATTCTGGAGAAATCCTCCTTCTGCATTATCCTTTACTGCTTTTCTGCTGACCATAAGCCCTAAAAACAAATTGATGAGAAGATAACTAGAAAGAATACATAAAACCATAATCTGTTTACTTGTCATGTTCGTCCACCTCCGGTTCCAGATCAAAATTCACAAAAACCTTCGTCAGCAGATAAATGACACCAATCACCGCCACCAGGAAAACTCCCGGTGTCGATACGATCCACCATAACGGTAGATTCCAGATCCGGATATCCACTCCATTCAGCGCATATCCAAATCCGACATGCCACGCAAAACACAGGAAAAACAATATAAATGTAGCTTTCGCTTCACGGCGAATCTGCCGGTGTTTTTCCTCCTGCGTCATGTGTTTCATCTTTTTCCCTCCTTTTTAACAGTCGTTACTGTCCGGTAATAAAAAATCCGCAGTTTCACAGGCGATATATCTCGCTTGTAAACCCACGGATGGATAGAATTCCAGGATTGTCACAGAAAATGACAGACGAACCCTCTTATAGATCATGATGTTCCGATTGTAATTATTATATTGTGTACCGTTCACTCTGGATACGATCACAGTCTCCTTGTTACAACCCGATTCGTCGTTGTTTTCAGTTGTTGTCCGGTATAGTTTCCTTTTGGAATACTGTCCATCGGGTTAACTATACCACCACAATTTCTCTTTGTAAATCCTGTATCACACATATTTTCTCATAAATTTCAAAGCATTTTTCTCCAGACGACTGACCTGTGCCTGGCTGATTCCGATTTCATTGGCCACTTCCATTTGAGTTTTTCCCTCAAAGAAACGCAGATTCAGTATCTTCTGTTCCCGCTCCGTCAACTTTTTCATTGCTTCGGATAGTGACAGATTTTCGATCCAGCGCGTATCTGTATTTTTTGTATCGCGCACCTGATCCATTACATAGATTGCATCTCCGTCATCGTGAAATACCGGTTCAAACAGAGATACAGGCTCCTGAATCGAATCCAGGGCCAGAACCACATCCTCTTTTGGCAGCGACAATTCCGTAGCAATCTCCATAATAGACGGTTCTTTCTGATTCATCGCCGTCAGCCGCTCTCTGGCAGAAAGCGCGCGATACGCAGTATCTCTCAGAGAACGCGATACGCGGATACTGTTATTGTCGCGTAAATATCTGCGTAGTTCCCCGATGATCATGGGAACAGCATACGTACTGAATTTTACATCGTGACTGGTATCAAAATTATCCAGCGCCTTGATCAAACCGATGCAACCCACCTGAAACAGGTCGTCAGGATTTTCTCCCCTGTTGGAAAACCTCTGAATCACACTGAGTACCAGACGTAAATTTCCTATGATAAATTGTTCTCTTGTTTCCAGATCGCCTCCTTTGATTTTCTCGATCATCTGCTTCATTTCCACATCTTTATAGACGGGAAGCTTAGAGGTATTGATACCGCAGATTTCCACTTTCGTTGCCACTGTAGGCCTCCATTCCGCTTTTTGTCCCCGAAAGCGAAGCTGTTTCAGCTACTCTATTTATGTACAGATTCTGCGGCTTTTATCCTTGTCACCCCAACTTTCTAATCTCTTTTTGAAGTCGTAAAATGATTTTTTTCTCCAATCGTGAAATGTAGGACTGGGAAATCCCCATACTGTCGGCAACCTCTTTCTGCGTCATTTCTTTTCCAGTCAGAAGTCCGAAGCGCATCTCCATAATTCTCCGTTCTCTCAGAGACAGACAGTCCAGAGCCTGATCCACCAGACTTCGATTGACCTCTTCTTCAATATGATGATAGACAATATCTCCTTCCGTCCCTAAAATATCAGAAAGAAGAAGTTCATTTCCATCCCAATCCACATTCAAAGGCTCATCCAGAGATACTTCTGCCTTCATCCGTGAACTTCTGCGAAGATGCATGAGGATCTCATTTTCAATGCATCTGGAAGCGTACGTGGCCAATTTGATCTTTTTCCCCGGATCGAAGGTATTCACTGCCTTGATCAGGCCAATGGTTCCGATGGAAATCAAATCCTCTACTCCGGTGGATGTATGTTCAAATTTTTTTGCTATATAAACTACAAGCCGGAGATTTCTTTCAATCAAAATCTGTCTGATTTCTTCCGTTCTGTCGTTCCATTCCTCCAGAAGCCTCAGTTCCTCTTCCGGGCTTAGCGGTGGCGGCAGAATCTCACTACCTCCGATGTACCATACCTGTTCTCTGGTTTCCCCGGTCTTTTGAAAAATTATCTGCACAATTTTGTTAAGTATTTTATTGATAATATCACTAATCATTTGCTTTGCTCTAAAAAAACATAACTTCCCGGTCATTTTCATACTCGATCCCCTCTTTCACTTCTTCCCGATACCTTCCAACGGTTTCCAATAAGCTGCTGTGGATCAATACAGAACATTCCTTACCCCATTGCTTCTGTCGTTCTTTCGAAACAATGGCCAATATCACAGGATATCTGTACGAATTTTTTCCATGATAAATTGCTATGTAATCCGGTTGAAATACCGGTATCGTACGTTTCTCTCCGTCTGCCCCGGAAAACACGATTTCTCTCTTTGAGAACTCAGTCCCAGCGAGAGCCATGATCAATTCTTCCGTTACAAAACAAACCGGAAGCCCTGTCAAGGGATCTGTCAGCAGATTTCCCGTATCGTAATATCCCTTTGTTTGAATTCTTCTTCCTTTATATATAATGTCCAGTTCCCACCGTGTATTGATATCATGGTTCCGTTCACGGATTAGTACTGTGATCAGCCGCACTGTTAATATTGCACTTCCACATCCTGATATCAGATGTACGAAGGATAATTCGTTCATATAAATACTTCCATTCAGCGCCATAGACGGGATACTGAACAAAGCAGCCATCCCCAAGGTAGCTCCACCCATGAAAAAACTGATGATATAAAATAAGATCCAAGCCAATATCAACCGAGTCGCGCCGAAACAGATTCTTGTAAGAATCATTGAGAAAATCAGTTTTTGTGCGAAGGAGCAGAAAATACCGATTTCCCCCTGAAACAAAGTAAATGCATATAACCCACATAAAATAGAGCCAAAACACAATTTCTTTTTTCTAATCCTTCGGCCGCATAAAATCCCTGTAAGCCAGAGGATCAGTCCGCCAGTCACAGCATTTTCCAAAAACAGAATCTCCCCGTACACCACCATGAATCTTCCTCCTCCGAAGCTTTTCCATGACAGTATATCCCGTTCATTCTTCAATCCGTGTCGAATCTTCCCGTCGAATGATTTCTTTTTTGAAAAATAGCCATTTATGCTTGAATCTGCTCTAAGGAAACAGTACAATTTAATTAACTATGTGGAGGTGAAATTATGTCTTCGATTAAAACATTAAAAGAAACGTTGCACGGAACATCCTGCGACCAGAGACTGGCCCACATTTATTGCTGCGGCCCCGATGAGGTACAGTCCCAGAAAGATCGCGCTGACGCCGTGATAGATGTATTTTCCGCTCTTTTCGGAGTTGTGGATGATAACCGTGAAATTGCTTTATTCAGTGCTCCCGGTCGTACCGAAGTCGGTGGAAACCACACCGACCATCAGCACGGCTGTGTTCTGGCAGCTTCCGTAAATCTCGATATCCTGGCTTGTGCCGGTGTCAACGGAACCTCTGTTGTCCGTATCCAGTCCGAAGGATATCCCATGCTTGAGGTGGATCTGAACAATTTGGAACCTGTGGAAAAAGAAATCAATACGTCCCCTGCCCTGATCCGCGGCATCGCTGCCAAGATCAAGTCCATGGGCTACGAACCGGCTGGATTTGACTGCTACGCCACATCCAATGTCTTACAGGGTTCCGGTCTGTCGTCTTCCGCTGCTTATGAAGTTCTGATCGGTGTAATTTTCAACCATCTGTTCTGTAACGACGAAATCAACGCTGTGCAAATTGCTCAGATCGGTCAGTATGCCGAAAATGTCTTCTTCGGTAAGCCCTGCGGTCTGATGGATCAGATGGCCAGCTCCGTTGGAAGCGCTGTATCCATCGACTTTAACGATCCTGCTGAACCCATCATCAAGCAGGTGACCTTCGACTTCGGAAAAACAGGTCATTCCCTGTGCATTGTGGATTCCGGTGCAGACCACGCTGATCTGACTGATGAATACGCAGCCATTACCGTGGAACTGAAGAACATTTCCAGACACTTTGGAAAAGAAGTTCTCAGAGATATCGATGAAGCGGATTTTACGAAAGCCATCCCTGAACTGAGAGAAACATGCGGTGACCGTGCAGTCTTGAGAGCTATCCACTTCTATGCCGAAAACAAACGCGCCATCGCAGAAGCAGAAGCTCTGGCCAATGATGATTTCGACACTTTCCTGAAGCTGTCGAGAGAATCCGGTGCCTCTTCTTATATGTACTTACAGAACGTTTATTGCAGCGGTGCTGTAAAGGAACAGGCCGTTTCCCTGGCTCTTGCCCTGTCTGAACAGATTCTGGGTGACAGAGGAACCTTCCGCGTTCACGGCGGCGGTTTTGCCGGAACGATCCAGGCTTTCGTACCCAATGATCTTTTGGAAACTTATCGCGATGCAATGGAAGCCGTTCTCGGAAGCGGCAGCTGCCATGTACTTAACATTCGTCCTGAAGGCGGTATCGTCCTCCTTCCCTAATGGACAACGATAATATAATATAAGAAAGGTTTATAGTATTTAGGAGGTTATTATGACTATTCTCGTACTGGGCGGAGCCGGCTACATCGGTTCCCACACTGTTTATGAACTGATCGACAACGGTTATGACGTTGTGATCGCAGACAACCTGGAAACCGGTTACAAAGCTGCTGTTCACCCGAAGGCTCGCTTCTATCAGGGCGACATCAGAAACCGCGACTTTATCGACTCCGTATTCGACCAGGAAAAGATCGACGGCGTGATTCATTTCGCAGCCAACTCCCTCGTTGGCGAAAGCATGACCAAGCCGCTGAAGTATTACGATAACAATCTCTGCGGAACCAAAGTTCTGTTAGAATCCATGGTTGCTCATGACATCAAATACATCGTCTTCTCTTCCACCGCCGCAACTTACGGCGAACCGGAACGCATTCCCATCATGGAAGAAGACAGAACCTATCCCACCAACTGCTACGGCGAAACCAAGCTGTCCATGGAAAAAATGTTCAAGTGGACATCCCTGGCTCACGGTATGAAGTTCGTATCCCTGCGTTACTTCAACGCCTGCGGTGCCCACAAGTCTGGTCAGATCGGTGAAGCTCACAATCCGGAAAGCCATCTGATCCCGCTGATTTTACAGGTTCCCAACGGTAAGAGACCGGAAATCTCCATCTTCGGTGACGACTACGACACCAAGGACGGTACCTGCATCCGCGACTACATCCACGTAACCGACCTGTCTCAGGCTCATATCCTGGCTATGGAATACCTGGTTAAGGGCGGCGACAACGCCATCTTCAACCTGGGTAACGGCGTAGGTTTCACTGTAAACGAAGTGATTGAAACTGCCCGTAAGGTTACCGGCCATCCCATTCCGGCGAAGGTTTGTCCGCGCCGTGCAGGTGACCCTGCTCAGCTGATCGCCTCCAGCCAGAAGGCTCGCGATATCCTGGGCTGGAAGCCTCAGTACGACGATCTGGAAACCATCATTTCCAGCGCATGGAACTGGCATAAAAATCATCCCAACGGTTTTGACAAGTAATTCAGGAGGTTTCTCATGATTCATCCCATCTACCAACTGGTGGAATACGCACTGAACACCGGACTCATCGAGCCGGAAGATCGTATCTATTCTGTAAATTCCCTCATGGAAGTTATGCAGCTGGATGAAATTCCCGCTATGGAAGAAGCAGAACTCAACGAAGAATTACCCCCTGTTCACGAAATTTTAGACGCGCTGATCGACATCGCTGCCGAAAAAGGTCTGGTGGATGCTGAATCCATCGTTGCCCGCGACCTGTTCGATACCAAGCTGATGGGTCGTCTGACTCCTCCGCCCAGCGTAGTGATCGACACCTTTGATTATCTGTACGGTGAAAGCCCGGAAGAAGCCACCAACTGGTACTATGACTTCAGCCAGGCCACAAATTATATCCGCCGCGACAGAATTGCCAAGGATATGAAATGGTATGCGCCCACCGAATTCGGTGACCTGCACATCACCATCAACCTTTCCAAGCCAGAAAAGGATCCGAAGGCAATCGCCGCCGCCGGTAAGGCGGCGCCTGCCGGATACCCCAAGTGTCAGCTCTGCGCAGAAAACGAAGGTTACGCCGGAAGAATCAACCACCCGGCTCGTCAGAACCACCGCATCATTCCTCTGGAAATCAATGAAAGCCCCTGGTTCTTCCAGTACTCTCCTTACGTATACTACAACGAACACTGCATCGTGTTCAACTCCAAGCATACACCCATGAAGATCGACAGATCCTGTTTCCGTAAGCTTCTGGATTTTGTTAAGACCTTCCCCCACTACTTCGTAGGTTCCAATGCGGATCTCCCCATCGTAGGCGGTTCCATCCTGAGCCACGACCACTTCCAGGGTGGACACTATATCTTCCCCATGGAAGTATCTCCCGTGGAAGAAGAATTCTCCGTGGACGGTTACGAAGATGTACAGTGCGGTATCGTTCGCTGGCCCATGTCCGTTCTGAGACTGGTTTGTGAAGACGATCAGAGACTGGTGGAACTGGCTGACCACATTCTGGGAAGCTGGAGAGGCTACACCGACGAAGCTGCGTTTATTTTCGCAGAAACCGACGGTGTTCCCCACAATACCATCACCCCCATCGCACGTTTCCGTGACGGAAAGTACGAACTGGATCTGGTGCTGAGAAACAATATCACCACCGAAGAACATCCGCTGGGTGTATATCATCCCCACGATCACCTGCATCACATCAAAAAGGAAAACATCGGCCTGATCGAAGTTATGGGTCTGGCTGTTCTCCCCGCTCGTCTGAAGGAAGAACTGGCTGTTCTGGCTGACCAGATCGGTTCTCTCACCGGCGATGCTCTGGTGAAGGCCATGAAGGAAGATCCCAGAACCGAAAAGCATGCAGACTGGGTCGTAGAATTCCTTCCCAAGTACGAAACTGTCAATGCAGAGAATGCTATGGAAATCGTTCAGAACGAAGTCGGCATTGTCTTCTCTGAAGTTCTGGAATGTGCCGGCGTTTATAAGCGCACCGAAGAAGGCCGTGAAGCTCTGAGACGCTTCCTGGCTCAGCTGTAATGGAGGTCATCCATGAGCGATTATAAAGTTACTGTCACTTCCCTTCCCTTCGGTACCAACCGCGACGGAAAGAAGGTAGACCGTTGGATCTTATCCAACGGCTCCATGGAAGTATCCATTCTGACCCACGGTGCCACCGTTCAGAAAATCTGCGTTCCCGGCCGGGACGGTCAGATCCGCGATGTGGTCCTGGGCTACGATACTCTGGAAGAATACGAACAGAACACCTGTTACTTCGGGTCAGCCGTTGGCCGTGTGGCCAACCGCATCGGCGGCGGACAGTTCACTCTGAACGACGAAACTTATACGCTGGTTCAGAATAACGGTCCCAACTGCCTCCACGGTGGTACCATCGGCTTTGACCGTAAAGTTTGGGATGCAGAAATCGCATACCACGGTGTGAAGATGACCTACACCAGCCCTGACGGTGAAGAAGGATTCCCCGGAGAACTGAAAGTGTCCATCACCTATTCTCTGGAAGAAGACAACAGCCTGTCCATCCATTACGAAGCTATTTCCGATAAGGATACCCTTTGTAATATGACCAATCACAGTTACTTTAACCTGAACGGTCACGGTGAAGGCGATGTCCTGGGTCAGGAACTGCTGATCGAAGCTGACTATTATACTCCGCTGAACGAAACCTTCGTTCCCGATGGCCAAATTGTCAACGTAAAAGATACTCCGTTTGATTTTTGTACCTACCGTACGATCGGAAGCCGGATCAAAGACGACCATCCGCAGGTGATTCAGGCTGGCGGCTACGACCATAATTTCGTGGTTCGTGGTATGACCGGAACCGAACGACGCGCAGCGATTGCCATCTGTCTGGAATCCGGAATCCGTATGGAAACCCTGACCACCAAGCCCGGTGTTCAGCTCTATACCCCCGATTATCCGACCGGAGATATGACAGGAAAAGACGGAAAAGCCTACGAAGGCAGCTGTGCATTCTGTCTGGAAACCCAGTATTTCCCCAATGCCATGGCCTACGGACATTTTGAAAAGCCCGTCCTGAAAGCCGGAGCAACTTACGACCATACCACGGTCTATCGGTTCTCTATTGTTTAATGAAAGCAAAAAGGAGACTTCTTATCGAAGTCTCCTTTTTATTTGTACGTAAAATCAAATATACCGGTATTTGTAATAAAAAAGAACTGTTCTCTTTGGAAAACAGTTCTCATTGTTTTAAATATCGCTCGATCAGCTATTACTTCAGAGCAGCCTTAGCAGCTTCTACCAGCTTTGCGAAACCAGCGGGATCGTAGATAGCCATTTCGGACAGCA
>JAFUQN010000129.1 GCA_017472365.1 Bacillota bacterium
CCGCATCATGATGGAATTTGCCATCGCCGGCGGGCTGGACGATGTTCATCTCCTGGAGGGAAGTCTGGGCGAAGCCATGGACATTGCCGTGGGTATTTCTCCCAAAACAGAGATCCCTGATCTAACGGAGAAGATCAATCAGTTCCTGCAGGAGCTCCGCGATGAAGGTACACTGGACGATATGTATTACCGTTGGGTGACCACAGCAAGCAGCGAAATGCCGGACATCCCCAAAGCTGAAAATCCGGCGTACCATTTGAAGGTCGGGACCAGCGGATTGGTACAGCCCTTCAGCTACTATGAAGGTACGACCCTTACCGGCTATGATTTGGAACTGATCTACCGTTTCGCATACTGGCTGGGCGCCGATGTGGAGATTTCCGTGTATGACTATGGTGGAATCATAGCTGCAGCAGAGACCGGAGACATCGACTGTATCATGGCCAACCTCAACGCCACTCCGGAACGTCGGGAGAAGCTGGAATTTTCCGATGGGTATCTCCTGTCGGAAACGGCAGTGATGGTAAGGGATATTTCTGATACTGCGGCTCAGGTTTATCAAACCATTGATGCTCTGACTACTCCCGGCGTACGACTGGGCATCCTCACCGGCTCCGTATTTGATGCGCTGACACAGGAGGATTTTCCGGAGGCGGAGCTGGCATACTACAATACCATACCCGATATGGTCTATTCCGTCACCATTGGTCAGCTGGATGCCTTCATGGTAGATGAGCCTGTAGCCCGGTATATGGAACTGGAATATCCTGCAGTTACGTATCTCCCACAGCTGATGAGCGAAACAGATTATGCCTTTGCATTCCCAAAAACCGATGAAGGCGCTGCTCTTCGGGGCCAAATGAACGAGTTCCTTGCGAAGCTCAGATCAGACGGTACATTGGAGGAAATCGACAGCATCTGGTTTGGTTCCGATGAAAGCAAAAAAGTCATAGATCTGACCGGGCTCAGCGGTGAGAATGGGATCCTGAAGTTGGCCACCAACACTGAAAATCCACCTTTCTCCTATTTGGCAAATGGACAAATCGTGGGCTATGAAATTGATATTGCAACTCGTTTCTGCGCTGCCTATGGTTATGCTTTGGAACTTCACAACATGGATTTTGCCGCCCTGATCCCCGGCTTGGGTGAGCGGTACGACATTGCCGCCTCCTGCATCGCCGTGACGGAGGAACGGGCTGAAAGCGTCTGGTTCTCGGAACCCGATTATTCCGGTGGTACCGTGATGATGGTTCGCGGAGCGGAGGAATCGAAGAGTTTTTGGACAGCTCTTGCTGAGAGCTTTGAAAAGACCTTTCTTCGGGAGAACCGCTGGAAGCTCATTGTTCAGGGCATAGAAACGACGGTTTTGATCTCCCTGTTGGCAACGATACTCGGTACCGTCCTGGGGTTTGGACTGTGTCTTTTAAAACTCTCCAAATACACGTTGGCCCGGGGGGTTGTCCAGATCTATATTCGGCTTCTGCAGGGAACTCCCATGGTCGTCCTGCTGATGATCCTATTCTATCTGGTGTTCGCCGGCAGCGGACTGGACGGTGTCTGGGTTGCAATCATTGGTTTTGGAATCAATCTGGCCGCCTATGTATGCGAGATGATCCGTACAGGCATCCAGTCGGTGGATCGAGGTCAGACCGAAGCAGCACTGGCACTGGGCTTCACCAGGACCCGTGCTTTCTTCCAGATTGTCATGCCTCAGGCTGCCCGGCAGTTCCTTCCTATTTTTAAGGGAGAGTTCATTTCTCTCATTAAGATGACCTCTGTGGTGGGCTACATTGCTGTTCAGGATCTGACAAAGATGAGTGATATTATCCGCAGCCGTACCTACGAGGCGTTCTTCCCTCTCATCAGTACAGCCGTTATTTATTTTGTCATCGCATGGGTCCTGACCTCACTGCTTCGTCCCATTGAGCGAACGGTGACACCTGACCGAAAGAAACGAAAAGTGAAAGGAGTGAAGCTTCCATGATCTCCATTCGACATGTAAGAAAAGAATATCCCAATGTTACTCCTTTGAAGGATATCAACGCAGAGATCAGCCGGGGTGAAGTAATTTCTATTATCGGCCCCTCCGGTACAGGAAAATCCACCTTGCTTCGCTGTATCAACCTGCTGGAAACACCCACGTCGGGAGAAATCTACATTGATGGACAGGCCATTACAGATCCGAAATGCAAGGTGCACCTTCTCCGGCGAAAGATGGGCATGGTATTTCAGTCGTTTCACCTGTTCCATCACATGAATATCATCGAAAACATTATGACCGGTCCGGTCTCCCTTTTGGGGAAAAGCCGACAGGAAGCCTACGAACAAGGCATGGAACTACTTCGCACAGTGGGTCTGGGAGATAAAGCATTGGCCTATCCCGATGAACTCTCCGGCGGACAAAAGCAGCGGGCCGCCATTGCCCGAACCCTGGCTATGGAGCCAGAGATTATCCTGTTTGACGAGCCAACCTCTGCGCTTGACCCGACAATGGTGGGGGAAGTTCTTTCAGTCATCAAAACTCTGGCCCGACAGGGTTTGACCATGATGATCGTCACACATGAGATGAAATTCGCCCGTGATGTGTCCACCCGAATCTTTTATATGGATCAGGGAGAGATTTACGAAGATGGTACTCCGGAACAAATTTTCGACCATCCCCAGCGGGAACGTACCCGACAGTTTATCCGTCGTCTGAAGGTGTTTGAAATCATCATCGACTCACCGGATTTCGACTTTATCGGTATCATCAGTCAGTTGGAGCAGTTTGGCCGAAAGCATGAGATGGGACAAAAAAACATCTACCGGATACAGAATATTTTCGAAGAACTCTGCATGCAGACGCTGGTACCCAGAATCGGAAACGAACTTCAAATGCAGTTGTTGGTAGAGTACTCCGAAGAAAATAACGATACCAGTATGACGATCCGCTACACAGGCCCTGCGTTTCATCCTCTTGAAGAGGGCGACGAGTTGTCTATGCTTCTGGTAAAAGGCCTGTGCCAGAGTTCGACCTACCGTTGCGATTGCTCGGGAGCATTCAAAAATGAACTAATACTGAAGTTAAAGCAAGATTGAATATGGTACCGATGGGATGGTGAAGGAGTGAAATGACAAGCAGAAAATATGTAATGTTATCAAATGAAAACATCGACACAACAATAAAAGAAGCGGAACAATTTCTTTCTGATGCCAATGTAGACGATAAGGATATGATCCGTATCCGCCTGGCCATGGAAGAGGCATTGTTGAACTATAGGGAAGTATTGGACGAGAATGGTTTGTTCTGTCTGCGGTGTGTGAAACGGCTGGGGCGGTTGCGCCTGGAACTATCGATCCCCGGTCTTCGTTATGATCCTTTTTCCAACGAAGAGGAAGGCAGCGAAATTCTGCGTGGTATCCTTTCAGGTATGGGTATCGCCCCTGTCTGGCAGTACAAAAACGGGGTCAATCATATTATCTTCACTCCCAGAAAGCGAAAACCCTCCCAGATCCTGCTTCTGACAGTCTCCGTTGTGTTGGCAGCAGTCTGCGGTGGGATCTGCACCCTGCTTCCGGGATCCATACGGACTTTCCTCTCCGCACAGTTGATCACGCCTCTCTTCCATACCTTTATGGGACTGCTCACTGCTATCGCTGGCCCGATGATCTTCCTTTCTGTCATCTGGGGCGTCTACAGCATCGGAGATACTGCTACCTTGAGTAAGATTGGAAAGCGCATGATTCTACGTTTCCTTCTCATGTCCCTTCTTCTAACGATACTGGCAGGAGCATCGATGCTCCTCTTCTTTCCGCTGTCCGGGAACGGTGGCAGTTCTTTCAATTTTTCACAGCTTCTTCAGATGGTTCTGGACATTGTGCCAGGGAACTTTTTCACTCCCTTTACGGAGGCCAATCCGCTTCAGATCATCTTTGTCGCTGTCGTGATTGGCCTTGCCATGCTGGTGCTGGGTTCCAAGGCCTCCGCTGTGGCCTCCTTTGTGGAACAGGGCAACTCCATCGTTCAGCTCATCATGGAGGCAGTCAGCGGAATGATCCCATTCTTCGTGTTTGGGAGTATCTTCAATATGATTTTAAGCGGAAGTTTCTCCACACTTCTTCAGTCCTCTAAGCTTCTGCCTATTATGCTGCTGGGCCATGTGTTGGTCTGCGCAGTCTACCTTTTGCTGGTTTGTATCCGAAAACGGATGAGTATAGCCCTCTTTGTCAGAAAAGTGGCGCCCACGTTCCTGATCGGTCTGAGTACCGCATCCTCCGCTGCCGCATACTCCACCAATGTGGAATGCTGCGAAAAGCAGTTGGGGATCGACCGGCAAATCATCAACTTCGGTATCCCCTTGGGTCAGGTTGTTTTCATGCCGGGTGCAGCTGTCATTTTTCTTGCAGCAGGCCTGTGCATGGCAGAAGTCTACGGTGTTCCCATTTCCCCGACCTGGCTGGTCAGCGCTCTGGTCATCACCGTTGTACTGGCTGTAGCGGCACCACCCGTTCCCGGCGGGGGACTGACCTGTTATACCATGCTGTTTTTACAGCTAAACATTCCATCTGAAGCCGTAGCCATCACCATTGCGCTAAATGTAATTTTAGAGTTCTTTGGAACTGCTGTGAATCTATTCTGTCTACAGGCGGAACTGGTGGAATTGGCAGGTTCTTTGAATCGTCTGAATCTGGATATACTGCGAAAAAAGCAGGTACGATAAGAAATGCTTTTCGAAAGGGGGATTGATGCTGTGGAAATCATCACTGTTCCCGCAAAACCCGCGGCGCTGGAGATCGTGAATACCTTTATTCAGGAGAAGCTGCAGACCATCGATTGTTCAAAACATATCCGGAT
Source organism: Bacillota bacterium (assembly GCA_017472365.1). GTDB lineage: Bacteria > Bacillota > Clostridia > Peptostreptococcales > Anaerovoracaceae > RGIG446. Next base: position 4,835 of record JAFUQN010000129.1, read on the forward strand.
GCAGTTGAAACTGGCCGTGGAGGAGATCTTCGTTAATATCTCCAGCTACGCATACCATCCGGGCATAGGACAAGTGGAAGTCGGTGTCCTAATTGACAGCGACCCTCCCACGGTAACCATCCGTTTTCTGGATCAGGGACATCCGTTTAATCCATTGAAACAACCTGATGCGGATATTTCTCTGAGCGCACAGGATCGTGAAATTGGAGGCCTGGGAATTCTGCTCGTGAAGAAAACCATGGATCAAGTGAACTATACCTATGAGAATGGCAAAAACATCTTGACCATAAAAAAGGAAATCGAATAGCCAAACGATGAAGTATACAAGAATATGAGGAGAAAATCAAAATGACGATCAACAAAATAGTAGAAGGCGACAAAATGACCTTGATCCTGGAGGACCGGCTGGATACCACTACCGCTCCTCAACTGGAAAATGAATTAAAGGGTTCTCTGTGCGATATAAAAGAACTGATACTGGACCTGAATCAACTGGACTATATCTCCTCTGCCGGACTGCGTGTCCTTCTGGCAGCTCAGAAGCAGATGACGAAGCAGTTGGGAAAAATGGAAATCAGGAATGTCAATGAGACCGTTATGGAAGTATTTGAAATTACCGGCTTTGTGGATATCATTGCGATCAGATAAGCTGCTTTCCGTATGGAGGAAATGCTCGAAAAGAGGTGGTATGATGAGCGAACTTGACTATTCCGCTGCCTTTGCAGAAAATGAAAAAGAGGCTAACCTGTATGCCGCAAGATGTATGCGGGTGCTTGCCGTTGTTGTGTCGGTCATTTGGGTAATGAACCTGCTTCACTTGTTCATCGTCCCTCCCGTGATCATGGCCATTGCAGCGATCGGTGGTACCGTACTGTTTCTGATCCCGACATTGTTGCTCCATCTGATCGATCGGGATTCACCCAGATTGAAGCTCTACATCCTACTGTGCTGTATCTTAGGGATCACACTCATGTCTTCTGCCTTGCCAAAACATGCTATCATGGCATGGCCAGCGCCAATTATCCTGGGATGTCATTATTACTCCAAAAGGTTTTCCTGCAGCCTTCTAGCTGTCTGCGTGGTGTGCATGGCAGCATCGCTGCTCATCGGCATCTACGTCGGTGAATGGGACAGCAACCTTCTGTATGCGCTGGATATCAGCGGCCCCCGAATGATCACACCAAACACGATCCGACGGGTCGCACTGTTTTACATTCTACCCCGCAGTCTGATTCTTTGCGGCCTGTCCACGATCTGTACAACGCTGTCAGACCGTACGCTGAGACTTTTAGAACGACAGATCAAAGACAGCTTAGAGAAACAGCAGATTGCCTCAGAACTGAATGTGGCCACCCATATCCAAACTTCCATGCTCCCCAGTATTTTCCCCGCTTTTCCTGAAAGGACAGAATTTGATATCTATGCCACCATGAACCCGGCAAAGGAAGTGGGCGGCGACTTCTACGACTTTTTCCTGGTGGATGACGATCACCTGGCTGTGGTTATCGCCGATGTCTCCGGCAAAGGGATCCCGGCAGCTCTGTTCATGGTCATTGCCAAAACACTGATCAAGGATCACGCACAGCAAGGCATATCGCCTGAGGAAGTGTTTACCGAGGTGAATCGTCTGCTCTGCGAGGCAAACGATGAAGGTATGTTCGTTACTGCCTGGATGGGAGTGTTGGAACTGTCCACCGGTCATCTCGCCTATGTCAATGCCGGACATAATCCACCTCTGCTGCGGCATTGCGATAAATACGAGTTTCTCCGCACCCGGTCCGGCTTTATCCTGGCAGGGATGGACGGAATGCGTTATCGACCCGCCAATCTGAAACTATCACCGGGAGATGCGGTCTACCTCTACACAGATGGTGTGACAGAGACCGCAAACGAAAATAAGCATCTATATGGAGATCAGCGCCTATATGATATCCTCAATGCCCACGTCAACAGCGGACCGGAGGCGCTGCTTCAAGCAGTCAAAGCTGATGTGGAAACCTTTGTTGGGAATGCACCGCAATGCGACGACATTACGATGCTGAGTCTATGTTATCTGGGCGGAAAAGAAAAAAATAAACGTATCGTCTTTTCCCCTTCTACCCACTAAAAAAGCTGCCCGCACGGGCAGCTCATTTTTTTGATTTTACTTGTTTCCAGCGTCCTTCAGAGCCTTACCAGCCTTGAAAACGGGAGCCTTGGAAGCATCGATAGCGATCACTTCGCCGGGCTTTCTGGGGTTGCGGCCCTGACGAGCCTTTCTTTCTCTGGTTTCGAAAGTACCGAAACCGATCAGCTGTACTTTATCTCCGTTAACCAGAGCTTCTTCAATGCTTCCTACCAGAGCATTTACTGCAGCTTCTGCATCTTTCTTAGTAAAACCTGTCTTTTCTGCTACCTTAGCAACTAATTCTGCCTTATTCACGACATAACCTCCTTGAAATTAAACATGTTATAAAAGGGGAAACCCTCTTATTTTTCTAATTTTTTTGCTTCGTCCCAAAGCTTGTCCATGGCTTCCAGAGTCATTTCCTCCGGACGGGTACCGGCTTTGATCGCCTGGTCCTCCACGTAACCGAACCGACGGATAAACTTGTCTGACGTATGGTTCAGAGACTCTTCCGGATCTACTTTCAGGAATCTGGCCGCATTGACCACTGCGAAGAGCAGATCACCGATCTCCTCCTGCATGTTCACCTGATCTCCATTGCGATACGCTTCCAGCAATTCTCCGGCTTCTTCACCGATCTTCTGGAACGCTCCCTCCACGTCATCCCAGTCGAAACCCACTTTCGCAGCCTTCTTCTGTACCTTCTCCGCACGGATCAATGCAGGGAAGTTTTTGGGGATTTTTCGCATGGATTGAGTCGTAGTATTCTCTCCGTGCTCTTTCCTTTTGGTATTTTCCCATTTTTCCAGCACATTGTCAACAGTAAAAACTGTATTCTCGGATTTTTTTACGTCCTCCGCTTTGAAAACATGCGGGTGTCTGTGGATCATCTTATCGGTCACACGATTCATAACAGAAGCAAAGTCGAAATCACCCCGTTCCTCTCCAATGGCCGAGTGCATCGCCACCTGTAAGACCACATCCCCCAGTTCTTCCTCCAGATTATCCAGGTTCTGTCGGTCAATCGCATCCACCGCTTCATAGGCTTCTTCAATCATATCGCGTCTCAGGCTTTCATACGTCTGTTCCCTGTCCCAGGGACATCCGTTTTCGCTTCGCAGAACGCGGATCAGCTCCCTCAGTCGTTCTGCGGCTTCACCTGTGGTTTCGCCTTTTCTGTATAATTCTTCGTACATACGATCCCTCCTGCAATCAACCGCGGCTCCGCCGCGTCTGTCTGCGTTACTTCTTGATTTTCTTGAACAGCTTCGCCAGCTTATCTCCCTTGGGCAGCATCGTCAGTTCTTCCGGCGTAATGGTCTTTGTCACGAAAATCATCACAACATAGATGCATCCGCCCACAGCCACGCCTGCTAAGGTTGCCAGGGAATTGGAACCCAGGACTGCCATGACAGCTCTGTGACCGGCGATGGCACCAACGCTCATGAACGCTACGGAAACCAGCGGTCTGACAAAAATCTGTACCAGCGGGAATTTTGCTCCCGTATATCTGTATACTGCGATCATATTTAAAACGAAAGTAACAAAGTAAGTGGCCACTGTACCAATGGCAGCACCCTTGACATTGATTTCCGGAATTCCGGTCAGTGTCATAGTACAGAAAATCTTCACCAGAGCACCGATCATCAGGTTGATCATGGGAACGTTCTGCTTACCGATTCCCTGAAGGATCGCGGTCAGCGTCTGGATTCCGGACAGGAAAATGATGCCGAACGCCAGGATGAACAGCAGCGGTGCAGCGCTGATGGCGCTGGCTTTTTCTGCGGGATACAGGAACAGCATGATCGGTTCGGACAAGCTCATCATGCCGAAGGCACAAGGCATGGCAATGATCATGGCCGTTCTCAGGCCGGTCTGAATATTGAAGGACAGGTCTTCCATATCCTTCTGTTTAAACGCAGCTGCGATGGTGGGAACCAAGCTGATGGCAACCGCCTGGATCAGTACCTGGGGAAGGTTGATCAGCGGCTGAGCGAAGCCGGTCAGTTCACCGAACAGTTCCTTGGCCGCTTCCGGTGTATAACCGGTAGCTACCAAACGGTTTACTACGATCTGTACGTCGATCATATTCAATAAGGGCATGATGGACGAACCGATGGTGATGGGCAGAGCGATCATCAGAATCTGTACCAGGATCTTACCCGTGGATGCACCTGGTTCCTGACTTCCGCTTTCGATCTTCTTCCGGAACGCTTCGCGGCTCAATGTATAAATGATGATCATAGTGATCAGTCCGGCCATGCCCCCGGCAGCAGCGCCGAAGGACGCACCGGCAGCAGCGTATTCCAGACCTTTGGAGGTCAGTACCACCGCCAGAGTCAGCCCCAGACCCACGCGGAAAACCTGTTCAAAGACCTGTGACAGTGCCGTAGGTTTCATGTTGCGGTTTCCCTGGAAATATCCGCGGAACGCAGCCATCACCGATACGAAGAACAACGCCGGCGCCAGAGCGCGGGTTGCCATGGTCGCTTCGGGAATTCCGGCAGATTCTGCATATGCCCCGGCTCCGAAGAACAACAGCGATGCCGATACTGCACCGATCACTAACAACAGGAGCAGCGCAGTCCGGAAGACTCTGTGAGCTTCATAATAGCGGCCCACTGCCTGACGTTCCGATACCATACGGGAGATCGCCACAGGGATCCCGGCGGTGGAAATGGTCAGGAACAGGTTGTACAGCGGATATCCGGTCTGGTAATAGCTCATCCCCAGAGAGCCGATGATGTTGGATAAAGGAATGCGGAAAAACGCACCCATTACTTTAATAATAACGGCAGCAGATGCCAGAATGGCTGCACCGCCTAAAAATGATTTTTTCTTTGTAGTCATGAATGTACTCTCCTTCAAATCAACCAGTATAGTATACCAAATTTTATGGTGCTGTGGGCAGAAATTTGCAATTATTTTAAATTTCATCAAACCGCCACATTTCAACGGTTAGCGGGTCTGATATTATTTGACAATCCCCTCGCTTCCGTACTATAATATTACGTATGGTTTTTTGCGAATTCGGGTCAAATATGCCCGTTTTAACATAACAACTAACCTTGTAAACTTACCGTAAGAAACGGAGGAATTATTAATGAAGGAAAAGTTAGAAATTCTGCTCCAGGAAGGAAAAGAAAAGATTTTAGCAGCGAAGACCGAAACCGAGCTGCAGGAAGTCAAAGCTTCTCTCCTGGGTAAAAAAGGTTCTGTCACTGAACTGATGAAGGAACTGCCGAAGCTGGCTCCGGAAGATCGTCGTGAATTCGGCCAGGCTGTGAACAAGGCCAAGGGCGAACTGAGCGATCTGGTGGATGCTCACAGAGAAGCTCTGCTGCTGAAGAGCGCTGAAATTCCTGCGGACTTCGACTGCACCGTTCCCGGTATCATGCCCACCGGCGGCGCATTACACCCCATCACTCAGATGTGCTATGACCTGAACGACGCATTCCGTTCCATGGGATTTGAAATCTTCCAGGGTGACGATATTGCCAGCGAAATGGCTGCGTTCGACAACCTGAATTTCCCGCCCGCACATCCGGCTCGTGAAAGCATGGATACCTATTGGCTGAAGGGCCACGACCAGGGCGAAGCCAATGAAAAGCTGTGTCTGAGACCTCACCTGACCGGTGAATCCGTACGTTACATGCGTACACACAAGCCGCCTTACCGCTTCGTATATCCCGGCCGTGTATACAGAAACGAAACCACCGACGCTCGTCACGAAAGAGCGTTCTTCCAGTACGAAGCACTGATCGTAGACAAGTACCTGTCCTTTACCGCCGGTAAGGTTATGATCAAGAGCATCTTATCCAAGGTATTCGGTAAGGACGTTCCCGTAAGAATGAGAGCTGGTTTCTTCCCCTTCGTAGAACCCGGTTTCGAAATCGACATGGGTTGTCTGGTTTGCGGAGGAAAGGGCTGCAGCGTTTGTAAGAACGTAGGCTGGATCGAAATCATGCCCGGTGGTACTCCCCATCCCAACGTACTGAGAGCTGCAGGTTTAGACCCCGATGAATATACCGGTTTCTATGTAAACATCGGTCTGGACAGACTGGTTATGATGCGCTACGGCGTTGACGACGTTCGTCTGTTCCACAGCACCGACCTGAGATTCTTATCTCAGTTCCGTTAATCAGAAGGGAGACAATGAATTATGAAATTATCTTTAAATTGGATTAAAGAATACGTTCCTCTCCCGGAGGATATGGACCTGACCCGTCTGGCTTATGACCTGACCATGTCCACCGTGGAAGTGGAAGGCGTTGAAAACTTAGCTGATCAGTTCAAGAATATCGATGTCGGTGTGATCCTGGACATCCAGCCCCATCCCAATGCAGACAAGCTGAGAGTTTGTTCCGTAGATCTGGGCAACGGCGAAGTACAGCAGATCGTTTGCGGCGGCTCCAACCTGTACGTAGGTGAAAAGGTTGCCGTATCCCGTCCCGGCGCTATGGTTCGCTGGCACGGCGAAGGTGAGCCGGTAAAGATCGGTATCACCAAGCTGCGTGGTGTTCAGTCCTACGGTATGATCTGTGCATCTTCCGAAATCGGTCTGTTCGACCTGTTCCCGTTCACCGAAGAAGCTACCATCGTTGACCTGTCCGCATTTGATGCACCCGCAGGTACCAACGTTGCTGACGCTCTGGGTCTGAACGACATGATCCTGGAAATCGACAACAAGTCCATGACCAACCGTCCTGACCTGTGGGGTCACTACGGTATCGCTCGTGAACTGGCTGCTCTGTACGACCTGCCCCTGAAGAAGTTCGAAGAATTCACTCCGGACGAAACTCTGCCGGTACTGCCCATCGAAGTTCTGGACACCGAAAGATGTCCCAGATTCATGGGTACCAAGATGGAAGGTCTGTACGTTAAAGAATCTCCGTTCAAGATGCAGACCATGCTGTGGAGAGTCGGCCTGCGCCCCATCAACGCTCTGGTAGACGTAACCAACTATGTCATGCTGGCTACCGGTCAGCCCACCCACGCTTATGACGCTGACATCATCGCAGATCACATCATCGTTCGCCGTGCAGAAGCTGGCGAAAAGCTGCTGCTGCTGAACGAAAAAGAACTGGAACTGTGCGAAGACGACCTGGTCATCGCAGACACTCTGGGTCCTGTAGGTCTAGCTGGTGTTATGGGCGGTGCTAAGGACTCCATCCTGGATTCCACCACCAACGTGATCCTGGAAATCGCTAACTTCCAGGCTCCCCCCATCAGAAGAACCGCACTCCGTTACGATAACCGTACCGAAGCTGCTGCAAGATACGAAAAGGCCATCGATCCGGAACGTACTGAACAGGCTCTGAACCTGTCCATCTCCATGCTGAGAGAACTGTATCCGGAAATGAAGGTGGTAGCATTCAGCGATACCTATCCGGAAAAGCTGAAGTGTGCTGAAATCGACGTTTCCCTGGATTGGCTGGAAAGCCGTCTGGGTAAGAGAATCCCCAACGAAGTCATCGAAGCAAAGATGAGTTCCATGGGTTACACCGTTACCTTCGATGGTGACAACATGCACGTTGTGGTTCCCACCTGGAGATCCACCGGCGACGTTTCCATCAAGGCTGACATCATGGAAGAAGTTGCAAGAATGTACGGCTACGAAAACTTCGAAGCTGCTCCCATCACCACTTCCTTCGACAGCGCCATCAATCAGCTGGATGTTGATATCGAACGTAAGGTTAAAGAATACCTGGCCTTCCGCTGCGGAATGCAGGAAATCTTCACCTATCCCTGGATGACTGACGAATATGTAGAAGCGATCTTACAGAGCACCGAAGGTCTGTTCGAGCTGGTAGCTCCGCCTTCTCCCAACGAACGTTTCATCCGTTCTTCCCTGCTGCCCAACATGGCAAAGGCAGTCACCCTGAACCTGCGTTACTACAAGGAATTCTCCCTGTTTGAAACCGCACTGACTGTAAAGGACGAAAACTACTCCGCTCCGTACTACGAAAACGAACTGCTGCCCTTACAGCGCAGAAACCTGGCAGGTGCTTTCGTAGGTTCCATGGATGACGTGGTAACTCTGTTCCGTCAGGCAAAGGGCGTTTTAGAAAACATGTCCCGCTTCACCCACATGGAAGGCTTCACCTTCAAGAAGGAAGAAAAGCCGGTATGGGCTGACGATGTGGTATGGCTGAACGTATTCGTAGGCGAAGAAAAGATCGGTAACCTGGCTCTGCTGTCCAAGAAGTCCGCTATGGCCTGCGGTATCAAGAACAGCGCCGTAATGATGTTCGAACTGGATATCGACAGCTTCAAGCCTTTCACTTCCAGAACCAACGAATTCGAACACCTGGCTGAATACCCGGTAACCGAATACGACATCTCCCTGCTGTTCGACTCCACCATCTCCTGGGCTGAAATCCAAAAGACCGCTCTGGGATGCAAGGGTCAGAACGCAAACCTGCAGGATGTGACCTTCTTCGAAGAATACAAGGGTAAGCACGTACCCGAAGGTAAGAAGTCCGTTACCATGAGACTGATCATCGGTTCCAAGGAAAAGACTCTGAAGACCGACGAAATCGAAGCTTGCGTAGCAGTTGTCGTAAAGAAGCTGACCAAGAAGCTGAATGCAGAAACCAGATAATTAACTGAAATTGAAAAGATCCTTCATCACGAAGGATCTTTTTTATTTGTATTTATTATTGCGGCAAACGCTTCGCTCCTGTTCATCATTACTCTCCGTGCGGTGGGATATGGCCGTCATCGACTCGGCTTGGTCCTCGACACAGAGAATTATGGACTGTTCTTCCCCATAGCGTCGGACTTCGTTAACTCGCTCACGACGTTCGCTCAAACAGAACGAAGTCTGATCGCCGCTATTGGCTCAGACCACTCTCATAATTCTTACTGTATCTGCGGAATCGCCTCATCTGATGACGGCCATACCCCACCATTCGGAGATTTATAAAAGCGAGGCTTCTTATTGCTTGAAAGGATTCCAAAAGAAAAAATCCCTCATAACGAAAGTACTTTTCAGTTGTTTTATTTCCATAATTTCCCATTGACTCTCATTCCTTTTTTGTATATAATTATCGTATAAATAGAACAAATCAACATTTGTTGATTATGGGCTGGTCACTAGACCCTGGTCCACCGAACGGCGGGGAATTTCCCCGCTTTTTTTCATCTGATTATGGAATTTTATTGAAATTAAAAAAGGTTTTTCCATTATGAACAAGAAGATATTGAGTGTTTTCATCGATGAATCGGGTGATTTCGGTTCTTACGAACCGCATTCCCCCTATTATTTAGTTACTATTGTACTTCATAACCAGAGTAAAAACATTACCGAAAATATAAATAATTTCGATTCTCACTTACAACAATTGGGTTATCATCATCACGCCGTACATACCGGTCCTTTAATTCGGCGCGAGTCTGTTTATTCCAGCGATCTAATGGAAGATAGAAAGCGCTTATTTAACGCATTGTTTCACTTTGCCCGAAAACTTGATTTCCGCTATTCATGTGTCAAACTAAAAAAGATTGAATGTCCTGACGTGATTACACTGACTTCCAAATTGTCAAAATCTCTTTCGGAAATATTACGTAACAACGAATCTTTTTGGAATAGTTTTGATAATGTCATTATTTACTACGATAACGGACAAATTGAACTCACAAAAATTCTTACCTCTGTATTTAGTACACTTTATTCAAATGTTGAATTCAGAAAAGTAAAACCCGTTGATTATAAATTATTTCAAATTGCTGACTTAATTTGTACTCTCGAGCTTTTAGAGGAAAAGGCCCTTAATAACGCATTTTCTCATTCTGAAAAAGATTTTTTTCAAAGTATACGAGAATTCAAGAAAAACTATTTAAAACAAATCAAGAAAAAACAACTGTAACATAAACATACTATCCCCACAAAGTTTTTGGATTTATTCTTTAAACCCACCACACGCGCTCCATCCGTCGGACGAAGCGATTCCGCAGGCGCAATCAGAATTATGAGGAGTGTCCAAAAATTTCCTGCGTCGAGGACCAAGCCAAGTCGGTGGCTGGCGCGCGTGTGGTGGGAAAAGATTAATATCAATAAAAAAAGAAAGGGGCGATCTCAATGCCATTGAGTTCGAACCCTTTCTTCATTTAAAAACATATTACATCAACTTCTTTAAGTCTTCTTCATACACGGAATAATCTCTTCCCAGCTCTTTCAGTCTCAATGCAGACTGTAAAGAATGGAAACGCTTCTTGTTCAGCGGATAGATCAACAGTACGACACAGGCCAGTAAGAAGCAGGCACCGGGACATAAGATGAACAGCTGATCCAGGGCGCGGAGCGCACTTTCCGGCTGTGCAGCTAACGCCGCATCGAAGCCGTTGTTTGCCAGATAGATCCCGAAGCCGCCGTAGATGGCGGAGGTTGCCAGAGACCCAACACCGGACTGTAAGGAATTTACGGAACCCTGACGTCGCTTTCCGAAACGGAACTGGTCAACTTCAGCCACGTCGTCAAAGATCGCACCGGCAACCTGCCAGAAGCTGCTGATTGCTGCGGTGGTGATCACAACGAAAATCAAAAGGCTGATTTGATTTGTGATACCGAACAAATAGAACAGAACGCAAGTCACACCGGAAATAGTCAGCGTCAGAAGCAGTGTGGCAGATTTTCCGATTTTTACAGCGATCCAGCCAATCAGGAACACGTTGAATACACGGATGAAAATCTGCAGGGAATAAATCATGGAGATTTCGGAATTATCCATTCCCAATCGATAGGTCAGGAAGAATACCATGGCCGAGGTGAAGAACGCGTTCCCCACGTTGAAAATGATCTTGAATACAGTCAAAATCCGCAGAGTCTTCAACTTCAGCAGTTCCCAATAATCCTTCAGTACCAGCGGGATTTCTCTCAGCGCTTTCATGGGCTCGAATTTTCCGCCTTCCGGCATAGTTTCCACACCGGCGGTCAGCTTCCATCCAATGAACAGCGATAATCCTGCAGATCCGCCTGCCATGATCCCGGTCCAGAACCAGGCGTTAGAATCATCCATTCCTCTGCCGTTCAGGAAACCGATCAGAAGCAGCGGTGCCGCTGTGGAAATGTAAGAACCCACGATACCGATTCCGCTGCTGAGGCTTCTCAGCTTTGTTCGTTCATCATAATCAGAAG
>JAFUQN010000130.1 GCA_017472365.1 Bacillota bacterium
AAAGAGATATTTATGAATATGTGTGGCACTTCTACCCGAAAGAACGTCCTCATGCATCGAATGGTTATCTGACACCAGCTGAGTATTATGCAACTGTCAAATTATGAACTTTTGTACTCTACTTTTATGGGTACACATCACCAGATGACGAATCCCCCTAAAAAGTTGTGCTAAACACCTCTGTTTCCCGATAAATGTGAAAACCGTTCTGCGACAGACCCTTTCGCAACAGACATTTCCCTGCTTTTTCTGTAAAAAAGCCGCGGAATCATTCCGCGGCCTCCATTTCCTGACAACAATCCAGATTTTTTCTTAAATTTACGATCTGAAGCACCAGCATCAGCTGGAAACACAGGTACATCAATGCTCCCAGGTCCTGGACTCCGCGGATCACGTTTCCCCACCACAGTTCGGGAGGGTTCATGCACTGCTCCATGATGACGATGCCCACGCCGATGGGTATGTACACTTTCTTCAACAATTCTATGCTCCGATCCAGGCCCCGAACCACTGTGGCCTTTCCTTCGCCTTCGGCTATGTTCCTCGACGCAGTGAGAATCTGGAACATCATCCAAATCCCGGCCAGGAACAGGAGGATCGAAGCGATTGCCGTCGGTTGGAAGCGGAACAGGGGAGGAGTTTCGGGAACGGTCACATCCCAGATGTTCCCAATCCCAAAGAACCCTCCGTCCAAAGTGGTCCAAATCTGTTCCAATAGGGAGTCCACCAGGAACAGACGAGCCAGAAAATACGTGCTTCTCTGGCGCTGTTGAGGTAGTCCAGTAAGTCCGCTGTCACAGAGATCTCTCCAGCCTTTGGCGATGAGGTGATACCCGATGATGTCCGGGATCACGTCGATGGAAAACAGGTGAAAATCCAGGAAAATCAGTGCATATCCTTTGAAGATCCACTGAAAGGCTTTGTTTAACGACATGGCTTCACCTCCCCGACGATGGCGTTCGGCATCCTTGCCACACGGTGGATCCCCACATGGGATGTCCATTCATGGTAACAGTCCATGCGGTAGTCGGTGGTCTGAACACCGTCGTCCTCTGCATGGAAGGGAAGCTCCGGATATTCCTGACCGGGTTCCAACAGGTGTAGCTGGTTCCGGTCGGACAGGACCTGATAACGACCGTCCCGGATTCCCAGGATCACGTCGTGATCCTCCACGATTCGATAAGAACCATAGCTTCCGCGAAGATACCCCTGGTCATCTTTGATTTCGATACGGATCACACCTCGGTATGTCCCGTCGGTGCGACGGTGGAAGTTGTAGAGAATGAATCCATCGTTTCCGCGGGCGTTGATGATGTCCACAGCCAGGTCTTTCTTCTGTTCTTCCGTAAAGCCAGCGACCGTCGGATCCTGAACCAGTGCTGCGTCCAGCATCATTTCCAGATATCCCAGATCCACCATGCGGTTCAATCCATCTTCTTCGTTTTCAATTTTCTGTTCTTTTCGTTGATTCCGCGCTTCATCGGAAAGGAAAAGCCATTCGTAGCTGACCTGCCACTCGGTCAAGGCCAGGCCGTAGCCGTAAAAGGCCTCCTGAGGCGAAGACAGCCGGTATTTTTCTGCATAGTGAACATTGTAATCAAAGACCGCCGTTCCGAAGCCGAAACCGGTGGGCATGTCGTTCAGGCCGTAAACACCCTGAGGCGTACAGAGACAATAGGCCCCGGTGACCAGCGTCAACATGAAGGCGATGAACCCGGAGGCACCCGACAGTTTCCAGAATTCCCGGATCCGCCGGATTCGATTCAATACGTTTTTCTGACCGTTGGACAAGCTGGTGGTTCCCGGAACGTAGGTCTTTCCGCGCCCCATGGTCCGAAGCAGCATTTGTCCATACTGTTCGTGGTCGGTTTTTTCGTCCTTCCCCAGAATCCGCAGGACCCTCTCGTCGCAGAGCAGCTCACAATCGTTCTGCATCCTCCGGAAGGCGTACCACAAAATCGGATTGAAAAAGTGGATGCATCGGAATACGGTCACAATCCAGTTGAAGGCCAGGTGATGGTGCTTCAGATGTACCAGTTCATGCAAAATCACACCGTCCTCCAGCGGAAGCATCTCCTCCGGAAGGACCAGTTTTCTTCTGATGATCCCACAGACAAAGGGACTATCGATCCCTCTGGCCGTATAAATATCAATGCGCCGCATCGGATCTCCATCCCACACGCGGGACACACATCCATACACCTGATACTCCAGTTCGTTCAGCATCTGTCGGTGTTTCGGAAGATATCCCATTAGCGTCCAGTGCTTCTTCTGACTCAAGAGCCGGAGATACATCAGTACAAACAGCGCCATAACCACAGCCACGCAGGCCAAGTACATATTTACCGCTGTCACTTGAAAATTGTTCTCCAGGCTCAGCGGTCCCAGAAATTCCTCCACCGGGACATCGTACCAGGCGTCACTTCCCCGACCGATGAAGCTCATCCCTTCCACCGCAGGCGACAGATCTCCCACCGCCCCGGCAACGGCCCCCGGGCCGTTGGTAACCGCGCCTTCGGCGCTCCCGGCCAGGCCGTCCATGTTCCCGCTGGCGTCCACACCCATGCGGCGACTGTCCAGAGCGAAGCGGATTGCCCCCGCGATGCGTTCCGGCTGAATCAGTCGTCCCAGAGACACGCTGCTCTGAAGACTGAATTTCTCCGGTTGAATGATCATTCGCGCAATCAGTACAGACCAGATGTAAAGATGCCACCGGGCAGACAGCTGTTCCCGGAAAAACTGCTTCACTAACAAGATCACCAGTGCCGTCCCCGTGGCGTAAACGCTGACGATCAGTATGTCATATAAGTTATGTGGAACTGCGATCCAGTCATTGATCCATTCCATCATAAACATTCCCCCTTTTTCGCGTATCTGCTACCCCCGTTCTTCCTCCAGGATCTTCCGAATCTCATCCAGTTCTTCTGCACTGAGATCGTTGTCCTTAATGAGGGATGCGATCATCATCTTCACCGATCCCTGGTACATCTTGTCCAGGAAGGACCGTTCCTCCTGACGGCGGCACGTATCCCTGTCCACCATCGAACAAAACGTCTTCGGCCATCCATCATTGTGGGCGACGACTCCGTTTTCTTCCAGCCGCGTCAGCTGGGTATTCACCGTATTAGCTTTCCAGATGATTCCCTTGTCTTCTTCCAGTTTTCTGCAGATCTGGCTCACAGTCATCGGTTCACCGTTCTCCCATAACAATTCCATGATGCTCCACTGAGCTTCGGTAATTTTGATCATATGAAAACCCCCTTTTGATATCGATATCAAGCGTATCGCTTATTTTACTACAAATGTAGTTCTTTGTTTTATACTACACTTGTAGTATTTCCTTGTCAAGAGTCTCTTTTCCGCCTGATTTTAACCAAATGTATCCTCTTCCTCTGACTGGTTTTCACAAATAACACAATTCGGTAATGTTTGATACAACTTTTAATGCTATTTCGTTTCTTTTCAGCGATTTCGAATCAATTTACGCTCTTGTCGGTCATTTTGTACTTCATATATGTAAATATTTTCCTGTTTCTGCTCGTTTTGTTTTCTCAAACGCTGCTGAAATATCCATTTTGTACTAACCTCTTAACGAATCCCTATAAAAAATTGTATTAAATACTTCTGTTTTCCGGTAAATGTGAAAACCCTTCTGTGATAGACCATTCCGTAACAGGCATTTCACCACAAAAACGTCATCACCCTCATCCCGGCCTCCGCATACACTGAATCATCCTGATTTTTCGGAGGTTATCATGATCCATCCCCGCCTGTACGAAAAGCTTCGGAACTATTCTGTTGAAACCACCGGACATGGTCATTCCCCCACACTTCCGGTGATTTTATATTACTGCCGCCCACGTGAAGAGGTCCGCCGATGCATTACACACCGTTACGGACCCATTAAATATGAGCTGCCCTTTATCAACGCCATGGCACTGGATCTTTCCGTTCATAAACTGACCGCCATCGCAAAAGAACCCATGGTCCGATGGATCACGGAAGATATCGCTGTCAGTAAAACGGACCGAAACGACGGCTTGTCCTCCATTTCTCCCTTTTCCGGCAACCCGCCCCTGCGGGGCGGGTTCTCCGCTGACTGGATACCGCTGCGCCGCAGCCGCCCGGTATCCGTGGCCATCATCGATACCGGGGTCGCCCTTCATCCTGATCTGATCTGGCCGGAAAACCGGATCCGGGCTTTTTATGATCTGATCGGTCACAAATCTCTTCCTTACGATGACGACGGCCACGGAACTCACATCACCGGGATCCTCTGCGGTCTGGCCCGTGCTCCGCGGATGGACCGGAGGTGGAGCCCCGCCATCGTTGCTATTAAAGCTCTGGATGGAGAAGGAAACGGAACAGCTTCAGATATTCTGGCAGCAATGCAGTGGATCTTAAATAACCGTCATTTTTACAATATCCGCGTGATCAATTTATCTTTAGGTGTGGCAGCGGACGACGACTATGACAGTGACCCCCTGATCCGCGGAGTGGAAGCTCTGACAAACCATGGAATCACGGTGGTTGCTGCGGCCGGAAACAGCGGCCCGAAACCGGGGACCATAAGCTCTCCCGGAGTCTGTAACAACATCATCACCGTCGGCGCCGCCGACACCACTATCATTCCTCCGCG
>JAFUQN010000131.1 GCA_017472365.1 Bacillota bacterium
AAAACAGTCGTTTTCAAGCATTTTTCAAAATAACTGTTTTACGAAGCCCCGCCATTTGCGGGTCTTTCTTCTTTCGGTAATTAGAAGATATACTTCATTAAAATATCTACAAATTCTTCCAATCCAGCCTGGTCTTCTTCGTCAAAGCGCTCCGGAATGGGGCTGTCGATATCCAAAACACCGACCAGTTCACCATTCTTGTACATGGGAACCACGATCTCGGAAGCCGAGGAAATGTCGCAGGCGATGTGGTTGCAGCAGCTGTGAACATCTTTCACCACCTGGGTCTTTCCTTCCGCAACACAGGTACCACAAACACCTGCACCAACGGCGATATCAACGACAGCGGGTTTTCCCTGGAAAGGCCCCAGCGCAAGAGCACCGTCCTTCATCAGATAGAATCCGGACCAGTTCAGATCATCCAGTAACAGATAAATCAGGGAAGACGCGTTGGCCATGTTTGCTACATCATTTTTGATGTCCTTCACCTGAAGAACCAGCTGTTCGTTCAGATACTGGTAGGTTTCCTTTTTCGTATTGAACTTCTTCACTTCAACATGCATATTGTTACCTCCTTATACTCTCCGGCAACCGCTTCGCGATCCACCAGTTACAGTTCTTCTGCTTCCGCAGCCTTAATCATGATCGCACATTCCATTCGTTTACGGAACAGCTTACAGCCGTATTCATAAATCCCGTTGATACTGCCGGTGGCATGATAAGCGTTGGCTGCACACCCGCCGCTGCAATACAGCTGAGCCCAACATTCTCTGCATTCCGGTCTGGTGTAAACATTACAGGACGCGAATTCTTCCTGGATCTGCGGATTCTGGATCCCGTCGAAAATGTTTCCAATCTTGTACTCTTCCTCACCCACAAACTGGTGGCAGGGGTACAGGTCACCGCTGGGTGTCACCGCCATGTATTCCGTACCGGAACCACATCCGGACACTCTCTTATAGATACAGGGGCCGCCGGACAGGTCGATCATGTAATGGTAGAACGTGAATCCCCTTCCTTCTTTTTCACGACGGATCATTTCCTTGGCCAGGATCTCATACTGTTCAAACAATACCGGGAGATCTTCCTCGGTCAGCGCGTAAGGGCTTCCCTCCGGGGCAACCACCGGCTCCATGGACAGCTGTTCAAAGCCCTGGTCCGCCATGTAGAAAATGTCGTTGGTAAAATCGGTATTGTGATGGGAATAGGTTCCTCTCATGTAATACCCTTCCTGGTTTCTGCTGTCGGCCAGTTTTTTGAACTTCGGCAGAATCATGTCGTGAGTTCCGGTACCATCTCTCAGAACACGGAAACGGTCATTGACTTCCTTTCGGCCATCCAGGCTCAAAACCACGTTGTACATTTCCTTGTTGGCGAATTCGATGACTTCGTCATCCAAAAGGATCCCGTTGGTGGTCAGAGTGAAACGGAATTTCTTATTGCGCTTCGGTTCCTGTTCTCTGGCATAAGCTACCAACTGTTTAATCACATCCCAGTCCAGAAGCGGTTCACCGCCGAAGAAATCCACTTCCAGATTTACACGGCTTCCGGAGTTATCCATCAGGAAATCCAGCGCACGTTTTCCCGTTTCAAAGCTCATGAGCCCCATGTCGCTTCCGTGATACTCACCTTTCCCTGCGAAACAGTATTCACAGGCCATATTGCAGGCATGGGCCACATGTAAACACAACGCCTTCACCACGGTATGGTTTCGCTTGAACTTGTCCGCATCGTGAGAATAAATATCCTTGGAAAACAGTTTTCCCTGAGCTTTCAGTTCCTCGATATCGTCCATGACATCGATGAAATCCTGAAGCGCCAGATCATATCGTCCTTCATACTTTTCAAACAGCGCATTGATGATCTCTCCGCGAATCTCTGCGTTCAGATCCTTCTCACCCACCAGCCGATCGTACATTTCGATGGCATCGTAAGCCACCTCGTCCACCACGTGAACGGATCCGCTGTATACGTCTAAAACAATGTTATATCCATTTAATTGGTATTGATGTATCATAGTCTGTAATTCCCTCCCATGTTACCATACCACAGAATTCGGATGTTTGCAATCTGCCATCCCCCACATTTGACATTACATGGTAAATGTGGTATTTTAATTGAGTGGCTCTTTTGAGCCATAAACTACAACAAGGGAGAGGAGCATAATCATGAAAAGAATTAAGACACTGGAAACCAGAGACTTAGCTAAATCCGTAAAAGCTGGCGGTTGTGGCGAATGCCAGACATCCTGCCAGTCTGCTTGCAAGACATCCTGCGGTATCGCAAACCAGCAGTGCGAAAAGAGCAGCGAAGAAAGATAAGCTAATCCCACAAGTAGTACAAAAGCGCGTATGACCATCACGGTCATACGCGCTTTTTCTTTGTCTTCAAGGGAATCCAACCCCGCCCAAAGGGCGGTCTGACGAAACATTTCTACGCAAATGTCTGGCGGAATTCTTCCTTGATCTGAGCCAGGAGTTCCGGATCAATCAATACTTCCACCCCGGTGAGGGCCAACGCTTCTGCGCCATATTTCACCGCATCGTCACCGGCCTGGGTCATGGACAATTCCGCAAATTCGCGGCTGTGAAGCATCACATCCGGTGCGTTCAGACCAATCCAGGGATGAATGGCAGGAACCACGTGCGATGCGTCTCCCATATCCGTGGACGCCGCATTGTCTTCTCGGGCCATAATGTGACCGGAAACTTCTTCATAGTTGAATGTGAATACTTCAGACAAGGTCTGATTCGTCACCATATCCATGTTAGGCGGTTCGTTGTTCCACAGCTTGTGGGTCGTTCCCACGGCTCTGGACGCACCCTCTGCACAGCGTTCCAGCATGGCTCTGACCTTATCCATATCCATCATACTTTTGGTACGAACCAGATATTTCACGGAGGCGTGATCGGGGATCACGCTGCATTTCTGACCGGCATCGCCAAAAATCCCATAAATATTCGTATTGGGCAGATACTGCTTTTCAAATCCTACGAGATTGTAGAAATATACCGCTGCGTCCAGCGCATTGATCCCCTCTTCCGGATGAGCGCCGGCATGAGCCGATTTTCCATAGAAATCAGCCTGCCACGCATCGATGGCCGTAGTCTTTCCACTGACGATATCTTTTCCGTTGGGATGTGCTGTCATAATCACATCAACTTCATTAAACACACCTTCCCGGGACATGGCCACTTTACTGCAGACATTTTCTTCGCCAGGCGTTCCATAAACGATGACCTTTCCACCCACTTCAGAAACGACCTTCTTCAGAGCATTGGCCGCGCCGAGAGATGTGGTACAGATGATATTATGTCCGCATCCGTGACCGATTTCCGGAAGTGCGTCATATTCGGCCGTCAGGCCGATGGTTGCCCCGGGTTTTCCACTGTCGTATTCTGCGCGGAAGCTGTAGGGAATGTCGATGACCGGAGAAGTCACGCAGAATCCACGATCCTTCAGGAACTGGATCAGCCGCGCGCTGGCCAGTACTTCCGTACCGCCCACCTCCGGATTTTCATAGAGATATTGTTTGATTTCCAGAAGTTCTTTCATGTCGTTTTCCACCGACGCAATGATCCTCTGTTTCAGATACTCTTTCACAAGCAGCCACCTTTCTAGATTTCCTTCAGGAATTCCGCAAATTTATCCAGGCCTTCTTTCAGAAGCTTCGAATCAAATGCATATCCAATGCGGACTGCACCTTCCATTTCAAAACATTCCCCCGGCGTGAACATGACACCCTTGGACTGCAGTAATTTCACGCACAGTTCATAGGAGGGGATGTCTTTTTTATAATACACCAAAGCGGTGGTTCCTGCCACAGGTTTCTGATAATAGACTTCCGGAGTATCCTGTACCCACTGATCCAGAATCGCACGGTTCTTCAGCAGGATTTCACGGTTACGTGCGAAGATTTTTTCTTTATTGTTCAGGGCCAGTGCTGCCAATTTATCGTCGATGGCACCGCAGCTAATGGTGTCGTAATCACGACGTTCACGACATTCATCCATCAGTTTCTTATCTCTGGATACGATCCAGCCCAGTCTCAGACCGGCCAGGGAGAATACCTTGGACATGCTTCCCACGGAGATTCCCTTTTCGTACAAATCCACGATGGAGGGCATATAACTTCCATCTTCGGAAATTCCTCTGTAAACTTCGTCACAGAGGACATAAGCGTCCACAGATCTGGCAATTTCCACGATTTCCTTCATAACTTCCACCGGAATCAGAGAACCGGAAGGGTTATTGGGGTTGTTGATGGTGATCATCTTTGTATTTTCGTCCACCAAACTTCTCATCTGATCCAAATCCGGAAGGAAATGATTGTCCAGATTCAAATTGATGATACGAACGTCAGCACCGATGGCTTCCGGAATGGAGTAGTGCTGCTGATAAGTAGGCATGACAGACAGCATGTTGTCTGTGGGTTCGATCAGCGTATGGATGACCTGGTTGTTGGCACCGATGGCCCCGTGAGTCGGAATGATATCATCGTGTTCCAGTTCCACTTCGAACAAACTTGCGATCCCGTCCAACAGTTCCGGAGAACCGTAAATATGGCTGTAGGTCAGTCGCGTATCTGCCAAACCGATCATGTACTGTTCCACATCCTCGCCACAGGTTTCCAACAGTTCTTTAATCGTCATGGAATCGATACAGGTTTCTGCCAGATTGTACACACAATCATTTTCCCATTCGTTCATCCACTGTTCTACTTTAAATGTTTTAATTTTCATGATTCTATTCTCCTTTATGATAATGTTTTATAATCGCATGTGATTAGTTACAGTATAACAATTCTTTTCGCGCTCTTTCTTGTAATATGTCAAAATTATCGTTATAATTATTGTAAATTTTCAAAAGGAGATTTCTATGGCTATAACTGTAAAAGACCTGCGTTCCCTCCCCAGCGCATCACAATTTCGTCAAATCGCCGGCTGGTCCGGGATGGACCGTGTCGTCACATCCGCAGGAATCATCGACTATGAATTCGTTCCTCAAATCGATTACGATCTTGAAACCGCTTTCGAGCCGGAAAGCTTTCTGATTTCCAGTCTTTTGTTCGCCAAGGACGACCCTTCGCTTTTATTACCGGCCTTTCAACTTTTAAATGAAAGCCGCGTGGCAGGAATCGCCTATAAAAAAATCATCTTCGACGAACTTCCGGAAGAAGTGATCCAATACGCTGACAGCGTGGGACTCCCCCTGTTCTGTTTCGAAGGTTCCACCTGGTTTGAACACATCATCTTCGAAATCATGGCTGCCGTGGAAACCGACGACGAACGTCACTTGTCTGAAAAGCGCATTGACGCTATGATCCGCGGCGAACTGTCCAAGGGAGAGATTGGACTGACCCGCAGCGGGATTTCCTTAAAAGTAGCCCCTTACATTTCGGCTACTTATATCAAGGAAAACGGACTGGATACTGCCCGTATTCTGCGTTCCTTTTACATCACTAAGGGACTAAAGGACAACATCCTGGTTTCCCGTTACGATGGAGGGCTCTTCCTCCTGGCAACTTCTCCAAAATCCGACTTACTCACTCACCGCAGGATCCTGGCCGACGCGATGGAGCTTCTGTCCATTCCCGCAGATAATCCCGGATTTTCCACCAGTGAAGTCCATCCTCGTGACGAGTTCGATTTGATTTTCCGCGAAGGATACTACACCTGGTGCGCGTCCAAAACATCGGAGGTTCGTTATCGTTCCTACAATGACATCGGAATCTTTCAATTCCTGATTCCGCTGAGCCATGATCCAAACCTTCAGACATTCTCCCGTCACAGACTGGACCGTCTGGACGAATATCAGGATACCGCACTGTCATATATCAAGAACGGCGGCGACATTTCTGCCTGTGCAGCGGAGCTGCATTGCCATCCCAATACCATTCGTTACCGGCTGGCGCGGATCAAAGAACTTCTGGAGACGCCGAATCTCAGCGACCATGAACTTTACCGTGATTTATCCATTGCTTTCGGTGTATATCTTCTGAATCAATAACCCTCGGCCAACGCACCTACAATGAATCGACATCGCAGCACTCACCCGTGTCATCGACATGCGGATCCAATAACATATCCTCGCCGCAGCTTACAACGAAAAAGGACGATCCATCCTCATGGTCGTCCTTTCTTTTATTTGTTTTACTCCAGATACTCGCCCACATCGTAACCGTTGACCTGTTTCTTAACTTTCAGAATCACGGTTCCATCTTCTTTCCGGATTTCTTCCAGAATCTTGTGGGGGATCTGTTTCTTCAACAGATATTCTTTATATTCCTTCACTTCGACTTCCACCTGGGCCACAGCTTCGTCGTGTTCGATGTCATCCTTCAGCAGAAAATGCAGTGTCTGATTCAAACACGCTGCTTGAACTCGTCTCATTTTGATCTCTCCTTTCACCGGCAACCGGCGCTCCGCGCCGGATTTTCATTAGTCCAGATAATCTCCGGTCGGGTAGGAATTATATTCGCAGATAACCTTCGCAACCAGCGATCCGTCAGCGTTCGTTTCTTTACTGACGATCTTGTAACGCTTTTCCTTCCGTTCCAGACCTTTGATATACACATCGTAGTCATGTTCCGTCTCAAAAGTCTGTGTCTGTTCCAGGCATGCGCAAATAATACGCTTCATCCTTTCCTTCACCTCCTTCTGACACGCCCGCATTCGGATCGGCCAAAAAAATATGGTTCTGACAACGGGAATTTCGCCATCAGAACCACGTGTAGATATATTCTATTTTATCACTGGATTTTTTGAAATGTAAGTAAATTTTTGTTCTTAAAAATCCCAGAGACTATAAAGTATATACAAATTCCAGGATCTGTACAGTATCTTACATCTCCCTCTCTTTGATTATTTCGAACAAAACGCTCCGTAAGTATAATGAAACAAATATATTGTACAAAGGAGCCTGCATTGAAAGATTTATCCCTCACCTCAAATAAATTAAAACAGATCGCGATCCTCGCAATGTTCTTCGATCATATTACAGCAGTCTTTATCTCTCATGATATCGTCATTGGTATGGCGCTGCGCTTACCCGGAAGGATCGTGGCCCCCATCATGTGTTTTATGATTGCTGAAGGCTATTATAAAACATCGAACGTAAAAATATACATTTCAAGGCTTTTGATTTTCGCCGTTATATCACATATCCCCTATAATCTTTGCTTTGGATATTCACTTTCTCCACTTCAGGCAACAAGCGTCATGTGGAGTTTAGCACTGGGTCTGATTGCCCTGACCGCTGTAAAATCCAAACATCTTCCCATTATACTGCGGTTCGTTATTTTAGGGACATGCTGTCTATTGGCAATCACCGCAAACTGGAACTACATCGCAGTTTTGTGGATCGTGATATTTGGTATATTTTACGGTGACTTCTTCATCTGTTCCCCACATACCTGGACTTTGGATTTACACACGAAGGATACCCCCACTGGTATCAGCTGGGCGTCTTTCTTGCAATTCCGCTGCTGAATCTCTACCACGGAGAACGAGGGAAAAAATCGAAGTTCCTAACTTGGTTCTTCTATTTCTTTTAACTGCAGGCCGGTCATGAAATCCGGCCACAAAAAAGCCCGTACTATCATTTATTCAGTACGGGCTTAAATGTCGTTAATATTTTATTCTCTAAATGCGTTCTTCACGTCTGCGATGGTCTTGAATCCCATTTCATCCATGTACGCTTCGAACTGTTCCAGAATGTCCACGGGTGCCGTGGGATTCGCCAGTGCAGCCGTACCGATGGCCACAGCGTCAGCGCCTGCCATCAGGAATTCCGCCACATCTTCACCGGTGGAAATACCGCCCAGGCCGATGATAGGAACGTTGACCGCACGTCTTACCTGGTAGACCATTCTCACAGCAACCGGCTTCACAGCCGGTCCGGAGAAACCTCCGGTCTTGTTGGCCAGGACCAGCTTCCCCTTGCGGACGTCGATTCTCATACCTAACAGCGTATTGATCATGGAAATCGCGTCGGCACCGCCGGCTTCCACAGCTCTGGCGATTTCAGTAATATCGGTAACATTGGGAGTCAGCTTGATAATCACCGGCTTCTTGGCGATGTCCTTCACCGCTCTGGTTACCTGTTCTGCCAAACCGGGATCTGTACCGAAACCGATTCCGCCCTGCTTTACATTGGGGCAGGAAATATTGATTTCGAACATGTCAATGTTGGTTTCGTTCAGTCGTTCCACAACGGCGCAGTATTCCTCAATGGAATGACCTGCCACATTGGCGATGACCTTTGTATCATAATTCGCCAGGTACGGCAGTTCTTCCCTCATGTAAGCTTCCACACCGGGGTTCTGAAGGCCAACAGCGTTCAACATACCGCCGTAGGTTTCAGCGATTCTCGGAGTCGGATTTCCCGGCCAGGGAACGTCAGCCACACCCTTGGTGGTCACTGCACCCAGGCGGGACAAATCGTAAAAGGCACTGCTTTCTCTCGCAGAGAATGTACCGGACGCGGTGGTGATGGGGTTCTTCCATTCCACACCTGCGATATTGACTCTCAGATCCTTACTCATTGAAGAACACCTCGCTTCCTAAGAATACCGGCCCATCCTTGCAGACCTTCTTGCGGACGGGAGCTTCCGCACCCTTTTCCAGAATATCGACAACACAGCCCACACATGCACCATATCCACAGCCCATGCGTTCTTCCATGGACACCTGAGCATCCTTGCCGCGGGCCATGGCTTCTTTAGCAACGAACTTCAGCATGATTTTGGGACCGCAGGTGAACCAGTGATCACAGTCCATACCATTGTCCATCGCAGCAGCCAGCGCGGTACCGTGATAGCCGACTCTTCCGGAGTCGGTTGCCACAACCACATTCGCTCCCAGTGCCTTGAATTCTTCTTCCAGGAAGGGTTCATCTCTGAAACCGATGGCTACATTCAGCTTTACACCCTTATCCTTCAGGATTTTGGCGGTCTTCAGCAGAGGACAGGAACCGATTCCGCCGCCGATCAGCAGGGCGGTGTCGCCTTCCTTCAGACCGGACAGGTCGAAGCCGTTACCCATAGGAGTGGATACGCGGATCTCCTGACCAACAGTACATTCCGACATCCACAGGCTTCCCTTCCCTACGATGGCGTAGATCAGAGTCAGAACATTATCGTCGGCGTCACAGATACTGATGGGTCTCGGCAGAATCAGAGACTTATCATCCATATATACGTTGACGAACTGCCCGGGCTTTGCCAGAGAAGATACTTCCGGTACCTGGAGCTTCATCTCCATGATATTTGTTGCGATGGGGCGGTTGGAAATGATCTCCGCCTTCACGATTTTCTTTGCTTCCATACTATACTCCTCGTTGAAATTTCAACATGTATCGTTTATTGGCGATAGACTAGAATGCGTTCTGCAGGTCTTCCTTCATGGCGATAACAGCACGTCTGGAAGCTTCCGCAAATTCCGGACCCACATTTTCCACATCTTCGATCAGTGCATCCTTCTTATACGCTGCGATGATACCTCTGGAGGAGTTGATGATACAACCCAGACCATTTTCATCGAAGAATCCTTTCAGGTCAGCACCCTTTCCGCCCTGTGCACCGTAACCCGGTACCAGGAAGAAGGTATGAGGCATTCTCTTTCTCAGTTCCACACCCTGGATCGGATGAGTCGCACCAACAACAGCGCCCACCTTGGAATAGCCGTATTCGCCGATGGTGTCTTCGCCCCATTTGGAAACCAGGTCTGCCACCTGATTGTACATATAAGTATCTTCCATCATCTTATCCTGCAATTCACCGCTGGAAGGATTGGAGGTACGAACCAGAACGAAAATACCCTTTTCGTCCTTTCTCAGAACCTTCAGGAACGGTTCGATTCCGTCCACACCCAGGTAAGGATTGATGGTGATGTAATCTTCTTTCCACAGATCGAAGTGTTCACCTTCGATATCACAACCGTCGATGTGACCTGCATACGCTTCTGCAGTAGATCCGATATCACCGCGCTTGATATCGCCGATGACTACCAGTCCCTTGGATCTGGCGTATTCACAGGTGCGGATATACGCATCCAGACCATCCAAACCGAACTTTTCATACATAGCGATCTGAGGCTTAACCGCCGGAATCAGATCCCAGGTAGCATCGATGATCAGGCGGTTGAATTCCACGAACATTTCAGCCACAGCCTTCGGAGTCTTTCCGTATTTTTCAAACATTTCCTTCTTCAGATAGTTGGGGATCATCACCAGTGTGGGGTCTAAGCCTACGACGGTGGGATTTCCGGTTTCCTTGATTTTCTTAATCAGAAGATCGATCATTGTTGTTCTCCTTTCACGGGTTGACAGATATTATTTCATCACGGTATCGCAGTATTCACAAGCCCAGTGGCCGTCTTCCGTGGGGCGGGCCAGAGCTTTTACTGCACGGTCGTTGTTAGTTACACATTTCGGATTGGTGCATGCCACTTCCTTTGCTTCCGGATGGATAGCCAGCGGAAGTCTTCTGGTCTTTTCCCAGGTCAGTTCACCGGGAGTCAGACCCAGCAGGGCAACGATCAGCGCCATTCTCACGTACATACCGTAAATTGCCTGATCGAAGTAGAGCGCTCTCGGATCTTCGTCCACATCGAATTCGATTTCGTTGACTCTGGGCAGCGGATGGAGAACCATCATATCTTCCTTCGCCAGGGCCATCTTAGCCTTGTCCAGAATGTAGCTGTCCTTTAAGCGTTCATACTGTTCCTTGTCATCGAAGCGTTCCTGCTGTACGCGGGTCATGTACAGTACGTCCAGCTGCGGCATCGCTTCTTCCATGCTCTTGGTTTCTGTCCAGCTGATCGATTCTCCAAGCTCGTCGATCAGATCCTGAGGCATCTTCAGCTCATCAGGAGCGATGAACACGAACTTCACATTATTATAACGGGACATAGCCTTCAGTAAGGAGTGTACGGTACGACCATACTTCAGGTCGCCGCACATACCGATGGTCAGGTTGTCAAAGCTTCCCTTCAGTCTGTGGATGGTCATCAGGTCGGCCAGAGTCTGAGTGGGATGCTGATGGCCGCCATCACCGGCATTGATCACCGGAACGGAGCTTGCCATGGCAGCCGCCTTCGGCGCACCTTCCACAAAATGTCTCATTGCGATGATATCTGCGTATCCGGAAATGATACGAGCGGTATCGCCGATGGTTTCTCCCTTGGACACGGAGCTGGCTTTCGGATCAGCAAACCCGATTACTTTACCGCCCAAACGGCACATGGCAGTTTCAAAACTGAGACGTGTTCTGGTGCTCGGTTCGTAGAACAGTGTCGCCAGAATTTTATTATCACAGATGTGTGCATACTTCTGCGGATTGTCGATAATGTCATCGCCCAGACAGAACAGCGCTTCCAGCTCGTCCACGCTGAAATCAAAGGGTTCCATTAAACTGCGGCCCTTCAGAGCCTTCACGGTTTCCATTACATTCTTTTCCATGGGTTCTCCTCTCGTCTCATACCTATTTTGCTTTATCCATGTGAACATCCATCTGCGGGAAGGGGATGGAAATCCCCTGTTCATCGAAGGCTTCCTTCACATTCTGATTCATATAATAATACAGATTCCAGTAATCGGAATTCTTCACCCAGATCTTAGATACCAGAATAATTGCGCTGTCGCCGTGGCAGTCAACGCCCGCCATCGGTTCCGGTTCAGAAACCATCAAGCCGCTGCTTTCGGCAACCGCCAGGACAATGTCCTTTGCCTGATCGATGCTGTCGCCATAGCCGATGGAGAATTTCATATCGAGACGGCGCAGATCGGAACGGCTGTAATTGATAATGGTACTGTTGGACAGACTTCCGTTAGGGATCGTAATGATCTTATTGTCCGCTGTGTGGATCGTGGTACAGAGGATATCGATCTGATCCACAGTGCCTTCCACACTCATATTATTGATATAATCTCCCTTTGCAAAGGGTTTGTTGATACTGATCAGAACACCGCCGGCCACATTAGCTAAACTGTCCTTCAAAGCCAGCGCCACAGCTGCACCGCAAGTCCCCAATACAGCCACAAACGAAGTGGCTTCGATCCCCAGAACCGGTAAAATCATCATGACAACGATTACCCACATCAAAATTCTGGCGATGCTGGTCACAAAGGGAAACATCACAGGATCCAGCTGGGATTTTTCCAGAAAACTGTTCAGGATCTTACAAGCCATTTTGATCAGAACCGCTCCGATCAATGCGATTGCAATGACCTTCAGAATCGGCAGAAACAGCGTAAATGCAGTCATCAGTCTTACAGCGCCTTCACCGGCACCATTCAAAGTCATACTCATATCTCTTTTCCTCCCTTTCTTATAAACGCTTCAGAATTCTCTGAACCGCTTCTTCCGTTTTTGCGATGGTCTCTTCAATATCCATCGTCAGGAAGATCCCGTCCTTATATAATACTTCCCCGTCCACCATGGTCAGGACCACATCACTTCCGCTGGCAGAATATACCACGTTTGTTGCCAGATCGTGGATCGGACGCAGATGAGGCCGGTTCAGATCCAAAACGATCAGGTCAGCGCGGAATCCCTCTTTCATCTTACCGCAATCGTTTCTTCCCTGAGCCACAGCGCCGTTATATGTGGCACATTTTAATGCCTGAACCGGAGAAATCACCGTAGGATCACCGAACGCTCCTTTGGAAGCGATGGCAAACGTCTTGATCTCTTCGATGAAATTCAGGCTGTTGTTGCTGGAAACAGAATCCGTCCCAATTCCCACGTTGATCCCCTTCTTCAACATCATGGGAATGTTGGCCACTCCGCTGGAAAGCTTCATGTTGGATACCGGACAGCTGGCTGCGGTCACACCGCGTTCCGCCAGGATATCATAATCGTCACCTTCCAGATACACGCAGTGAGCAGCGATGGTTGGCTGATCGAACAGCCCGCATCCATCCAGATATTCCACCGGTGTTTTCCCGTCGTGACGCTGCTTACATTCTTCCACTTCTTTTCTGGTTTCGGATACATGAACGTGCATTCTGGCGTTCATCTCTCTCGCGTGATCCGCCAGCTGACGTACGATCTTCTCATTGGAAGTATATTCCGCATGAAGACTCAGATCCACTTTCAGCCGGTCATCGGCAGCATTGTGATACCTGCGGTAGATGTCTTTACCTTCTTTATACGCCGGAAGGTCCCACAGTTCCGAACCGTCTAAACAGGTCACGTAGCAGCTGATGTTCGCTTTTGCACCAGTATCTAAAACGGCCTGAGCCATCTGTTCATTGAAATAATACATATCGCTGGTGGAAACGATTCCGTATTGCAGCGATTCCGCAATGGCCAATTTCGTTGCCCAATAAACCGCTTCTTCATCCAGCTTCGCTTCAAAGGGGAAAATCCTTTGATTCAGCCAGTCCTGAAGGACCATATTCTCTCCATAACCCCGCATCAGGGTCATAGGGGAATGTGCATGGGCATTGAAAAAACCGGTCATCAGGAGTTTTCCCGCACCTTCATAGAGCTGCCCATAATCGGTTTCAGGCATAGTTTCGCCAATATAATCAATGGTACCGTCAGCTACGCCGACATACATGTGATCTTTTCTCTGAAACTGTTCATCCAAAATCGTAATGTCTTTGAATAACATCGCATTCCTTCCTTCCGGACCTAGACCAAACAAAAAACATATCAAATTATTATACTATTTTTCCCACTGTTTTTCAATAAGCTGCTTTGTGATCGCAGGACAAACCTCCAAGAGACTCTTTCTGCTGACGCGTTCCGTCCACTGATGATAATCCTTTCCGAGAGGTCCGTATAAAACAGACGGAATGTTATTGTTCTGGATTGCTTCAAAATCCATATTGTACAAGTCGCCCCACATCGGCGTATTGGCAGAAAACGCCTTATGATCAAAGGGATGATCCATGGCGCAGTAACTCAGGTCAGAGATCCCCAGTGCATAATGCTGACGTTCCATCGTGATACCGAACTGTTCTTCCGAAATCTTTTTCACGAATTCAAAGGTTTCAGTTCCCTTTTTCCCCTTGCCCGGGATCATATCACTGTGGATCGCCGGATAATAAGGCGGCGCAAAGCCGATCAGAACCAGGGGCTGTTTGATGTCCGCGTAGTTCAATACACGTTCCATCATGGCGATGGTCGCATCGGGATAATTTGTAGTACCGGCTTTGATCTTATCTGCAATTTCCCGGTAGGCAGCTTCATAAAACGCTGTAAACCGTTCTTCATTTTCCTTCTTCAAACGGTCGATCAATTCTGCGAAGCTCAGTACCAGCGGATCATAATGGATTTTTTCTTTCGTTTCAAAATGATTCAGTTTCTTATATTCCTGGTAATTGTCGTTCAGTTCCCGGACCGATTTTTCAAACTCTTCCACAGCGATCCGGCGGAATTTTTCCACGATCTGATCCGGTGTGGTGGTAAAACTGAGTACGGTGCAATAGCCGGATGCTCTGTGGGGAATCGAAACGTCATACCGGTGCTTCATATCTCTCAGATTGGTCCATGTGGGCGGCATCGTCCCTTCGCCGTCATAACTGTCCACAAATTCCAGACTTCCGTTGGTCCTCTTATAAATACCTGTCAGGATATCCAGCGGAGAAATCCCGTTATAACAATATCCCACATGGGCCGTAACCCCCTGTACCATGACAACGGGCATCGTCTTTCCCACGGAACCGATGCACATGGAAGTATTGTTTCCGGCCGGATGACAGGGCTCCGGATCGATCAATAACTTATAATCCAAACCATAGGTATCCTTGAACTGGCTGAGCAGCGAAACACCGGCTCTCATTCCCGCCGAATACGATTCTTCATCGGGAACACCCATGAACAGCAGCGATCCGGGAAGCTCTCCCGCCTGCGCCTGGATCGCGTACTGTTCCATTAGCGCCAGATTGACCACCATACCGCCTTTCATATCTGCAACGCCTCTCCCCCAGATCCATTCGCCGGATTCCATATCTGCTCTCGCTGCCGGGGGCAATTCCTTTTTTGCCAAAATACCTTCCAGTTCTTCCCCGATGGAGAACGCCAGCGGTTCCGCTTCGCCGTAATCGGCTGCATTGACCACGTCAAAATGCCCGGAAATCACCACAGTTTCCTTGGAGTTACCTTCTAAAAAGGCATAAGGAACCGTTCTTCCGTAAGGGTCGTGTGGAATAGGATACATCCCTGCACGATCCGGATGAGCTTTGAAATAATCCATGTCCTTAAAGAAGTGATAGATATATTGTGATGCCGCCTCCTCTTTCGGAGAATCACTGATACTGTCAATGGCGATAAACTCCTTCAGGATTTGCATGATTCTTTCCTGCATATACTCTCCTCCTTTGAAAAAAGCGGGAAGGTATCCTTCCCGCTGTCTGTATCATCTTATGTAGTTATTTTGCCCAAAGGTGTTCGAACAGCTGCTGGGTAACAGCAGGAACTACTTCCAGCAGGCTCTTCTTGTTGACGCGTTCTGTCCACTGGTGATATTCCTTACCAATAGGGCCGTAAATGACGGCCGGAATACCGATTTCTTCGATGGCTTCAAAGTCCAGACTGTACAGTTCACCCCACATCGGCGTGTTGGCAGAGAATGCATTATAGTCGAAGGGATGGTCCATACAGCTGTAGCTGGCATCAGAAATACCCATGAAGTAATTTTCGTAGTTCATTTCCTGACCAAAGGCCAGAGCCGCTTCTTTCACGAAGTTGTAAGCGTCGGTACCTGCGCCTTCCTTTCCTGCAATCAGGTCGCTGTGTACGGCTGGATAGTACGGCGGTGCAAAGCCCAGAAGAACCAAAGGCTGCTTGATATCTGCATAATCCAGAACCTTGTTCATCAGTGCGATGGTCGCTGCCGGATAATTCAGTTCGCCGTTCTGTACCTTTACTTCAACTTCTTTATAAATCTTTTCATACTGTGCATTGAAACCGGCTTCGTCTTCCTTCTTCAAGCGTTCCACCAGTTCAGCAAAGCTCAGAACCAGGGTATCGTAATGCAGCTTTTCTCTGGTTTCGAACTTGTTCAGCTTCTTGTATTCCTGATACGTATCGTTCAGATGCTTTACCATCTTTTCAAACGCATTTTCAGAGATCTTTCTCAACTTAGCCAGGATCTGATCCGGTGTTGTGGAGAAATTCAGCACGGTGAAATAGCCGGAAGCACGGTACGGAATGGATACATCATAGATTTCCTTCATATCTCTCATGTTAGTCCAGGTCGGCGGCATCGTCGCTTCCCCTTCATAACAGTCTGTGAATTCCAGACTTCCGTTAGTATTCAGATAGATGTCAGATAAGATACCCAGCGGAGAAATCCCATTGAAGCACATTCCAACGTGAGCAGTAACGCCCTGTACCATGACTACAGGCATCGTCTTTCCGACAGAACCAATGGACATAACCTGCTTTCCGTCCGCGATCTGTGTCGGTTCCGGATCCACCAGCAGCTTATAATCCAAATCGTACTTTCTCTTAAATTCTCTCAAAACTTCTGCACCGGCTCTCATACCTGCAGAGTAGGATTCTTCATCGGGAACTGCCATGAAGAACAAGCTTCCGGGAAGTTCACCCTTCTGCGCCTGTTCTGCATACTGTTCGAACAGAACCAGGTGAATCGCCAAACCGCCTTTCATATCGGCAACGCCACGACCCCAGATCCATTCGCCGGATTCCATATCTGCTCTCTGGGCCGGATTCAGCGCTTTCTTCGCCAGAGCAGCTTCCAGTTCTTCACCTACGGTAAATGCCAGAGGAGCAGCTTCGCCATAGACCTCTGCGTTGACAACGTCGAAGTGACCCATCATTACTGCAGTATTCTTGTTGTTACCCTGTAAAAATGCGTAAGGAACCTTTCTTCCGTGAGCATCTCCCGGAATTTCCAGAAGGCCCACGTCTTCCGGGTGATCCTTGAAATACGGAATCGCGCTGAGGAAATTATAAATATACTCAGCACAGGGAACTTCCTTTTTAGAATCACTGACACTGTCGAAGGCGACCAGTTCAGTCATAATTTTCATGATCTTATCTTTCATTTGGTTTCCTCCCGGGCAAACGCCCCTCGATATATGCTAATCACATTATAACTCAAAGTTTTTCAGCAGCATAGCGCAAATTTTCACAATTTTTGTAAAAGTTTTGCCCGGATTTTCCGTTTCTGTGATGTGTACCCATAAAAGTAGAGTACAAAAGTTCATAATTTGACAGTTGCATAATACTCAGCTGGTGTCAGATAACCATTCGATGCATGAGGACGTTCTTTCGGGTAGAAGTGCCACACATATTCATAAATATCTCTTT
>JAFUQN010000132.1 GCA_017472365.1 Bacillota bacterium
AAGGAAGACCTGGATCAGTTCTGGGACATGATCGGCGACCGCTGCGGCTGTGAACGTCTGATGATGTCCAGACAGGACATCCTGCGTTCCAAGAACTTCTACTACGCCTGCGTATCCTTCGTGGACTACCAGATCGGCCGCATCATCCAGACACTGAAGGACAAGGGAATGTACGAAGACACTCTGATCCTGTTCTCCAGTGACCACGGCGATATGATGGGTGACTATAACGCCATCGGAAAGAGAGCCATGGTGGACTCTTCCGCTCATATCCCCTTCATTGTTCACTATCCCGGCCAGGAACCGGGCATCCGCAGCGATGCTTGTTCCCTGGTTGACGTAGCTCCCACCGTACTGAGTTATGCCGGCGTACCTTACGACAAGGACGAGTACGACGGTATCGACCTGTTTGCCGGGGAAGACCGGAAATATGTCTACTCCCAGCATGGCTGCGGCGATAACGGAACTTACATGATCACCGACGGTGAAACAAAACTTGTTTACATTAAGGCTGTAAACCGTTATCATTATTTTGACAGCATTCCTGAAACCAAGGATGTTTACGATCCTGAAAACCCCAAGGTCAAGGAAATGCAGGCCCTGCTCGATGCGTACCGTCTCTCTGACACCAACACATCGAAGGTAAGTAAGACATATGAAAAAGTTACAAAGACCCATCCCCATTATCCCGGTCGAATGGATCATACCCTGCGTCACGACGAAGAAGCAGCCATGATCCCGGATGGTTACACGATCGATTTACAGTAAACGGTAATATCAGTCACTCCTCGACTGGATCATGGTTTTGGGTTTCTACAAGGAGACAATACCATGATCCAGTTTTTGATTTTACTCATCTGCTTCTCCGCTTGTACCGTGGGCGCCATCTGCGGTATTGGCGGCGGTATCATCATCAAACCTGCCCTTGATGCCTTCGGTATCATGAGTGCATCCACCATCAACTTCCTGTCCGGCTGTACCGTTCTGGCCATGACCACCTATTCCGTTGCCAAGAACAAAATGGCCGGTACCTCAAAGATCGACCAGTCCACCGGCGTTCCCCTGGCCCTGGGCGCGGCCATCGGCGGCGTCTTCGGAAAGAATCTGTTCCAGATGATCCGTTCCATGAGTGCCGACCCCAATCAGATCAGCGCCATTCAGGCG
This sequence comes from Bacillota bacterium, assembly GCA_017472365.1. Classification (GTDB taxonomy): domain Bacteria; phylum Bacillota; class Clostridia; order Peptostreptococcales; family Anaerovoracaceae; genus RGIG446. The sequence goes on from JAFUQN010000132.1 coordinate 1,165, forward strand.
GCCTGCTTGGTGTTCATCACCCTGGGTACTCTGATCTATACGATCTATAAGAGTCGGATCCACACCCATCACGTGGAAAATAAACTCTTCTGCGCAGTGATCGGTTTGATTCTGGGGATCATGTCCTCCTTCCTGGGCATCGGCGGCGGACCCATCAACTTGGTGGTCCTGTTCTTCTTCTTCTCCATGGATACGAAGAAGGCAGCCGAAAACTCCCTGTACATCATCCTGTTCTCTCAGACGGCCAGCCTGATTTCCACCCTGGTGACCCGGACCGTTCCGGAATTCGACATCTTCATCTTATGTCTGATGATCGCCGGCGGCATCATCGGCGGAATCATGGGCCGAAAGATCAACAAGAAGCTGGATGAAGCCGCCGTAGATAAGCTCTTCATCGCCCTGATGCTCCTGATGATCGTCATGAACACCTATAACTTCTTCAAGTATTTGTAACACGCACCGGCAACCAGCCGGCGCCGGCGGGCAGAGCCCGGCGGCGCGGTTGCCACGGAGAACCGAACTATGCCCCCACTCAATCTACTGATCAAGCCGGCGTCCGGAAGCTGCAACATGCGCTGTCGCTACTGCTTCTACGCCGACGAAGCACAAAACCGAGAAACTCCCTCCATGGGCCTCATGTCCACGGAGTTGATGCATACCATTATCGATAAAACCTTTGCCTATGGCGACGGTGATTGTACCATTGCCTTTCAGGGAGGCGAGCCCTCTCTGGCGGGACTGGACTTTTTCCGCGACTTGACCGACTACGTCAAGGCTCACCCGAATCCGAAGCGGATCCGGATCCATTACGCCTTCCAGACCAACGGCTATGCCCTGAATGAAGACTGGGCGAAGTGGTTCCGCGACAACCAGGTTCTGGTGGGGATTTCCCTGGACGGTCCCAAGGAGATCCACGACCGTCATCGCGTGGACGCCTTCGGTAAAGGAACTTTCCAGCGCGTCACTGAAACCATCCGCCTGTTCGACCAGTTCGGCGTGGATTATAACATTCTCACCGTGGTCACCGCGGCCAATGCCCGTCACGCTCGCCAGGTCTATGAGTTTTTCAAGAAGAACAACTACGGCTGGCAGCAGTACATCGAATGTCTCGATCCCCTGGGCGAAGTTCCCGGCGGTCACGATTACTCCCTGACTCCCAAGCGCTACGAACGATTCCTGAAGGATTTGTTTGATGCCTGGTATCAGGACTTCAAAGCAGGACGCATCGTCTATAACCGATACTTCGAAAACCTGATGATGATCATGATCGGTCAGGGTCCGGAAAGCTGCAACCTGCGCGGTTGCTGCGGTCCCCAGTGGGTCATCGAAGCCAACGGAAACACTTACCCCTGCGACTTCTACGCGCTGGACGAATGGCTCCTTGGCAACATCGGCGAGGATAGCTTCGAAGCCATGGAACAAAGGCGTCAGGACTCCGGCTTCATTCAGTGGTCCATGCAGATCCCCGAGGAGTGCAAATCCTGCAAGTGGTTCGGCCTTTGCAGAAATGGCTGCCGCCGTCACCGCGAACCAGTCACTGCTGATTCCACCAATAAAAACTACTTCTGCTCCGCCTACAAAGGCTTCTTTGAATACGCCTGGCCAAGGCTTCAGGAGATGTATCGATTTGTGATGCAGAATCGACGCCGATAACCATTGAAATTTCAACAATTTTAGGTATAGTATTTATGAATATCGTCTATCGCTGATAGACGATATTTTTATTTTCTCATCCTTTTCCCTGGTTTTTCTTGTACTTTTTCCTTGTGTGTGTTACTATATCGATAAAAGATATATCGATTCTCGATATAACATCACAAGGGGTTATTCATACAACTGTCCGCCCCTGGCGGACACCATTTCAAAAGGAGGTCATCATGGCCAGAGAACAATTAAAGACACTCACCGAGCCCATGTACTACGTACTGTTGGCTCTCACCAAAAGCCAGCATGGCTACAGTATCATGCAGTCCATCCAGGACATCTCCGACGGCCGCGTCCAAGTGGGCGCCGGTACACTCTACACCCTTCTGGGCCGTTTCGAATCCGAAGGGATCATTAATCAGATCGCTGAAGAAGACCGAAAGAAGACCTACTCCCTCACTGACAAGGGCCGTGAAGTCCTGTCCGGCGAGTTCAAACGTTTAAATCAGATGACCGCCGACGGTGCCCGCTTCTTCAACGATGACGGTTCCGTCATCAATCAGGGACCCTTCGAAGGCGAACCTCTCCTTGCCAACGAAGCAGCCTTCGCTGATGAAGAGAGCGAAGCGGTTGCCGGAGAAACCGGACGTCAGCCCCGCCTGAAGCCCGCCTTCCGCACCGGAAGTGCACTGGTGTAATGACCTGGCGACTTTGGCCCCTGCTGCCGATGCGCAGTATCCCCCGCTACCTGGAACACATGGAACGGGACCACGGGTTGCGGTTTGTGGGCCTGGGCTGGCTCCCATTATTTGCGAAGTACAAGCGGATCCATCCGCTTCACGCTGCCAACTATGACATCGACTATTTCCCGGAAAAGGATCCCGCGGAGATCCAGGAGTTCTTTGACATGTGCGAAGCCTCCGGCTGGGAACCTGTCCTCCAACAACAACAATATAAAATTTTCCGCGAAGATCCGGCCGGTGCCATCCCCCTCTACTGGGATGAGGAGGAGCGACGGGCAGTGTGGAAAAAAGCTGCGAGAAAACATTTCTGGGTATATCTCATCACTACCCTCATCTGCCTTCCGCTGTTGTGGCTCATCTGGCGCCTGTACGCTGAAATCGGCAGCGACGGTCTCCGCATCGCCGCCCTGTACTATCAGCCACGTTACATGCAGCTGGTGATCATCCTGGGATTGTTTTCGATCCTCTGGGCCTTTCTGAGCCTGTTTTCGGACTGGATCACTGCCCTGCTTCCCTGGGAAAAGGATCCTCCGCAGATCCTCTGGATCCTGGGCCACCTGAACACGCTCCTTGTCCACGGAGGGATCATCGCCATCGTCTTCTGTGTCACCATGGCCAGCATCAAAGAATACCGCCAGGTCGGAAGCTTCGTCGGCGCCCTCATCGGGAACGGGATCGGCCACTTGACACGCGGTTATTTTGACGAAAGCGCAGCCGACCGCCGAAAGCTGAAAGGAATCTTCGGTCCGCCCAAAATCGTGGCAATCCTCGCTTCCGTGACGCTCGTCCTCTACGGCGTAGGGATCCTGGGCTATCAGTTCATTGTTCACAATACCGACGACAGCTGGTCTCTTAATGATCCCGACGAACCGGTCTGGGTCGTAACGGACAACATCATGTGTGAAACCGTGGTCTACGATGCGATGCATCACAGCTACAACCACTGCATCTACGATCTTCGCGATAACCGCTGGATCCAGTCGGATCTGGAACGCCACCGCAGCGATCTGATGGAAGCTCTTGTAGGAAAAGACATCTTCTCTTACATAACTCCCGAAGGCCTGAAAGCCGGGATCGCCGAAGGCGGAAGCGATTTGAACGCACGGAGAGCGCATGCGGTTGCCGCGGACTTGTTGGCCGCGAACCCGGAGATCGATGAGGTGTTGATCAGCCAGATCGGTCACCGGTACATCGTGGCCTGTGATGACCGAGTCTATCGCCTCCACTGCGATCTTTCCTTCTACGACGACCCAACGCTGGGGATGGAAGAGACCGATGTTCCGGAAATCGAGGCCAGAGGGCAGGAAATCTACGAAAGTCTTATGAATCAGAAAGAAGAACTGGAAAAAATGTTTCTCAATTAAGTCCCTATGTGATATAATATTCACAAATAGACTGCGGCCGTCTCAGGAGAGTATGAGCCGCGCCGCAAAAAGTATGAAGGGGGTCCCCAAATGAAACTGATTTTAGCGATTGTCGGTAAAGATGACGAAACAGATACCATCAGCGAACTGAACAAGAACCAGTACTTCGTAACCAAGCTGGCTACCACCGGCGGTTTCTTAAATGGTAAAAATACAACTCTGATGATCGGTACCGGTGACGACCGTGTTCCCGGCGCCATTGAAATCATTCAGAAAATGGCCGGAAGCCGTACTGCGAAAATGGCCGGAACCCCGCCCATGACTTCGGGTGGCCTGTTCCCCGGAGCAGCTACCATTCCTGTTGACGTACAGACCGGCGGTGCAACCATCTTCGTTCTGAACGTAGAACAGTTTGAAAAGCTGTAAATTTTGATATGCAATGAATGTATCCCGCACAGTCCTTTGTGCGGGATTTTTCTTAGAAACAGGAGAACTACTATGACAAAATTCACCGGGATCTCTCCCTACGAACAACGTTACCAAGTCGAAGGCTATTACTGGGGTGTTAAGCCCAACGACCTGGCCATGGAAGTGCTGAAGCTGGCCTTCCCCGACCATCCCATGAAGCTGCTGGACATCGACTGCGGCGAAGGCCGCGATGCTGTCTTCTTTGCGAAAAACGGCTTTGAAGTCACCGCCTTTGATGTGGCAGAAGCCGGTTTGGAAAAGGGTCGAAAGCTGGCCGAAGCTCACAACGTCCACGTGAACTTTATTCAGGCGGATCTTCGGAGCTTCCGTACCACTGAAACCTTCGATGTGATCTACAGCTCCGGCGTGATCCACCACATCCTTCCCGAATTCCGCGATGAACTATTCCGCCATTACCGCGAACACACCGCTCCCGGCGGCTTCAACGCCTTCAATGTTTTCGTGCGTAAGCCCTACATCCCCATCCCGCCCGATTCCGACGGTGACGACGACACCTGGTACAGCGGCGAGCTCCTGGGGATCTACTCTGACTGGCATATCCCCGTCTTCAAGGAAGAAGAGTTCCAGTGCCCCAGCGGCGACATCCCCCACATGCACTGCATGGACACCCTCATCGCCCGGAAGCCGGAATAAATCGAACATGACTTGACGACCCAACCCCGCAGATTGCGGGGTTTTCCTTTTCCGGCAACCGGCCGCCTCCGGCGGCCTACCTTCCTTTCACCACCCGCCGGATGGCCTCCACCGCGGCGTCCATCTCCCGCAGGGTATTGGAGGGGCCCACGCTGATGCGGACACAACCAGTATCCGCCGTCCCGATGGTCTTGTGGGCCAGACCGGCGCAGTGGAATCCGGCCCGGACTGCGATTCCGTATTTGTTCAGTTCCTCACCCACTTCTTCACAATCCCGATTTCTGATATTAAACGCCACCAGCCCCATCTTCTCTTCCGGATGGTCCGGGCCGTATACCACTACCTGATCCATGTTACGAAGCCCTTCTTCCAGACGGCGAACCAGCCGCATCTCGTGGGCCCTGATCCGCTCCCACCCCAGGGAGCGTACCACTTCAATGGAAGCGCCGAGCCCGATGAGGGCCGGCGCGTTAACTGTCCCCGATTCGTAGCGCTCCGGAAGTTCTTCCGGCTGGCGAAGATCCCGGGAAGTCGTCCCCGTTCCACCTTCCTTCAGCGTAGCCAGATGACAGCCCGGTTTCACATATAACAGTCCCGTACCCAGCGGTCCCAATAATCCCTTATGTCCCGGCATCGCCACCAGGTCCGCACCCAACGCCTCCACGTTCACGTCCAGCGCTCCCGCCGACTGGGACGCATCCACCAGAAACCGCAGTTCCTTCACGCCCTCGACGCGCGATCCGATACGTTCCGTTCGGACCTCCTGAACCATTCGTCCGATCTGTTCCACCGGTAGAATCGTTCCCGTCACATTGGACGCATGAGTACAGATCACCAGCGCCGTCTCCGGCCGGATGGCTTTTCTTACATTCTCCGGATCTACCCGCCCCTGAGAGTCGCCATAGACCACCGTCGTCCCGATCCCTTGAGCTTCCAGTGCCTTCAATGGCCGTAACACCGAGTTATGTTCCATGGACGTGGTCACCACGTGATCTCCCGGTTTCAGGCTTCCCTTGATGGCCAGGTTCAGCGAATCTGTCGCATTGAATGTAAATATCACCGAAGCCGGATCCCCTGCGCCCAGGAACCGGGCCGCGGAGGCCCGCGCCTCGTAGACTTTCTCACCGGTCTTCATGGACATGGCGTGGCCGGAGCGGCCTGGGTTGCCACAGTAATGGGCCATACAATCCTCCATGGCGCGAAGGCAAGACTTCGGCTTGGGAAAGGACGTGGCTGCGTTGTCCAGATAAATCATCGAATCACCCCCTGTTCGTCGGAACAGTATATGTCCGGCCGAAGCGGTGTATTCTTTTTTAAGTCTTATTGTATTTTCAATTTTGTTTCAAATTCATCTTGACACCTCGGTTGTTCCGTGCTATTTTAAATATATAAAAATAAATATTTAAAACTAATAAGGAGGAACCATGAAAACTACATTTAACGAATTTCTTCTCAATAATACAAAATGCAACAAATTCGACGGTAACACTGATGCCATCATGATTTTCGACTATTTATCCAAAGACGAATCCATCATCAAAATGATCGAAGCCTGTGACAGCGGAAAACCGGCGCTCTCCCCCGTAGTCCATGCCATTGAAGAGTTGGTTGAAACCACTCCCAACGTCTCCATCTCCTTCGAAGATAAATTCACCAAACAAACGGTGGGCACCATGATCAAAAGCATTTTAGAGCCCTTTGGTTATCGCCCTACTTCTCAGAAAATACTTCCGAAATCCAGTGGTGCTCAGAAGTTCACCTCTGCCCACTGCTACGAATTCGACCCTGACGCCCCTCGCACTATGCGCATCGTCAAAGTCATCGAAACTATTTAATTTCAATAGTTTTAGCATTACTGACTTCCTTGCGGCAACCCGGCGGCAGCCGGGTTGCCAATACCGCGTAAGTATATAAAAAAGAACTGTTCCACCGGTCGATATTTTCATCAACCGTGAAACAGTTCTTTTCTCAATGCATCTTAAATCAAATCCAGCTTCATATAAATTGAGGTGTCCATCGGACTGTTGTTGTAACTTTCGATTTCATAAAAACCGAAGTTCCGATACATCCGGATGGCGCTCTGTAAGAACGGAAGCGTATCCAGAAGCATCTTCGTATATTCCGCGAACAATGTCCTCACTGTTTCACTGTACTCATAAGCAAATTTGATTTCCATTTTCTTATTTCTTCTTCCCAAACATCCGTCCGAAGAATCCGCCATGGTTCTGTCCGGAGGCTTTTTTCGCCGGAGCTGAGCTCTTCTTCGCCGTTGTTTCCTTCTTCACAGCAATCGCTTCGCTCTTTACAGCCGCAGGTTTTGTGGATTCCACCGGCTTCACGGTTTCTGCAGGTTTCTGTTGAACAGGCGCCTTAGTTTCCGCATCCTTTACCGATTCATCCTTCGCGGGTCCCTGCTTTGGCATTTCTTCCCGTCTCGGCTTCATGGGAACAACCTTTCCTTCCGGATCCGGTTCTCTCTTAGAAGAACTCCGTTCCCCCTCGGTCCTTCTGGAACGTCTCTGTCCATCGCGTTCCCGTCCGGAAGTTCTGCGTTCTTCACGATGTTCCACAGAGCGGCGGGCCTCATTGAGAACTTCCACAACAGCTTCCACGTGGTCTTCTTCGACCTTCGCTTCCACCTGGGGTTTGGTCTTCTTTCTCAGATCCTTACTCTTGTAGAAGGACTGGTTCTGTTCATCGGTTCTCACGGATCCGAATCGAAGCGGAATATCATACTCCTTCAGGGTTTCCACCTTTTCTTCAGCCTTCTGTTTTACAGCCTCAGCCTTCTGAACCACCGCTTCTACTTTTTCTACGACCACTTCTGCCGCTGCGTCCAGCTTCGCAGAGCCTTCTCTCAGGATCGTTTCCTGAACAGCACCCAGTTTTTCTTCTACAGCTGCGCTCTTTTCCGAACCGCGTCTGGCCTTTGCTGCCTGGGGCTTTCGTTCCGGACGAGTTTTTCCGCGTTCGCGTGTGGACTTCACTTCCTGCTTAGTTTTGTGCTCCGCATTCGGAGCTTCTTCTTCTACCAGGATTTCATCTGCAGAGAAAATGATTTCCACAGGCTCCGGCTTCGCTTTTCGTTCCGGCTTCGCTTTGGTCTTGACCTTCTTCACGGTCTTCGTCACCTTGCTCTGGACCTCTGCCACAGTCTTTTCAGCTTTTTCCATCAGCTTCACATCGGCCTTGGCTTCTTCCGTAACTTCTTTCTCTGCATCACCGAACAGGGACTTCAAATGATTATATACCAGTAAGCCGTGTTCCGGACCGTATTCCTTCACCAGTGCACTGCTCAGTTCGTTCTTTGTCTTCGCCTTCAAAGCAAATGCCAGCTGGAAGCAGTCAAAAATTGATTCACGTCTGTCCAGTTCTTTGAATTTACTGGAATAGCGGCTTTTCACATAATCTACTGCAGCGTCGTATCCCTTATCACAGCTGATAATATAGGCCCCTTCCAGATCTTTGTTGTGAGATAAGAAGCCCAGCTCTGTGGTGATTTGGAAGTCCAAAGAGTTCTTACCGCTGCGGACACTTTCGATAAAATCTATGTGCGCACGGCAACCTGCCAGCTTCTTCTTAAACTTCGTAATTTCCATCGCCTTACTGTGGAAGATCATAACATGATTATCTTCGGACAGCATTTCGATTCCGCGGAGACCTAAATTGATATTATTGTCTCCGTCGATCAAAAAAATCTTTTTCATATGGTTTTCTCCTGTTGTCTTACTCTATTGCTGCTTCGTGTTTTTCTGATAAAACCCCATCCATTTGGAATACTAAAATCATACTTCCGCAGTCTGCGGATATCGACTCTCATATTAATGAAAAGGAGAAATCTCATGTTCAAACACGAAAAAAAGATGTTGCATCCGGTTCGTGTCGACCGACCGAACCCCAATTATGCTGTTCTGATGCAGGAACAGCTGGGCGGGCCCTGCGGCGAATTGCGCAGTGCTTTACAATATCTTGCCCAAAGTATGCGGATCAAAGACCCGGAAATCAAAGATCTGTTTCTGGATATCGCCTCGGAAGAACTCTGCCATATGGAAATGGTTTCTGAGCTGGTAAACCAGCTGAACGGCCACGATCCTGACGCCAAAAACGCCGTGATCGGCAATGTGGAACCCCATGTTCTCACCGGCCTGACGCCGATGCTGACCAATGCATCCGGCTTCCCTTTCACCGCAGCATACCTGGACTCCACCGGTGATCTGGCTGCGGATCTCCTCTCCAACATCGCAGGCGAACAGCGCGCAAAAGTGGTATATCAGAACCTGTATCGTCAGATCGATGACAGCGGTGTCCGCGAAACCATTGATTTCCTTTTAAACCGCGAAGAAGCTCATAATACCATGTTCCGCGAAGCTTTCAATAAAATTGCAGCTACTGGTTCTAACCAGGACTGGGGAATCACGGAAGATTCAAGAGTCTATTTCAACCTGTCTTCCCCCGGTGGACAGTTCTTCGATCCATCAAAGTCCCAGCCGCCTGAATTCCGGATATAATACCTGAAATCATTGAAATTTCTTTGAAAAAAGAGATATGTTTCATGTGAAACATATCTCTTTTTATGTTAACTTTTCAAGGTTTTCAGCATTTTTACGGTCTCAGACTGATGATCATTTCCACCAGACGGTCCAGTTCATCCTTGGAGTAATATTCGATTTCGATCTTACCCTTTCTCGGTCCATACTGGATCTTTACCTTGGTACCGAGCGCTTCTTTCATCTGCGCTTCCACAGCCAGAACGTCATCTCTCTTTTTTCTCGCCTGTGCCTTCTTCTTAGCGTCCTTTTTCTTGTTCGCCTTACCGGTATAATTTTCGATTTCACGAACAGACCATCCCAGTTCCACAGCCTTTTTTGCTGCCGTGATCTTATCCTCTTCCGAACCGAGGCCGGCAATCGCTCTCGCGTGTCCGCCGGACAACTGTCCTGCACTGACCATATCTCTGACTTCTTCCGGAAGTTTCAGTAAACGCAATGCGTTTGTAATGTAAGGACGGCTCTTTCCTACGCTCTTAGAGACTTCTTCCTGTGTCAGTCCATAAGTCTTGATCATTTCTTCCAAAGCCATGGCTTCTTCGATGGGATTCAGATCTTCACGCTGCATGTTTTCAATGATAGCGATCAGCATATTCTGCTGTTCGTCCAGTTCGCGAATGATCGCAGGAATCTTCTTTAAACCGGCTCTTCTGGCAGCTCTCCAGCGTCGTTCTCCGGCGACGATCTCATATCCTTTACCGAAAGGACGGACCATGATTGGCTGGATCACACCGTGAATTTCAATGGATCTGGCCAATTCTTCGATCTTTTCCTCGTTGAATTCTTTTCGAGGCTGATTGGCGTTGGGCTTGATATCATTGATGTCCAGAAAGACGATTTCTCCTGCGACTTCACCCTTTTCACCCTTTGCTTCTGCAGCTTGTTCAGTTTTTACGTACTCCTCCACATGGACGGGAACGTCTTCAAATAAAGAGCTCAGACCTCTTCCAAGCCCGCCTTTTCTCTTTGTAGCTGCCATTAGAATCCTTCCGCCTCCTCGATGAATTCATCAGCGAATTCCGCATACGCTTCCGCGCCCTTGGACTTAGGATCGTAAATACTGATGGGAAGACCGAAGCTGGGTGCTTCCGCCAGTCTTACATTACGCGGAATGATCGTGGTATATACCTTGGAACCAAAGTATTTCTTTACTTCTTCCACGACCTGAATGGACAGGTTGGTTCTTCCGTCAAACATGGACAGAATAACGCCTTCGATTTCCAGATTTCTGTTGAAGCTCTTCTTGACCATTTCGATGGTGCTCATCAGCTGGCTTACCCCTTCCAGAGCGTAGAATTCACACTGGATCGGAATCAATACGCTGTCCACCGCAGTCAGAGAGTTGATGGTCAGAAGACCGAGAGACGGCGGACAATCGATGAAGATATAATCGTAATTATCACGGATTTTGTCCAGAGCCTTCTTCAGTCTCTTTTCTCTTCCTTCCAGCTGGACCAGTTCGATTTCTGCTCCGGCCATATCCACACTTCCGGCGATGATATCCAGGCCTTCGATCCCGGTATGTAAAATCGCTTCTGCCGGATCCATTCTGTCATCGATCAGAATATCATAGCATGTCTTGTGGTTGGCCTTCTTGGAGATCCCCATACCGCTGGTCGTATTTCCCTGCGGGTCGATGTCCAGAACCAGAATGTTCTTTCCCTTCAGCGCCAGACAGGCAGCCAGATTTATATTTGTCGTTGTTTTACCAACGCCGCCCTTCTGATTAAAAATTGCAATTGCCTTTCCCAAATCGTTCACCCCTTAATTACTACTTCTCATTCGCATTCTGCGGTACCTTATACTCTTTCTGCATTCCCGTAGAATGCTCATTTCAGTTCCTTTTTATTATATACTATTTCATCATTTTACACCACGTTTTTTCTAAAAAAATGTGCGGAGTTTCACGTGAAACAATCGACGCAAAACACCGCACAAACGTTGAAATTTCAATATATTTTCTTTCCCGACTTCGGTATTGTTATACAAACTTCCACATAATCTCCACAATCTTTTTGATGAAATGATGCATTTCCCTCCACTTCGCGTATGGAATTGTACGCATGACGTAAAGAATTTAAATATATTTTATAATTAATGAACTTCATTCTGTCCTTTTTCCGAAGCTGTTCTTCTTTCTGTTTTAAAAAATCTTCAATCAGCTTCTCCGTCTGTTTGACATTCAGATTGTGCTCTCCGATCCGTCGGATCATTTTCTTCCTTACTTCATCCTCTTCGATCCGAAGCAAGGCCCTCGCGTGGCGTTCCGTCAGATGATACTTCGCCAGCAGAAGCTGATCCTCCTCCGGTAACATCAGGAGACGGATCTTGTTTGAAATCGTGGACTGTTTCTTCCCCACTTTTCTTGAGATTTCCGACTGGGTCAGACCGTATTCTTCCATAAGCCTCCGGTATGCCAGCGCTTCTTCGATGTAGTTCAGATTCTCACGCTGGACATTTTCAATGATTGAAATCAAGGCCACATCTTTTTCATCAGCCTCCCGTACCACCACCGGTACTTTTGTCAGTCCAACCATCTTCGATGCCCGCAGCCGTCGCTCCCCAGCGATTAGTAAATATTTTCCATCCTCACCTCTGGTCACCAACAGCGGCTGGATCACACCAAATTCTCGAATGGAATTGGATAATTCTTCCAACTCTTCTTCCTCAAAAATTTTTCTCGGCTGATCCGGATTCACATAAATTTGTTCCACGGACAGCTCCATGCGATTTCCTTTTTTTAACTGTAACATCTTGTTATCCCCCTTGTACTTTTAATCTCTTTTACATCCCTGTTTTGATTTTCACAAAAAACATATTTGTTCTATTTTTTGTACACAATTTATTAAAAATACCTCAAAATTCGACCTTCTATTTTTCGATTACACGGACTTTTTCACGCTTTTCGACCCGTTCTTCATTTTTAGAAATTCCACTCTTTAAAATCAATTTTAGAGCGTTTTCGTCTGGAAAACTCGTAAAAATACAATTTATAAAAAATAAAAGGAACCAACTGCGTTATAAATATCAAAACTGATGAAGTTACCTCCACAGGAGCAGCTAAGGATCGCCCGGATTTCTTGAATCAGGAAATCCGACGATCCTCTGCGACGAGAACAGTAACGGAGTCAGTATAGGTATCTGTGACGCAGATCATCATTTTTATATTATTTTATGATTCGATTGTAACACCCCTCATTTCCGGGGAAAACAAGATTCGTTCGTCAAAAAACCCCCGAAAGCGATGCTTACGAGGGTTTTCCAACAAATCCGATCCAGTTATTCTATTTTTCGCTTGCTCTCTTCACTAACATCCTTCCAAGGACTTCACAACCGCGACCCAAATCTTCCGGCTTCGTGTATTCCTTCGGTGAATGGCTGATTCCATTGACACTGGGGATGAAAATCATACAAGTGGGAATTTCCCAGGCAATGATCATGGAGTCATGCCCGGCACCGCTGTTCATCCGCTTGTACGGAATCGATGCTTCCTGAACGCAGCGTTCCAAATCATCTACTAATACAGAATCCATGGGGACGGGATCTTCATGATTATACATTTTAAATTCCACATCAAATCCATCACCGGACGCAGCACTCAAAATTTCAGCTACCGCCGATTCTTCTTTCAGAAGTGCCTCCCTGTTTCCGTCTCGCATATCGACGATAAAATGAACGCTTCCGGGAATCACGTTAGCTACACCCGGATGGAGCTGCATCTCACCAAACGTGATAACCCCGGTTGAAGAAATAGACTTCACCGCTTCCGTCAGTTTCAAAATCAATTCCGCAGTCTTTACCATAGGATCCTTTCGAAGATACATCGGCGTTGTCCCTGCGTGATTCTGCTCTCCGTGAACGGTTACATCAAAATCCACCATGCCGGTAATATTTTCCACTAATCCGATGGACAGGCCTTCCCGATCCAGAACCGCCCCCTGTTCTACGTGAAGTTCCATAAATTCTTTTACATAGCTTCTGACATCTGCTTTTGCAATGTTTTTCCAGTCATAACCCCGCTCTTCCATCAGATCCTTCAGCGCAGTTCCCTCTTCATCACAGATTGCCAGTTCTTCCGGAGAGAGCTTTCCAACCAATGCGTAGCTTCCCGGATAGGACAGATCGAATCGGCTTCCTTCTTCTTCTTCAATCCCTACTACTTCTACGGAATAATACGGTTTCCAGCCATTCTTTACCAACGCGCCCACAGCTTCAATAGCCGTCACCACACCGCAGGCGCCGTCGTACTTTCCACCATCTTTCACCGTATCTACGTGAGAACCCACCATGATCGTCTCCGGAACTTCGCCTTCCAGGCGACCGATCAAATTTCCAAACACATCTTCCCGAACGTTAAGCCCCGCTTCTTCCATCCAGCTGCGGATCAGAGATTTCCCACGGAAATCGGAATCCGTCAGGATTGCCCGCCAGATCCCCGGTACTCCGGGTGTATCGGAAATTTTCCCCAGTTCATTAAGGCGATTCTCGATTTCACTGCCTCGATCTAAAGTTTCATGATACTTCATTATAACTTCACCCATATCTTTATTTTTCGCGCAGGATCAGCTTTCCCGGATACACACCGGTCAATTTCAGATCCTTGTACACGATTTCTCCGTTGACGACTACGTATTCGATTCCATCCGTTACCTGATTGGAATTCTGATACGAAGCACGGTCGTGCAGCTTTTCATAATCGAAAATCACCAGATCTGCATCCATTCCTTCAGCGATGATTCCCTTCGAAGTCAGATTCAAACGTTCTGCCGGAAGAGATGTCATTTTCCGGATGATTTCTTCCAGGGACATCAGTTTCTTTTCTTTATGGAAATAGTTGATTGCGCGCGGGAACGTTCCCCAGGCTCTGGGATGTCCCTTTTCATCCATGGCCTTACAGAGACCGTCGGTCCCCACCACAGTATTGGGATCGGAAATGATCCGGCAGAGATCTTCTTCACCGATACTGAAATAGATTCCACTGCCTTCTGCACGGTTTTCTAAAACCAGGTCGAAGTACGCTTCGAAAGGATCCTTTCCCATGCGCTCCGCAGCTTCTGTTACGAACATTCCTTCATATTTCGGAGTTTTTGGGAGCACCGAAATGAACACGCCGTCCCAGCCGCCGCAGTTTCTGTAATAACTGTCGAACCCACCGTCCTTCGCCATCATCTCCTGCTTCATCTGTTCCCGGATCTGCGGATCTCGTAATCTCTCCAGTAAACAATCCATTCCACCATCAAAATACTTTGGCGGAATCAAAACATTGAAGTGTGTCATGCAGGCTTCATAAGGATACTGATCGATGGTGACATTTTGGCCTGAGGCGATTGCCTCCGAAACGAGACGAAGCGTCTCTTTGCTCAGGCCCCAGTTATCCTTTCCCAGTGCCTTGTGATGGGAAATCTGAACTCTGACACCGGCTCTCCGGCCGACTTCCAGCGCTTCCTTCACCGATTCGACCACGTCGCCGGATTCATTTCTCATATGTGATGCGTAAATTCCGTCGTACGGGGCAATCACCTTCGCCAGCTCAACGATTTCGTCAATGTGAGAGAAACTTCCCGGCGGATAGATCAGTCCGGTGCTGAGACCGATGGAGCCGTTGTCCATGGCTTCTTTCAGCATCGCTTTCATTCGTTCCAGTTCTTCTTCCGTAGGTTTCCGGTTTTCATTTCCCATGACGGCGACGCGCAGCGTTCCGTGCCCGGTGAGGATGGCGGTGTTGCAGGTCAGCGGTACGGTTTCCATGTATTTTTTGTACGCAGAAAAACTGGTCCACTGATCCATTTCATCCGAAAATTCATTGGTAAAAAGCGTCAGAAACTGCTGAAGCTGTCCCAGTGTCTCCGGAGCCACCGGATAGAAGGAAAAACCGCACTGTCCACAGATTTCTGTGGTGATTCCCTGAGAGGTTTTACAGAGCTGACCGTAGTCCGTTCCGTAAATTCCATCTCCGTGGGAATGGGCATCGATGAATCCCGGAGCTACATACAGTCCTTCCCCATCGATCACCTGAGCATCTTCCAACATCTGATTCAAATGAATCTTACCATCCTTGACTCCCACCGTTCCACGATAGGCCGGTGCTCCGGTCCCGTCCACGATCATCGCATTTTTAATCAATAAATTCATATCTACACCTCCCGATTTGAAAAAAGGAACCTATTTTAAAGGTTCCTTCGACGGAGTCCCAGCTTTTCTCGGATATTTCACCGGGGTCATCTTCACTTTCTTGATCCAAAGGATTGTGTGATCCAATTCTGCGGAACTGAACTCCGAAACGCTTTCCAGATGGCCGCCCAAAATAAATAATGCCTTCTTTCCTTCCAGAATTTCTTCTTCCGCAGCCGCTGTTTTATACGGAGCGAAATATCCGCCTATTTTTACAAATGGAATACAATATTCAGAAAGAGTTGCTAAATTTGCAACTGCGCGAGAAACACAAACATCATATTGTTCTCTGTATTCTTTCTTTTTTGCTAAATCTTCTGCACGAGCGTGAACTAATTCAACATTTTTGATTCCAATCTCTTTTGCTAACTGTTCAATAATTTTGATTCTCTTTCCCAGAGAGTCCATCAAAGTGAACTGCTTATCCGGAAATAAAATCGCCAGGGGAATTCCGGGAAATCCTCCGCCGGTACCCACGTCGATGATCTTCTTCGCATTCTTCATGATATCAGAACCGGCCGACATCACCGAATCAGCAAAATGCTTCATTTCAAATTCTTCCGGATCGGTGATTGCCGTCAGGTTCACCTTTTCATTCCATTCCAGAACACCGGCGCGATACGCTTCAAACTGGCGCAGTTGCTCTTCCGAAAGCTCCATTCCCAGAGAGGCCACAGCTTCTTTCAAATGCTTCATTTTTTATACCTCCTCCGGCTTTCTGCGGCGCATTTTTTCCAAATGGATCAACAATACGTTGATATCCGCCGGAGATACGCCGGAAATACGTGATGCCTGTCCCACGGACAGGGGCTTGATTTGGGATAATTTCTGCTTTGCTTCGATTCTCAGACCGTCCAGAGACTGATAATCGAAATCGGGATCCAGCTTCTTCGTTTCAAGGCGCTTGAATTTCTCGATCTGCTGGTACTGTTTCGTAATATATCCCTCATATTTGATGGAAACTTCCACACGTGTCAGGGAGTGACGAGACAGTTCCGGACGTTCCGGATCGATCTCTGCCAGCATGGCATAGTTCAGTTCCGGACGCTTCAGCAGTTCTGCCAGTGTGGACTTATTCTGCAGCGGTGTACTTCCCACAGATTCGAGGAAAGAATTTACCTGCGACGGAATCACTTCTTTATTGGACAGACGTTCGATTTCCTTTTCCGCGTCTTCTTTGATTTTCTTGAATCTCGCATACCGTTCTTCACTGACGAGACCGGCTTCATACGCACGTTCCGTCAGACGCAGGTCCGCGTTGTCCTGTCTCAGAACAAGACGGTATTCCGCACGGGATGTCATGATTCGGTACGGTTCGTTGGTTCCCTTGGTCACCAGGTCGTCGATCAGAACGCCGATGTAGGCTTCGCTTCGGTCCAGAATGAACGGTTCACGGCCCTGGATCCACAGCGCCGCGTTCATCCCGGCAATCAGCCCCTGTGCGGCTGCTTCTTCATATCCGGAGCTGCCGTTGAACTGACCGGCGCAGAACAAGCCCGGAATGGATTTGTGCTGCAGAGATGTCAAAAGTTCCAAAGGATCGATGCAGTCGTATTCGATGGCATAGGCCGGACGAACGATTTCCAGGTTTTCCAGACCGGGAATGGTTCTGTAGAACGCATCCTGAACGTCTTCCGGTAAGCTGGAGGACATCCCCTGGATATACATTTCGTCGGTGTTCAGACCTTCCGGTTCAATGAATGTCTGATGGCGTTCTTTATCCGCGAAACGGTTGATTTTATCTTCGATGGACGGACAGTATCTGGGACCAACACCTTCGATCTGACCGCCGAACAGTGCCGATCTGTGGAAGTTGGCACGGATCACTTCATGGGTCTTTTCGTTAGTATACGTCAGCCAGCAGGAAACCTGTTCCTTATCCAGCGTTTCGTTCATAAAGGAGAACGGTACGACCACTTCATCGCCTTTCTGTTCCGTCATCTTGGAATAATCCAGGCTCTTTCCCAGACATCTGGCCGGTGTACCGGTCTTAAAACGACGCAGTTTTAATCCCTTTTCCTTTAAATTGTACGCCAGTTCCATGGACGGAGCCAGGCCGTTGGGACCGCTGTCAAAGGCAGATTCACCAATAAAGATCTTACCTCTCAGGAAGGTTCCGGTACAGAGGATCACGGCTTTTGCCAAATACTGCGCGCCGGTTCTCATCTTGACGCCCTTCACAGCGCCGTCTTCCATGATCAGATCCACGACCTCCCCCTGTTTCAGGTCCAAATTCGGCTGATTTTCAATGGTTTTCTTCATTTCCAGATGATACTGTTCCTTATCCGCCTGAGCTCTCAGGGAGTGGACTGCCGGACCCTTGGCCGTATTCAGCATCTTACTCTGTAAAAATGTCTTATCGATATTGATCCCCATTTCGCCGCCCAGCGCATCGATTTCGCGGACCAAGTGACCCTTTCCGCTTCCGCCGATGGACGGATTACAGGGCATCATTGCCACGGCTTCCAAATTGATGGAAAGCAGAAGCGTTTTCATTCCCATTCTTGCCGCAGCAAGCCCGGCTTCGCAGCCGGCATGACCTGCGCCGATGACGATGACATCATATTCTCCCATGGTAAAGTAATTCATAGTCATTCCTCTATTTTCCTAAGCAGAACCGTGCAAATACCTCATCGATGATGGTATCGCTGACGGCTTCGCCGATGATTTCTCCTAAATATTCAAAGCACTGACGAACGTTGACTTCCAGAAAATCCAACGCTTCTCCGCCGCCGCACATGAAGATGGCAGCTTCGATTTCGTCCTTTGCTTTTTTCATCAGGTCACTGTGACGGACATTGGTTACAATCAGGCCGTTTTCCTGCTTCACCTGTCCACCATAAACCATATCGTAAATGTGATCCTCCACCAGATCCAGACCTTCGCCGCTTTCCATGGAGGTGAAAATCACATGGCTTTCCGGGTTCAGAGCTTTGATCTGTTTTTCGGTGATCACTTGAGTTAAGTCCGCCTTATTCACCAGAACCAGCGTCTTCTTTCCCTCGATGTGTTCCGCAATCTCACGGTCTTCTTCGCTCAATTCACGGCTTCCATCCAGAACGAAGATGACGAGATCAGCACGATTGAACGCATCCATACTCTTTTCGATCCCGATTTTTTCGATGATATCATCGGTTTCCCGGATTCCTGCAGTATCGATCAGCTTTACCGGAATTCCGCGTAAACTCATGGATTCTTCGATGACGTCACGCGTTGTTCCCGGAATATCCGTTACAATAGCTCTCGATTCTCTCAAAAACCGGTTCATCAGCGACGATTTTCCAACGTTGGGCTTACCGATGATTGCCACGGCGAGGCCTTCGCGAAGAAGTCGTCCGGTCTTGGCCGTATTCAATAAGCGGTCGATATCTCTGTCAATATCCCGCAGATCGCGGTCCAGCTTATCGTAGGTAATTTCTTCAATATCTTCATCGGGATAATCCAGATTTACGGTGATGTTCACCAGAACGTCCATCAGTTTTGCACGGATGGCTTTGATTTCACGGGAAAGTGACCCCTCCATCTGGTCCATGGCCACGTCAAAACCGCGGTCAGTCTTGGCGCGGATCAAGTCAATAACGGCTTCCGCCTGGGACAAGTCGATTCTTCCGTTTAAGAACGCTCTCTTTGTAAATTCCCCAGGTTCTGCGATACGGGCACCGTGTTCCAGCGTCAGAGCCAGCGTTTTTCTTAATGAGACGACGCTCCCGTGGCAGTTGATCTCCACCACATCTTCCGTTGTATATGTGTAGGGCGCTTTCATGTAGACAGCCAAAACCTCGTCCACCACGGTTCCGTCCCTCGGATCGATGATCTTTCCATAGGTCATTCTGCGGTTTTCGATGGGGCTTCCGATCGTTTCACCGACACTGTCCGGCTGAAGGCCCTCACCCTTGGTTCTTTTCTTTTTTATGGGCATAAAGATGCGTTCCAGAACATCTTTTGCCTCCGGACCGCTGATTCTTACGATCCCGATCCCGCCTTCTCCCCAGGCTGTGGCAACTGCAGAAATTGTATCTTCCATGGTCTACCCTCTCAAATTCATAGTTCCTTTGCGCTTTTCAAGCAAATCACTCAACAGCGCACATTTTGACATAATATTATATCACAAAAATATAGAGCTTGTATTCAGTTTTCCCGAAATGATGTGTTACAATTATCTTAGAAATCACATTCAGGAGGTTCCCCATGGAAATGCTTTCTTTATTTCACGATGAATTTGTACGCTCTAATCAAACCATGGAACGAAAAACCAAAGTTCCCGGAGATTTATGCACTCTCACAGTCTTCGGGTGTATCTTCTGCGGAGATAAAATGCTGATCCAGCAGCGCCAGTCCACCAAGGCCGGCTGGCCCTCCATGTGGGACGTTTCTTCCGGCGGGGCAACCGCCTCCGGCGAGACCAGCCTCCAGGCTATCGTCCGCGAGACGCGGGAAGAACTGGGGATCTCCCTGGATCCGGAATGTTTTGTAAAAATCTTCTCCATCTATCATGACAATCACATCCACGATATCTATACCGCTGTCGTCGATTCAGAAAACTGGAATTTCAACGTTCCTAACGATGAAGTCATGAATATTCAATGGGCTTCCGAACAGGAGATTTTTGATATGATCAATGACGGGATTTTTATTCCCGTATATAAAGAATTCATCGGCCTGTTGTTCCGGATGAAAACGAAAAAAGGAATCATTGTATAAGTGTGATATGAAAAAAGATGCTGTGAAAACAGCATCTTTTTTCGGTATCACTATTTATCTGTTGTTGTGTTGTATACGCATTAGCCAATCAGACCGATGATGGAGTGGTAGGTCAGGTTCGGTAC
>JAFUQN010000133.1 GCA_017472365.1 Bacillota bacterium
AAGTCTCGTCGATCCCTACTTCACGCAGCGTGGAGGGAAGGCCGAGAGTATGGAACAGGAAGTCGGCAGTGGCCTTGATGGTCATGTCGGCCAACTCCATGGCCGGAAGCGATGCATCGAAACCGAACAACTCTGTGGCCAAAGTGACGAAACGGTTCACGGTGTCCTCGCTGAGAACGGCTCTCATCCAGTGGGGAGTCAGGATTGCCAGACCCACACCGTGGGTGATGTCGTAATACGCAGACAGTTCGTGTTCCATGGGGTGAACAGACCAGCCGATTTCATTTCCCTTTTTCAGCGTATCGTTGATAGCCCAGCTTCCGGCCCACATCAGATTGGCGCGGGCTTCATAGTTATTCGGTTCTTCCAGAGCGATGGGACCATACTTGAAGCAGGTCTTCAGAAGGGCGATACAGAACTGGCGCTGGAGATAGGAACCCGGAACCGGACTGAAGAACGATTCAAGTGTATGACTCATGATATCAGCTGTACCGGACGCAGTCTGGTATCTGGAAACGCTGAACGTGTATTCCGGATCCATGATGGCTACTTTAGGACGCATGGCAGGATTGTTGATGGAAAGCTTCCGGTTCAGTGTCATGTTGCTGATAACAGCCACGGGATCCATTTCGGAACCGGTGGCGGCTAAGGTCAGAACGGCGATAATGGGCAGTGTGTCCGTCGGAACCAGGGTCGGATCCATGATCAAATCCCAGGGATCACCTTCGTAGTTGACGCTGATCCCCACCATTTTGGCGCAGTCAATGGTAGAACCGCCGCCGAGAGCGATAATGACGTCGATTTTGCGTTCGCGGCAGAGTGCTACACCACGGGCAACCGTTTCCACGCGGGGGTTCGGCTCTACACCGTCCAGATCAAAGTACTCGATCCCATGTTCCTGTAACAGAGCGGTGGCGGCGTCGTAGACGCCGTTCTTTTTGATGGAGCCGCCGCCGTAAACCAGGAGCGCGCGATTGCCGAACTCTTTGACAGATTCAGGTAGTTTGGAAATCTGTCCTTTTCCGAAGTGTACCGTGGTGGGTACGGAATATGTGAAGTTATTCATATGTTACCTCCCGGTGCAGAGGACGAGCCTCTGACAAATCCATGATTACTATTATTATTATACTTGGTTTGAAGATGATTGACAATGCTGTGAAAGAGAAGGTATTCTGTAGATAATGAGCACCGGAAGGGGCGGTTGCCGGAGAAAACGGCGAAAAGGAGGACAACATGGCGAAAACAGTATTATACAATGGTAAGGTATACGTGGAACGCGACGTGTTTGCGGAAGCGGTATTACAGGAAGACGGAATCATCAAGATGGTAGGTTCCAATGAAGAAGTCCTGGCAGCTGCGGGAGATGCAGAACGTATCGATTGTGAGGGAAAGACCGTGTTACCGGGTCTGAATGACTCCCACATGCACCTGATGTTCCTTGGTAAGGTGAAGATGACACCGGCTCTGGGCGAAGCGAAGAACATCGACGATATGATCGATATGTGTAAGAAGTACCTGGAAGAAAATCCGGATGCCAAGGGGCTGTATGCCATGGGCTGGAACCAGGATAAATGGGAAAACTGGGATGGTCGTCTTCCCGACAGACACGATATGGACAAAATCTCGACCACCGTACCTGTGGTTCTGGCAAGAGCCTGCGGCCACTCCAGTGCAGCCAATACGCTGGCCATGGAAATGGTGGGTATTACTCCGGAAAACAACAAGGTGGAAGGCGGCGACGTGATCTTAGAAGAAGACGGCGTGACTCCCAACGGTTATCTGTGCGAAAAGGCCGGATTCATCGCCCGCGACGCTGTGCCTGATTTCACCAAGGAACAGTACAAGACCGCCTTCAAGAAGGCGATGGAATATGCGGTGTCTGTGGGGCTGACTTCCGTTCAGTCCAACGACGCCGGTCAAATCTTCGATTATCAGATCTGCTACGATATTATGAAGGAAGTCTATGAAGAAGGCGACGGTCTCCTGCGTTACCGCGGCCAGCTGAGCTTCAAGTCGCCGGAAGCGCTGAAGGCTCACTGCGAAAGCGAAGACTTCCTGGGATCTCTGTACGATGACCGCCTGACTTACGGTCCGCTGAAGATCCTGAAGGACGGTTCGTTAGGTGCGCGTACCGCGATGATGAGAAACGGCTACGCTGACGACCCGGATAACTACGGCGTGGAAACCGATACTGACGAATACATCCAGACTCTGGTGGATATCGCTCAGGAACACGGAATGCAGGCTGTGATCCACTGCATTGGTGACGATGCCATCGAACGCATGTTGAAGGTATTCGAAAAGGCCAACGGCGGCGAAGAAAATCCCAACCGTCACAGCATCATTCACTGTCAGATCACCGATCAGGGGCTGATGGATGAAATTAAGAGAACCAACACGCTGATTGCTTATCAGCCGGCGTTCCTGCCCATCGACCAGTATGCGGTCGTTCCCAGATGCGGAGAAGAGCTGGCCGTTCAGACCTACGCTTTCGGAACTGCGGCCAAGATGGATATCCGCGCTTCCTACGGTACCGACTCTCCCGTAGAAGATTGTAACCCCTTCGAATGTATCTACGCGGCAGTGACCCGTAAGGACCTGAAGGGCAGCTACATGGGAGTTCAGGGCCTGGATCCGGCGAAGGATCCGGACGGCTGTTTCGTACCTTCTGAATGTGTGGACGTGACCACTGCTGTGGACGCATACACCATCGAAAGCGCATACCATGAATTCCGCGAAGACGTGAAGGGAAGAATCAAGGCTGGCTACTACGCTGATATGATTCTTCTGGATAAGGATATCTTCACTTGCAATCCCATGGAAATCAAGGACATCAAGCCTGAATTGACCATGGTTGGCGGCAAGGTCGTTTATCGCAAATAGGCTATGAATGTGGCAACCACCGCCTGACCGGCGGTGCACCGATCAGGGCCGGCATCCGCCGGCCCTGTTTTTTCTCTAAAAATTTGGAATTAAACGCGTTTTCTGGTAAATATTTTTTAATTTCCGGGTGATTAGAAGATATTAGAACTCATTTTATGCAGAAAAATCCTTAAAAACACCTGCTTTTCTACGTTGTCATTAATAAAATTTACATATATATCCTAAAATGGAAATGAAGATCATGAAAACTTAGAGGGAAATATTAAAAAGTATTGGTTTTCCTCTAATTTTTCGGGCAAGTCGGTAAAACTGAACTGCGAAAATGGGTTACCTCTCTATGAATGGATTACATCAATGGATTTGGAGAAGTTTATTGGACAGATTGTCTGCTACCATAAAATACAGATTGAACATTTTGTTCAAATGGAGTAGAATAAAAACGAACATACGTTCGCGCTTTTGCAGGGTGTGGGAGGAGTGCGGACAACAGGGAGGCGAGATGGATGTTCCGGATGGACGAAGCCATGAGAAAATTGAAGATTTTAGCGGACAGTGCGAAGTACGATGTGTCCTGTTCCAGCAGCGGTACAGCCAGAAGCGGCCAGAAGGGAAAGTTGGGGAGCGCCGCGGAGGCGGGGATCTGTCACAGCTGGGCGGCGGATGGACGGTGCATTTCTCTGCTGAAAATCTTATTTACCAACAAGTGTGTGTACGATTGTGAGTATTGCGTAAACCGGCGGTCCGGAGGAACAGAGAAAGCGTCCTTTGAGCCGAGAGAACTGGCGGAACTGACCATGGAGTTTTACCGGCGAAATTACATCGAAGGGCTCTTTTTGAGTTCTGCGGTGGAGGTGTCGCCGGATCATACGGCGGAAAAAATCCACGAAGCACTGTGGATTTTGAGAGAAGAATTCGGCTTTCTCGGATATATTCACGCCAAAATTATTCCCGGTGTTTCGCCGGAACTGGTGAACGCGATCGGCCTTCTGGCCGATCGTCTCAGCGTCAACGTCGAATTGCCCAGCGATGAAAGCCTGGCTCTGCTGGCGCCGCAGAAAAAACCGAAAGGGATCTACCTTCCGATGAAACAAATCACCGAAACCATGGCGGAGCAGAAGACGCTGAAGGGCGGTGGAAATAAGTTTTCCACCGTGAAGTACCGTGGTCAGGATCTCAGCTATTTGAATCCCCAGGGCGGCCAGCTGGACCCCGTGAAACTGGCGGGGGCAGACCCGACCGCCGTTCGGGCGGCGGGAGGATTGCCGGTGATGGCCAGGGAAGAAGCGGCGAGGTACGGAGAACTGCGGACATACAAAGAGAAATTTGCGCCGGCGGGACAGACGACACAGATGATTGTCGGGGCGACGCCGGAGACGGACCGCCACATTTTAAAGATGTCCGAGGGACTGTATAAGACGTTTTTTATGAAACGCGTGTATTTCAGTGCCTATATCCCGGTGGTTCAGTCACCGAAGCTTCCGGACGTGTTTACGGCACCGCCGCTGGCCAGAGAACACCGGTTGTATCAGGCGGACTGGCTATTGCGGTTTTATGGATTTGAAGCGGACGAGATCGTGGATGAAAAGCACGAGAATCTGGATATGGAAGTAGATCCTAAGGTTAGCTGGGCGCTGCGGAACATCCGGCTCTTTCCCATGGAAATCAACAAGGCGTCCATGGAAGAGCTTTTGAGAATTCCGGGGATCGGGAATGTGTCAGCCATGCGGATCGTACGGCATCGGAAGATGGCTGCTGTGAAGTTCGATGATCTGAAAAAGATGGGCGTGGTGGTGAAACGGGCGAAGTATTTCATCACCTGTTGTGGAAAGTATTATGGTGACATCGATCCGGAGCCGGAACGGGTACGACCGCTGCTGGGGGACGGGATGATCATACCGCAGGGAGTCCGGATCAAAGACGATCGGGCGGACGTGATCCGCGGGAAGCTGTCGGACCACCGGGACGGTGTTCAGCTTTCCATGTTCAGCGGCGGATTTGGAACGGATGGAACAGAAGGAGGAAATGTGCATGGATTATCTGTATGATGGAACATACATGGGATTATTGTGCTGCGTGTATGCACATTACTACGTGGAAAAAGCCACAGGAATCTTCCGTGAAGGGGAATACCAGACCAGTCTGTTCGGAAAGGTTTATCGCGTAAAAACCGATGAAGATAAGGCGCGCCGCGTGTACGAAGCAATGGAAAAGAAGCTGGGAGAATTCACACTGAGGCGCAGTTATCTGGCGTATCTTTCCAATTTTCCGGACAAAGAAATGCGTCTTCTGCGCTATCTGGTCTTCGGATTTAAACAGGGCCGGGGCTTCAACAATATGCATGGCCATCCGGATGTATTCGGGGTTCAGGAGATCGAAAAGAGAATCTACAACGAGCGTCACCGGTATCTGGGAATTCTGCGGTTTTCGGTGATCAAGGGAAACCGTGATGTCCTTTATGCGTCTTTAGAACCGGATAATGATCTTCTGGAACTTTTGGCGGATCATTTTCTGGAACGGTACCAGGCGGAACCGTTCATCATCCACGATGTAAAGCGCGAAAAGGCAATCTTCGCTGCCGGAGGAGACTGGTACATTGCACCGCTGGCAAAGGACGTAACGGTCCAGCTGGCCCAGGGTGAAGAATTTTACCGGGCACTGTGGAAACATTACTTTGAAAGCATCGCCATCAAAGAACGGACAAATCCGCGGTGTCAGAGAAATTTCCTACCGAAGAAATACTGGAACCATCTGACGGAGATGCAGGTATGAACATAAAAATACATAAAAGTGTGATGAAAGTCACAAAAATACATATAATTATGTGAAAATTGATTGTATGTTTTAAACTCGTGACATATAATAAAAGCGTGGGGAGGTGAATGTATGGAGCGATCGATTATAAAAGAATTGGTGAAATGGAAGAATTCTCCCTATCGTAAGCCTTTGATTATAAAAGGAGTACGACAGGTGGGTAAGACCTGGATCTTGAAAGAGTTCGGCCGTCGTTATTACGAAAACACGGCATATTTTAACTTTGATGAAAATGAAGAATACAAACAGTTTTTCGAGACCACTAAGGATGTGGAACGTATTCTGCAGAATCTGATGCTGGCCAGTGGTCAGAAGATATTGCCGGAAAAGACACTTATCATCTTTGATGAAGTACAGGACTGTCCCAAGGTCATTAATTCCTTGAAATATTTCTGCGAAAATGCTCCACTGTATCATGTGGCCTGTGCGGGATCGCTGTTGGGAATCGCTCTGGCGAAGCCTTCCTCTTTCCCGGTGGGAAAAGTCAATTTTATGCAGATCGACCCCATGACGTTCTCGGAATTTTTGCTTGCGAATGGTGATGATAACCTGGCCGCATATCTGGAACAAGTGGATAAGATTGAACCGATTCCTGATGCGTTTTTCAATCCGCTATATGAAAAACTAAAGATGTATTATGTTACAGGGGGGATGCCGGAATCTGTTCGTATGTGGACGGAAGCTCGCGATGTTTCGGCGATGCAGGAGGTTCTGTCGGATATTATCGGAGCCTATGAACGTGATTTTGCAAAACATCCCAATCCTACGGAATTTTCAAAGATTTCTATGGTCTGGAAGTCTGTCCCTTCACAGTTGGCGAGGGAAAATAAAAAATTCATTTATAAAGTTGTAAAAGAAGGTGCAAGAGCTCGCGAATATGAGGATGCACTGCAGTGGTTGGTAGATGCACGGCTGCTTCATAAGATTTATCGAAGTACTGCTCCCGGACTTCCGGTTGCGGCATATGATGATTTATCCGCTTTTAAGATTTATCTGGTAGATGTGGGCCTTCTGCGTCGCCTTGCACAGTTAGCACCGACAGCTTTTGGCGAGGGGAATCGACTGTTCACGGAGTTTAAAGGTGCATTGACCGAAAACTTTGTGTTACAAACGTTGGTTACTCAGTTTGAAGTGATTCCTCGCTACTGGACACAGAACAATCCGCCGTATGAAGTAGATTTTCTGATTCAGAGGGAGAACGATATCTTTCCGGTGGAAGTGAAATCTGAAGCCAACACCACCAGTAAGAGTTTAAAGAAGTTCAAGGAACTGTTTCCGGATAAGGTTAAACTTCGTGTACGATTCTCTTTGGACAATCTAAAGTTGGATGATGATGTATTAAATATTCCGCTGTTCATGGCAGATCAAGCGGATCAGTTGATTGGATTAGCGTTAAAACAACTCCATAAATAATGTTAATGCGTAGAAAATCAGAAGCGTGGTTATCGGAGCTCCAAGGGAGGGATAGGAATGTACGAAGAGTTAAAAAAGATATTAGATGAAAGCCAGAATATTGTATTTTTCGGCGGTGCAGGGGTGTCCACAGAATCGGGTGTCCCGGACTTCCGTTCGGAAAACGGTCTGTATAACGCCCAGCAGAATTACGGCCGTTCGCCGGAAGAGATGCTGTCCCACACGTTTTTCATGCGGAACATGGAAACGTTCTATGATTATTATAAGAACAACCTGATTTGCGACGGCGTGAAGCCCAACAAGGCGCACATCGCTTTGGCGAAGCTGGAGGAAATGGGAAAGCTGAAGGCGGTGGTGACCCAGAACATCGACGGGCTCCATCAGATGGCCGGAAGTCAGATCGTCTACGAGCTCCACGGATCAGTTTTGAGAAACCGCTGCATGAAGTGCCATACGTTCTACGATCTGGATTACATCATGGATCCGGAAAATTGTGACGGTTACGTTCCCCACTGTGAAAAATGCGGCGGCGTGGTGAAACCGGAAGTAGTTCTGTACGAAGAATCGCTGGATGATGGCTGTATCACCGGTGCGGTGAACGCCATTGCCAAGGCAGATACACTGATTATCGGGGGGACATCGCTGGTGGTTTATCCGGCCGCAGGTTTGATCCGCTACTTCCACGGAAAGAACCTGGTCCTGATCAACAAGTCGGTGACTCCGTACGATGACCAGGCGGATCTGGTGATCCACGATCCCATCGGCGAAGTTTTGGGGGAATGTCTCGGCCTGTAGGGGCGAGAGTGTCGCGAAGCGACACGGTTGCCGGAAAATGAGGTGTACAACGTCTCCAAAACATGATATTCTAAAGGTCGAGAGATATTGCAATTACGAGAAAGGAATCACACCACTATGATGTACTTCTTACAGGGCTTCTCCATCGGGCTGGCTTACGTGGCGCCCATCGGATCCCAGAATTTATTCGTCATCAATACCGGTCTGACACAGCCTACCAAGCGTGTATATCAGACCGCGTTCATCGTCATGTTCTTCGACATCACCCTGGCGCTGGCTTGTTTCTTCGGCGTCGGCGCGCTGATGGACCGCTTCAATCTTCTGAAGATGGCAATCATGCTGATCGGAAGTTTGGTTCTGGTATACATGGGTGTTACCCTGGCGCTGGCCAAGGGGAGCATGGAGCGAAAGGACGTAAACATGCCGCTGAAAAAGGTCATTTCCATGGCCTGTGTCGTTACCTGGTTCAATCCCCAGGCGCTGATCGACGGTTCTTTACTGTTTGGTGCGTTCCGCGCATCCTTACCGCCTGCTGACTCCAGTATGTTCATTTTAGGCGCATCCTGCGCTTCCGCTACCTGGTGGCTGGGTCTGTCCACACTGACTCACCTGTTCGGTGCGAAGCTGAACGACAAGGTTCTGCGTCTAATCAACATCGTCTGCGGTCTGGTCATCCTGTTCTACGGTGTCAAGCTGCTTCTGAACTTCGCAGTGACTGCAGGACTGTTCTAATGAAAACAGTTCTTTTAGAGGAAATGACCTGGCCGGAAATCGAGTTAGCGATGAAAAACGGAATGGATACTGTGCTGATCATCGCAGCATCGGTGGAACAGCATGGACCGGCACTTCCTGAAATCACAGATACGGTCCGCGGGTATGCCGAAGGGATCGACTTGGCGAAGCGTTTAGGAAATACCTTAGTGGCTCCGGTAATCCGGCCGGGATTATCACAGCACCACATGCATTTTCCCGGAAGTATAACACTTCGCCCTGAAGTATTTAAGGGTGTAGTCGAGGATTATGTAGAGGCTTATATTCTACATGGATTCCGAACGATTATCCTGACATCCTCCCATGGAGGAAATTACGGTGCGTTGGCTGAGGCTACGGAAGAACTGGCGATGAAACATCCAGAGGTTTGTATCGTTTCCGGATGCAGCGCAGATGATCTGGATGCGATTTTGATTCAAATGGAACAGTTGGAAGGCCTTCCGGTCGGAACTTGCGGCGGGCATGCCTGCGATTGGGAAACCTCTGAGATGATGTTGTTCGATGAGGCTTATGTCAGAAAGGAAAAGCTTCAGAAAGGATATGTTGGAGCGATCACAGATGAAATTTTGGACCGCTTTTTCCGCAAAGGTGTCGATGCCGTCAGTGAAATCGGTGTTTGGGGAGATCCGACAGGAGCCAATGCGGAACGCGGAAAGAGATATTTCGAATTCTATCAGGATATGCAGGAGAAAGCGATTCGAAGAAATCTGGAAGCGTGGAGAGAAAAGAAATAGACTATCGATAAATGGTTAGTCCGATATGAACTGATGAAACAAACCGCCCATTCGGTTAAGTGGGCGGTTTACTTTTTTGTTGCTGGGAAATGGCAATGGCGGGGAGAGTTTTGATATAGTAACCAGCAATTTCTCTCCTTGTTCGGTGTACAACCATATTCCGACGTCCCACTCTCCAGCAATCAGCTGCGTCCTTTACGGACGCAGCTTTTTTTGATACAATGACTAATAACAAAGACGCTTCGCGTCGTTGTAGAAGTTGAATAAGGAGATAAAGCCCATGAATATATTGATCGTCAACGACGATGGAATCACAGCTCTGGGGATCCACGAGCTGGTGAAGTATCTGCATAAGGGATTTCCGGAGGCGGATCTGTATGTCTGTGCGCCGGACCGTCAGAGAACGGCGGCCGGTCACGGGATCACCCTTCGTGATCCGGTGCTGTTAAAGGAAGAAGCTTTTGAAGATACGAAAGCTGCCTGGTCCTGCTCAGGAACGCCGGCGGACTGCGTCAAAGCCGGGATCCGTCTGATGAGTCTGGAGGGAAAGCGACCGGATCTGGTTTGTTCCGGGATCAACATGGGTTCTAATTTGGGAAGTGACGTCCTGTACTCCGGGACGGTATCGGCGGCGCTGGAAGGGATCATCTGCGGAATCCCGTCGGTGGCGTTCTCCGTCTGTGATCACGATGCGACCCACTTCGAGGCATTTGAAACGCTGGTTCCCAGCGTTTGTAAGCGGACGCTCCAGGAAAATACCACACGCTGGATCATGAATGTGAACGTTCCGGATCTTTCAAAGGAAGAAATCAAGGGGATCCGCTACACGAAACTGGGTGAACGGATCTACGGGGAGGATTTCTCTGTGGAACG
>JAFUQN010000017.1 GCA_017472365.1 Bacillota bacterium
CTTGTAAAGAAATCTTCATGGGAAGGAACGCTGTCGACGATCCAGTCTTCTAAAATATCGATCATAAAGAATTACCTGCTTTCAAAATTGATTTGTCCACGTCGCCGATTTCCTTGTGGAAATACCAGCGCACTTCCATGGGGGTGAAACCAAACTGTTGGCGGATCGCAATAAATAAGCGATCCTGGATCCAGCCAAACGCATGGAGGATCATCTGATCCCGACTGATGATCTCCAGATTTTCACGACAGTAGAACTCGTATTGATTCCAGAGAGTATCCTTCACTTCTTTATGAAACTCGCAGGAAGAAATGTCCTGGTCAGAAAACTGCGCATATCGTTTCAGCGCATCGTAGGTGAAGGATTCCATGACCAGACACGTCTTCATGATCCCGTTGTAACTCAAGTACGGTTCAAAGGAATCGAAGGCGAAAGGATCTTTCAGGCATCGGTCAGAGGAAAGGGAACGGAGCGGATCCGGGATGGCGCGGAGAATATCCTCCAAAAGATGTTCCAAAAGGAGCGTCCAGGCCATTTGAGCGGCATCTTTCCGCTGACGACGAACCTCTTCATAGGCGTGATAACAATGGGAGACGGCCTGATCTGGAGTCAGATGTATATACTGGTGAGGATCCATCGCCTGATACAGAGGATTCACCATATAGGTGTGGAATAGATGATCCAGAGAAACCACCAGGGAGGGATCGCTGGTCCGTAAGGCTTTCCAATATTGTTCCACCGCATGGACGCGGAGGATCGTGGGAGCCAGGAGTTCCAGACCTCGGATCACGGCTTCATGAGCACCGTCCATCATCACGGGATAAGCTATCGCTTCGTTCATGGCATCGGCCAGAGGCTTCATGCACCAGTCCAGACCGTTGCAGAGGATGAGGCCTAACCTGTGGTCCGCATCGGGAAGTCCGGGATCCGTATGGAACAATGGAAAGTGTTTACAGTGCTCCTGAAGGAGAGAGGGAACCGATGTGGAAAGTCCGGTGAAATACTGATCATCGTGATAACAGGCCTGTTCCAGGAGAAAATCGTTGATACTGAGCGTAATATCGCGGAATTCACCGCCACCGGAAACCAGCATGGAGTAGGTTTCAAACCAGTCGCCGGTTTCCAGAGATTTGCGAAGATACTGGCGGCGGAGGCGCCCCATTTCCCGGGAAAGGCGGCGGAAGTGAAGGTCTTCACGATGCAAGGGTTCACGCAGTAAACGATGAACTAAAATGTCGTCCAGTTCGCTGCTGGGTGTACCGTAACCGTAGTGGATATCGTCGCAGCGGTTCCAATGGGTATCCTGAATGATGTCGTAGCGATACTCGTCGCGACCCAATGTCAATACGGCAACCCTGCGGCTGTCGCCGCAGGGGAGAACGCCGCCATGTTGTTTCTGATAAAAGGCTTTCACGGCGTCCGATTCGGCCACTAATCGTACGTGTTTG
Source organism: Bacillota bacterium (assembly GCA_017472365.1). GTDB lineage: Bacteria > Bacillota > Clostridia > Peptostreptococcales > Anaerovoracaceae > RGIG446. The sequence goes on from JAFUQN010000017.1 coordinate 1,449, forward strand.
TAGCCAGCCAGAGAAAGTTGACGTTCAAACTCGGTGCGGTGGGGTCCGAAGAACCGTTCTGTGGAACAGGTGATCATCCACAGATCCGGCTCACACCGATAGTCTTGGGGAAGGCTGGCCATCAGCCGGGACCGCCAGACAGGATCCGCGAGTTCGTATTGTTTTTCCAGTTCCAGTCCATCCGGAAGGAGAACCACCGGGGCCTGATCCGGAGCGTCAGCATCAAAACAACTGACATAGGCCACGTCCGGGCCGTTGGAAAGAAGATAGATATGTTTACTCATTGGTAATATTTAACCCTCGCTTCATAGAGATCGGTCAGGAAGGTAGTTACCTGCTCTTCGATCGTTTCGGATTCCTGAAGAAGAGGAGAGATCAAAAGAGCCGGTTCCAGTGTATCGATGATGTGTTCGATGCGGTCTTCCAGAGAGTATTCGCCGGGATCGGCGATGATGTCCTGGACCTTGCGCTGGAACTCTTCGGGATCCCACAGTTCCGCGGGCTGGCGTAAAAACTCTCTCAGATTGGAAGGAGCACTGATCTCATGGGCTTCTTTCAGCGCCATAACATAGAGCAGCGCTTTTTCCGGCTCCATTCCGCGGGCGTTATTTCGGATACTTTCCCGAAAATCCACCAGGCCCATATCCCGTTCCAGATCGGCCACAAATTCGGAGGAGAAGTTACAGAAGGTAAACGCCAGCTTGTTGGCGCTTCGCTCTTCCAGTACGCCGCGGCCCATGAGAGCCAGGTCCAGAAACACGCGGATCCCTTCCTTTACACTTCCCTGTATATCACACATCTGACGGAGGTCTCTTTCGTTTTCAGCGATCGCCTTTAATTCTTTTCTTTCCAGATATACCATTTGAACGACCTCCTTTGTCTTCTTACTTGAAGAC
>JAFUQN010000134.1 GCA_017472365.1 Bacillota bacterium
CAAATCACAGCCGCCACTGATCTGACGATAATAATCAGTCACCACCCGGTTCACTGCCAGCAGTTCTTCACTGCTGTCGTTTTCCATCAGCAGAAGTGTTTCTTCAATACGCTGTTCCGTCTCTTCAATGCGCTGACGCAGGTTTTCCCCGTTGTGCAATTCCCCTGCCGTCTTGGCGTTCAGATCGCTCAACGTTTTCGCCGAAACGTACAGTTTCATGCTCTTTCCCGGCGTCTGGATCTGTACCGCAAGAAGAAACCCCGTAACGATGCTCAGAAGGCACAGCAATGCCAGCGTCGTTTTCTTCACCTTCATGACTTAGCCCTCACTGACAGCAGTGCCGGTATTCCCCTGCTGTTCTTCCGGAATCACCGGCTTCGCATAACGGAACGTGACGACGCCGCTGTATCTGGGAATCACCAGTTCGTCCTGGCGAATGAGGTCTGTACGGATTCCGAAGCTTCGCATCTGTTCTAAAATACCGAACCGGATCGTAATGGCAGATTCCAGCGTTTCCGGCTTTCCAATGGCTTTGACAGTATACGGCGGAGATGTGGGCGTTCCGTTGATGTTTACATTATCGCCGGCCAGACTGATTTCCGTCGTATTGACGATACGGTGGCCGTTGATGGAAATGGCTTCTGCACCGGCTTCTCTCAAACGGTTGACCAACTCCAGGATCAGATCGTAACGATAGATCAGCTCACTGTAATTATCCCCGATTTCTTCGTCGATGACCGGATCTTCCAGCGTAATGATCACGCCCGGTCCCTTGACTTCCACCACGCCGGCCGCCAGTTTATACTTTTCCTGATCAGCCAGAACAGCTTTCAGAGAATCGTCTTCCTTGGCCTTGTCCTCCTGCAGCTTCATCAGGCGCTCTTCCAAAGCGATCAGCTCCTGCGTCAGCTGGCTGTTCTCGTTGCGCAGCTTGGTCAGTTCTGTTTCCTGTGCGCGGATCTGCGACACCGGAACCAGCCCTCCCTGTTCCGCTTCCATGCCCTGTGTCGTGTTGATCTGCACCGAGATCATCAACCCGATCACAATGGCGAGGATTCCTAAAAAGATTGTACCTCCGTACTTTTTCATTTCCTTCTCTTCTCCCTGTACTTCCTCTTTTGGGCGTTCTCTGCAGTTCTACTGCACTTCGGGGCTGAAAGAATAGTAATTATCACTGCCCACTTTGATGACGCCGCGTTCAATTCCCCTGTTGTAAAGATCGAATACCACCTGTTCCACGTTTTCGATACCGTTGATCAGATTCTCCGGCGTTCCTTCGCAGTACAGTGTATCGTAGATATATGCCTTCAATGTGACCGGTGCGATTCGGATCAGCTTGAAATACAGATCCGTATTCTTAGTCGCTTCGATCAGCTTCAGCGTATCCGTCAGCGAATAATTTTCTTCTACCACCAACGGCTCGCCCGGTGTCATCTCCAGCGTAGTCAAACCCGCCAGCAAAGGGAGCGCCGGCCGTTCTTCCACGATCCTGAGCACCAGTCCCTCGCTGTCGATGATAATGCATTCCATTCCATAGGCAACCGCCGCATATTCCGTACGTTCCTCGAGAACGATTTCCACCGTTCCGGGTAAGCGGCGCTTCACCTTCGCATTCTTGATGTACGGTTCTTCCAAAAGCTTCTTTTTCGCATCACTGAGATTGACCTCGAACAGGTTATCTCCGATTTTAACTTCGCTGAGCGATACCACCTGTTCCGACGTAAAATAGGAATTGTCGGCCACCGTGATCGCCTGAATATCAAACAGATGCGATGTCAGCAGAAAATAAAGCCCCGTCCCCAGCGCCACCAAAATCGTGAACTTCAGGAGATAATGCTTCTTCTTTCTTTTTTTCTTTCTTCGTTTGTTCTTCGGAAATTCCTGTTGTCTTTCGTCCATGCCCAATCCTCTTCTCTACATGAGCTCCCAGCTCTTTTAGAACTATATCAAATTTACCATAACCTCTGTCGATATGGCAAATGTTTTCTACAATAACCAGTCCCCGATTTTCCAGTGCTTTCAACACCAGTGCCGCTCCTCCTCTGAGGTCTCCGGCAACCACCGTTTTTCCTTCGGAAAAACGCTTCTCGGAAGTCCCTGTAATGTACGCTTTCCGCCCGTCGATCCGGATCTCCGCACCGAGCTTCCGGAGTCCGTCCGCACATCCGAATCTGCGTTCAAAGACCGTATCTTCTATGACAGACACGCCTTCCGCCTTTGTACATAATGCCATCAGAGGCGACTGAAGGTCCGTGGAAAATCCCGGCCACGGCTCCGCTTTCACCATTCCCGGAGATTTCAGCCGCGCCGGAGAACACAAAGATATGTATGGTGTTCCACGTTCCACACCCGTTGTAAAACCGCAGTCCATCCTTGAAAGAACCTCCATCTCTGCTCCGATCCAGGCCGGTTCCAGCCCGCGGACCGTCACCGTTCCGCCGGTGATTGCCGCAGCCATCAGATAGGTTACTCCTTCAATACGATCACCCATGATCCTGTATGTACAGGGATGCAGTTTCTTCACACCTTCGATACGGATTTCCGGCGTTCCCGCTCCGCGGATCTTCGCTCCGCAGGAATTGAGAAAGCGCTCCAAATCTGCGATTTCCGGTTCCCGGGCTGCATTGCGCAGGATCGTTACCCCTTCCGCGAGAGCTGCCGCCATCATGATATTTTCCGTCGCCCCCACGCTGGGATAGGAAAGTTCAATGTTCGTTCCCTTCAGAGGGGCAGCGAAACAGAAAAGCCGTCCGTTCCGTTCCCGGATCTTCGCTCCCAGCGAAGTAAGGCCAAGAAAATGCAGGTCGATGGGTCGCTCTCCAATGGCACATCCTCCGGGACTGCTGAGGGCCGCCTGATGACACCTCGCCAAAAGCGGTCCTGCTAAAAACACCGAAGATCTCAACTGCTTCATCATCATTTCGGGAATACTGCAGCAGCGGACATTTCGCGCATCAATCCAAAGCTGTTCTCCCTGCCGCTCCACGCAGCATCCGAGATGTTCCAATATCCCGCACATGTTCCTGACGTCGGCCAGGTCCGGACAATGTTCCAGTACCGTAGTTCCTTCTATCATCACTGCTGCCGCCAGAATGGGCAGCACCGCATTCTTCGCACCGGAGACGGTAACCTCGCCCTGCAGCGGTCTTCCGCCCCGTATCTCATATCGATCCAAAGAAAAAATACACCTCCGTCAACGATCATAATCAATGGTTTCACTCATCATATTATGCCGTCCCGCCGGAGGTGTTACAAAGTTCTATCGGATATTCAGATGTTCGTAAATGACATCAGCGCTGTCTGTCCGTCCGGCTTTGGCGCTGGCCTGTTCCATCCGCTTCTGGTACTGCGGATCATTCTTCAGTTTCAGGACTGCTTTTACCAGACTGTCCGAAGTCAGGTCCTTCTCTTCGATCAGGATCGCTCCACCCTTGTCGGCTACGACCTTCGCATTGAAATACTGGTGGTTGCCGGTAACATTGGGAGACGGAATCAGGATCGATGCCTTTCCGCAGGCCGTGATTTCGGAAATCGTCAGTGCCCCTGCGCGGCTGATCACTACATCGCATGCATTTAAATACTCGTTCATATTGTCGATGTAGGGCATCAGGCGGATGTTATCCTTCAGTTCCAGCCCAGACTCCTTCACCGTCCGGCAGATTTCATCGTAATAGCGCTTTCCTGTACCGAAGAACAACTTCAATCCCTTCACGCCGTTGAATGTATGGATCGCATCCAGCATCACTTCGTTGATCTTTCCTGCTCCCAGGCTTCCACCGAAACAGAGGACTGCGAAGTCATCGTCTTCAATACCCAGATTTGCCCGGTATCCGCCGTTTTCCGCCGCGAAAAAGCTTCCGCGGATGGGATTTCCCACCACCACATGTTTCTCCGGCTGTTTAAAATATTTTCCAGCTTCTTCAAAGCTGAGGAACACCTTTTCCACGTGCTTTTCCAGCATCTTATTGGTCACACCGGGGAATGCATTCTGTTCATGGATGTAACACGGAATTCCCAGTTTGTGCGCCGTTCTCACCACCGGACCACAGACGTAACCGCCGGTACCGATGACCACATCCGGACGGAACTCCTTCAGGATTTTTTTCGCTTCGCTGAGACCCTTCATCAGATCGCGGGCCGTCCCCACGTTCTTCCAGATCTGCTTTCTGTGAAAGCCGCTGACGGTGATGAAGCGGATCGGATAGCCGTTTTTCGGAACCAGCTCCTTTTCCATCCCCTTCTGCGTTCCCACGAACAGGATCTCCGCATCGGGATGCTTACTGCGGATTTTATCTGCAATGGCAATGGCCGGATAGATGTGACCTCCCGTACCTCCGCCTGTCATGATCACTTTCATAGTTCCTCCTTATACCGTCGAATGACGCGAAATATTTGTCATGATCCCCATGGCTCCCATGAAGATGATCAGCGCATTTCCCCCGTAGCTGACAAAGGGAAGGATGATCCCCGTGGGAGGCATGCACGAAGTAACAACAGCAATATTCAAAAGCACCTGCCCCGCCAGCATAATGGTGATCCCGGATGCCAGCAGCATGCTGAACAGATCGGGAGCGTTCAGACTGATGTGACAGCATCTCCAGATCATAATCAAATACACAGCCATCAAAACGAGACAGCCGATGAATCCCAGTTCTTCGCCTATAATAGCAAAGATAAAGTCATTCTGCGGTTCGGGAAGATACAGCGTTTTCTGGATGGACTGTCCCAGTCCCACCCCGGTGAGGCCACCGGATCCCATGGCCAGGATCGACTGGACCACCTGATAACCGGCTCCCAGCGGATCCGCAAAAGGATCGAGAAAACTGGTATATCTCTGAAGGCGATATTCCGCTCCCGGCATCGTCAGCAGATACCAGCCTGCCGATACAGCTATCCCGAAGACAACCGGGATCCAATATGCTTTCAATCCAGCCACAAACATCATACCGCACATAATCATTCCTACGGTCATGGCCGTAGACATATTCGGCTGTTTTAAGATAAGCACAATATAAACGACCATCACTACAGCTACCGGTATGATTCCTTTTAATCCAAGACCCGTACGGATTCGTTTGGGATCATCGCTTAAAAACCGTGCTACAAACAAAATCGCACAAGCCTTTGAAATTTCCCCCGGCATCAGCGTAATGGGACCGATTTCCAGCCAGCGGACCGCCCCGTGGCTGTCCTTTCCCAGCGGTGTAAAAATCAACAGGAGCAGAATCAGTGCCACAAAAGCCGCCGGATACGCAAACCTGTGATACACCTGATACGGCAGTGCCGATGCAGCCAGGAACGTACACATTCCGGCCACAGCCCAGATGGTGGCACGAATGAGATATTGATAGGGATTTCCCGTTTTGCTGAGCGCGCTGTAATAGCTGGCACTGAAAATCATAATGACGCCGAACACCACAAGTCCCATCATCAGTATGGTCAGCATAAAGTCCCCTGATTTGATTTTCCGCTTTGGTTTCAGCTTCTTTGCCTTTCCGCTCGTCATGCAGTCTACCCCTTATACAGTTTCGTTACAGATTTCTGACACAGGACTTGAAGTGAGCGCCGCGCTGTTCGTAACTGTCGTACATATCCCAGCTTGCACAAGCCGGAGACAGCAGTACCGTGTCACCTTCGCAGGACAGCTTTGCTGCCTGACGTACACATTCGTCCATGTCCTTACACATCAGGATATCATCTTCCGGATATCCCAGTTCCAGTGCCGTCTGTCGGATGGCCGGTCCGGTCACACCCAACAGGAGCAACTTTTTCACCTTACCGTCAAAAGCTTTGATAAATTCTTCATACGAAGATTTCTTGTCATAGCCGCCGGCGATCAGAAGCACCGGAGTCTCCATAGCTTCCAGAGCCTTGATGGAAGAGTCCGGATTCGTTCCCTTCGAGTCATTGATATATTTTACCCCGTCAACGACACTGACCAGTTCCAGTCGGTGTTCCACACCGGCAAAGCGGCGCAGTACGCGGGCAATCACATCGGTACCGATCCCCGCGCAGAAGGCGATTGCCGCTGCAGCCAGCGCATTTTCCAGATTGTGCGCACCGGGAATATGCAGCTCTTTCGCACCGCAGATTTCGTGAACGGTACCTTCTCTGTCTTTGATCGCGATCACTCCGTCCTTCACGTAAGCACCGAATTCCAGTTCTTCTTTTCTGGAGAACGGTACCACAGTGGCTTTGCAGGTTTCTGCCAGTGCCCAAGTGGGAGCATCATCTTTATTAACGACAAAATAATCATCCGGTCCCTGATTTTCAAAGACTCTTGCTTTCGCAGCCGTATAACCCTCCATGGTCTTATGACGATCCAAATGGTCCGGTGTCAGATTCAGAATCGCAGAGATATGCGGATGGAAATCGCGGATGGGTTCCAGCTGGAAACTGCTGACTTCCGTCACGAACCATGTGTCATCCGTTGCTTCGATGGCTTCTTTTACCACGGCAACTCCGATGTTGCCCACCACCTTGGTCTTACGTCCGGCTTCAGCGAAAATTTCACCGGTCAGCGTGGTGGTCGTGGTCTTTCCATTGGTTCCGGTGATTGCCACATAAGTTCCCTTTCCCAGACGGTACGCCAGTTCGATTTCACTGATGATTTCAGCACCGTTATACTGCGCTTCCTGTACAAACGGAATGGTCAGAGGAGCTCCGGGGCTCATGATGACAGCCTTATATTTTACACCGGGTTCCGGATCTTTTCCGAAGCAGCAGGTCACGTTGTGATTGGTGAAATACTGAACCAGAGCTCTGTCCAGTTCTTCCGAACGCTTCTTATCCTGAACAGTCACATCTGCACCCAGTTCGATCAGAACCTTCGCAGCCGCGATTCCGGACTTACCCAGTCCGACTACTAAATATTTATTTCCCTTCAACAACATCGAAATCCGCCCCTTTCGTTAAATGATCAGTAATCCGAGACAGCACAGTCCCAAAGTCACCGTCCAGAACACTGCCACAACCTTGGTTTCTTTCCAACCGCCCAGCTCAAAGTGATGATGCAGCGGTGCCATGCGGAAGAATCTGCGGCCGTTCTGTGTTTTGAATACAAATACCTGGATCAGCACGGAAGCAGCTTCCGCCACATAGATCCCACCGGCGATGGGAATGATCAGTTCGATATTCATCAGAATCGCTGCCGCGGCAATCGCTCCGCCCAGCGCCAGAGAACCGGTATCACCCATGAACAACTTTGCCGGATGGTGATTATATAAGAGGAATCCTGCACAGGCTCCGGCAATGGCAGCGCAGAACGCTGCCGGTGCTCCGTACCCGTAAAAGCTGATCCCTACAATTGTCAGAAATGCAGCCACGATGGCAGTGACCCCGGAAGCCAGTCCGTCCAAACCATCGGTCAGATTGACCGCATTGGTCATAGCCACCATAACAAAGGCAACAAAAGGAATGTATAAGATCCCCAGATCCCAGTACTGATGAATGATGGGGATAAAAATGCTGGTTCCGTACACGGACACTTTGGACTGGTATGCAGCCACTGCACACGCTAACAACACCTGAAGCGCCAGCTTCTGCTTCGCTGTCAGCCCCAGGTTTCTCTTCATCGCCACCTTCACAAAGTCATCGATGAAACCGATCACACCGAACGCCAACAGTGTTCCCAGCAGAATCAGCATGTCGGAATTCACCGCACCGGAGGTGAGACAGGTCAGGACAATGGCCAGTAAAATAGCCAGACCGCCCATGGTGGGAGTACCGGACTTCACCTGATGGGACTGCGGTCCTTCTTCACGAATGCTCTGCCCCGCCTTAATGCGGCGCAGGACAGGGATCAACATCGGTGTTGCCACCGCTGTGATCACAAACGCAACGATAAATCTGATTATTACAGGAGTGTATGCTCCAATTTCCGTCATCTTCTGTATTCCTCCTGCAGCTATGCATCTTCACCGGCCATGGCGCGGATCTGTTCCGCAACCAGGGACATCTTCATACCGTTGGAACCCTTGACCAGAACCACGTCACCTTCTCTTAACAGTTCCGGAAGCTGCTTCTGCAGTTCTTCCCGTTCTGCGAAATACAGGACTTCCACCGCGGGAGCCGTTCCTTCTTCTTCCTGGGATTTCAGCCAATCCAAAGCACCTTCCGCCATGAACTTCGCCTCTGTTCCACAGGCGATCAGAACCTGTGCACCACCCCTTGCGGCAAATTTCCCGGTCAGGCGGTGCAGTTCTTCCGACTGTTCTCCCAGTTCCAGGATATCCGCCAGGATCGCCACCTTTCTCTGGCCGCTCACATGCTTCAGCACATCCACGCCGGCAGCCACCGAGTCAGGGCTGGAATTATAACTGTCATCAATGAGCTTCATTCCCTTCACCGGTTCGATCACCAGACGACGGCTGGTGGATGCCATGGAGCGCAGCGCTCTTGCCGCATCTTTCAGCGGTACACCACACTGCAGTCCCGCTGCAGCTGCCAGGATCGCATTATGCGCATTATGACGTCCCGGCAGAGGAAGCTTGAATTCCTGTCGTTCTCCCTTACTGATGATTTCAAAGGTGATTCCTTCTTCTCCCAAATCGTCGATATTGAACAAGTTGACGGTCTGGGTTCCGATTTCGCCGGCAGTCACCAGTTTAAAATCTCCTTTGTACGAAGGATCTTCCTTGTGACGTTCCGCCACATAACGGCTGATGGCACTGAGTCCCAGATACTCGTTATCGCTGTTGACGATCAACGTATTCTTTGCGTCGAAGAAATCTGCGATTTCCATCTTCGCCTTCATGATATTTTCCCTGGTTTTCAGGAATTCGATATGGGACGTTCCCACATTGGTGATGACAGCCATGTCAGGGCGAACCAGGTCCGCCAGCAGATGGATTTCTCCGAAGCTGCTCATACCCATTTCGAAGACTGCCGCCTCGGTGGAATCATCCACTTTAAAAATCGTCAGAGGAAGGCCCAGCTCGTTGTTCAGGTTTCCTTCGTTTTTCACAGTTGTATACTTTCTGGACAATACAGCCGCCACCATCTCCTTGGTGCTGGTCTTTCCGGTACTGCCGGTGACCGCCACCTTGATGATGGAAAACTGTGCCAGATACCAGCGGGACAGTTCCTGTAACCCCGTTACCGTATTATCCACACAGATGATCTCCGCATCCGGATAGATCTCACGGATCTGTGAAATCACATCTTCTCTGGATAACAGGAACATCCGGCATCCCTGCTTCGCCGCAGCATCTGCAAAGATATGTCCGTCCTGATGTTCTCCTTTGATGGCCACGAACAGTGCAGATTCATCTGCCTGTCTCGAATCGATGACCACCGATCCGATCTGTCGTTCGCCGGTTCCGGAAACCAGCTGGCCTTTGGCGCCCTTTGCGGCCTGTTTCGTTGTTATCTTCTTCATATTGTCGATCTCCTGTGTTGTTATTGTGCAATATCTATTCCGTCGAATCGTTCCCAGAAATCCGATCCAGACAGGCTCTCACCACCTGCCGGTCGTCAAAGGGATACGATGTGTTTTCTATGATTTGTCTGGTCTCATGACCTTTACCCGCGATGATTACAATATCCTCATCACCGCCCATTGTCAATGCTTTTTCGATGGCTTTTTTCCTGTCCGTCAGAATTTCATAACTTCCTTTTGTTGGACGAAGCCCCGTTTCAATTTGTTCCGCAATCTCTTCCATTTTCTCCGACCGCGGATTATCGGATGTAATGATCGTATAATCAGCCAGCCGTCCGGAGATTTCTCCCATCAGAGGCCGTTTTCCCCTGTCGCGGTCTCCGCCACACCCAAAGACGCAAATCAGCTTTCCCCTGTGACTTACCATTTCACGCGCCGTGTTCAAAACACGTTCCAAAGCATCCGGCGTGTGGGCGTAGTCCACGTAAACCCGCCGTCCCGACGGATGCACCACCGGTTCGAACCGTCCCGGAACCGATTGCACCGTTTTCAACGCATTGAGAAGTTCTCCTCTCGTTTCCTGTCGTTTCTGCGATTCTATGACCGCCTCGCAGACAGAGAGTGCCATCAGTCCATTTTCCCTGTTATATCTTCCCGGAAGTTCCATGACCACATCACCGCCATCCCTCTGCAGGGATACTGGCGTAACCGGATGTCCTTCCTGTTTCAATTCCTCATATAACCGTGCTCCCCACGGATCTTCCACATTGATGAAGCTTCTGTGCTCCACTTGTCGGAACAGCAGTTTTTTCGCCTGATAATAAGATTCCATGGTTTCATGAAAGTCCAGGTGATCCTCCGTCAGATTCGTAAACACACCGTACGAAAATCGCAGCGATGCAGTACGACCCAGCGCCAAACCGTGAGATGACACCTCCATGGCACAGGCTTCAAGACCGTGATCCACCATATCCCGCATCAGCCGGTATAAATAATCAGCCTGCGGCGTGGTCCTCTCTGCATCTTCATGCTTACCTCCCGTGTCGTAAGCCACCGTACCGATCAACCCGCAGCCCACGCCCAGGCGATTGAGGCACTGGCGGATCAACCACGTCGTGGTGGTTTTTCCATTGGTTCCCGTCACCCCGATCAATATCAATTTTTTCTGTGGATGACCGTAAAGAACATCGGACAGTTCCGCCGCCGTATTTCCCGTCGGATAAGATCCGTCTTCCAGTCTGCGGAGAACGGCCG
>JAFUQN010000135.1 GCA_017472365.1 Bacillota bacterium
CATTTCCGCGAATTCGCCTTCCAGTTCGGAAGCGCGGATACCGTCTTCATCGGTGAAATCTTCCTTGCAGTACAGGGCATCTTTTTCCTTCATGATGTCGTACAGGCGCTTGTTACCCATGATAACGGTGTCCAGTACGGTGTGTTCTTCGAATGCGAAGTGGTCCTGCTTCAGAACGGACATGCGCATCTGCGGCGGCATGGTCACAGAACCGGTGGACGGTTCCAAATCTCCGGACAGGATTCTCAGGAAGGTGGACTTACCGGCACCGTTGGCACCGATGATCCCGTAGCAGTTTCCCGGTGTAAACTTCAGGTCTACATCTTTGAACAGCGGCTGACCGCTGAAATTTAAGCTGACGTTGGTAACTGTAATCAAAGCTCTTTTCCTCCTATAAAGTATAACTATCTATGCTGCGGCAACCCGGCCTCCGGCCGTTTGCCATTTCTTCGACATAAAAATGTACATCGACCATCGCCGATGTACAAAGACCATTAAATAATATCACAAAACGCAAGTATTTGCAAGGACTTTCGGGATTGAATTCCAACAAAAAGAAATACCGTCAGGCCAATCCCAGCGGTATTTATTCCCATATGTTATTTCGGTTTTCTGAAATTCAGAACGATGGTGATGCCGACAAAGGCTACCGATAACAATAATACGAACTCAGTGACACCGAATCCACTCTTGACCGGTCCGTTAACACTTTCATCCGGCTCCTGAAGTTCTTCCCCTTCTTCGATTCCGCCATCTGCAGTGTCAATGAAGAAGACATCGCCTTTTTCCGCCGCGTCATTTCCAATGAATCTCGTGTTGATCACTTCTTTAGCCAACTCGTCATTATAATCCAGAACATCCAGTTTGGCTTCTTCTTCCAGGAATGCTGCGCCGCCATTTCCGATCGCCATATTCTCATCTACAATACAGCCATACAGAGCCACTTGCGCTTTTCCTTCCACCACCATGGCCCCACCATCTTCCCAGGCAGTGTTGTCAGCAAAGTTGGAAAGATATACTTCCACAGAAGTCGCCTCGTCCGAAGACACATACATAGCACCCGCATCTCCGTGAGATAAGTTATTTCCGAATACACAGTGAGCGAACATCGCTTCCGTATCCACTAAGGCAACCGCCCCGCCCTTGGCGGCGGTATTTCCAACGAACTGGCAATTTGTGGCGTCCAAAGTACAATTTTCTGCATAAACCGCACTTCCGGAATGATCCGTAGAACAATTCTGGAATACAGAACCGTTGACCGTCAGAGCAGCATCTCTGGCTTCAATCCCTGCACCGTTACTATCATCTTCCAAATTGGAGAAGGTACAGTCTTCTACGGTCAGCTCTTCGCAGTTTTCCACGATGAGAGCAGCACCGAAGTCGATGTCCTCGTTGTCTTTAAACACACAATCGGTGACAGAGACACTCTTCCCATCGGTGATATGTACAGAACCGATGACGGTCCCGTTCATCAAAGTCAGGGACGCACCTTCGCAAACGTGAAGCACTTCACCGTTTTTGATGGAACTGGTGGCTCCGCGATCGATGATGTGGCCGTTCAGATCCAGTATCACCCTGGAGCCTTCGCAGACACGGATGACATCATCTTCGAATCCGGGCCCATTGACCAGGTCATCGGTGAATTTTCCACCATCGGCAATCCAATCGCCCATCAGTTTCACATGAACGACGAATCCGCCGTTGCACTTTTCCATGATGTCGTTCCATCCGTCTTCAAAACTGGAAGAACTGAGACGTCCCAGCTGACGGTTAGAATTTTCGTTATACCAAGTATATTCGATTACCTGTCCATCGGTAGCAAAAGCCGGAACCAGGGTCAGGATTAGACACACGGTCAGTGCCAGGAACATCGAAGCGATTCGTTTCATTATCATTTTACACACCTCTATCTCAAAAAGATTCGGAACAATTTTTCCTGTAATTTTGTATACGGCTGATATCTCAGCGGCAATTCCGCTGTGGCCGGTTTCTTCACGATGGATTTCTTATGGCTGAAGGTTTCAAACCCGTACCGTCCGTGGTAACTTCCCATTCCACTTTCACCGACACCGCCGAACCCCATATAATTCGTAGCCAAATGGATGATGGTATCGTTGACACAACCACCTCCGAAAGGAATGGAGCCCATCAGTTTGTCTTCCATGACCTTATCTCTGGTGAACAGATAAAATGCCAGCGGTGTGGGATTCTTCGCCACGATCTCCTTGATTTCTTCTGCAGTTTTATAGGTCAGGATCGGCAGCACCGGTCCGAAGATTTCTTCTTTCATGATAGCATCATCCAAGGTCACATCTACCATAACCGTGGGTTCGATCTTCCGTCCTTCGGAACGGCCGCCGTATACCACCTTCTCCGGATCGATCAGACCAAGAAGTCTGTTGAAATGCTTTTCGTTGACGATACAGCCATAGTTGGGATTGTTCAGAGCGTCACCGCTGTACTGTTCTTCGATGGCTATCTTCAACAGTTCCACGAACTGGTCTCTCACACTTTCGTGAACCAGGACATAGTCCGGCGCCACACAAGTCTGGCCGCAGTTCAGGTATTTTCCGAAGGCGATGCGGACCGCTGCACGGGCCAGGTCTGCTGTTTCGTCCACAACGCAGGGGCTCTTTCCGCCCAATTCCAGAGTTATCGGTGTCAGGTTCTTTGATGCCTGTTCCATAACGTATCGTCCTACGGACTTGCTTCCCGTAAAGAAGATATGGTCAAACTTCTGAGACAGCAGTGCCTGGTTCTCCAGACGACCTCCGGTGACAACAGCCACATAGTCGGCCGGGAACACGGATTCCACCAGCCTCTTCACCACTTCTGCCGTTGCCGGAGCGTCCTTGCTCACTTTGATCACTGCCGTGTTCCCTGCGGCAATTGCATCCACCAGCGGATCCAGTGCCAACAGGAACGGATAATTCCAGGGACTCATGATCAGGACCACACCGTAGGGAACCGGAAGTTCATAGCTCACACCGGGGATTTGAGCCAGAGGTGTCGGTTTCAACCGCTTTTTCGCCAGACGATCCACGTGTTTCAGCATATAGCTGATTTCCGACAGCGTCATTCCGATTTCGGTCATATAACCTTCTGCCCCGCATTTTCCCAGGTCGCTTTTCAATGCTTCCAGGATCTCCGGTTCCATGGTACGGATCACCTTGGCCAGACGACGCAGATACTCTTTTCTCACACCCACCGGCGCGGTGGCTCCGGATGTAAAGTAACGGCGCTGGCGTTCCACCAGTTCCGCGATTTCTCTCGCTTTTTCTCCGCTCATACTCCACCTCAAATTACAGATATTTTTTCACCAAATCAACGTCGGAAATCACATCCACATAACGTGTTCCACGCTTTTGGCGCGTTTCGCGGCCCTTACCGGTCAGCAGAATCACCGTACCCGGCTCCGCTTCTTCGATGGCTCTGCGGATACACTCTTCGCGATCCTCGATGATCTCCACAGGACAGCCCTGCTTCTTCACGTTGGCCGCGATCTCCGCGTTGATGGCCGCCAGATCTTCCTCTCCCGGATCCTCCTCCGTCACGTAGATCTTAGCTGCGTATTTCCCGGCAACCTCCGGAAGCTCCTGACGACGCGCCACAGCCTTTCCTCCGGGGCATCCAAAGATCCCCACGATCTTCTTTCCACTGTATTCACTGACAGTGGACGTATATAACTGTTCGAAACTGAGACGGTTGTGGGCGTAATCCACCAGGACCGTCACATCCCGTTCTGTATTTTCATAGACTTCCATACGGCCGCTGACCTTCGCATCCAACAGCGCATCTGCAATGGTTTTGGCATCAACGCCCAGATCCGTTACCACGGCAATCGCCGCCAGCGCATTGTCCACGTTGAAGCGACCGGGGATGGACATCGCCATTTCTCTCTTCCACAGCGGTGTGTGGACCATGAATTTGGTCAGTCCACCCTCACGGCGGATGTGGTCGGCGCAGAACATCGCTCCCGGGTGCGTTCCGAAGGTCAGGACTCTGTCACAGCATTCCGCACAGCAGGCGATCTCTTCAATATGATCGGAGTTCAAATTCACCACAGCCGTTCTTGTCTGACTGAACAACTGAAGCTTCGATTCGAAGTAATCGTCGAAATCCCTGTGTTCGTTATCACTGATGTGATCTTCTCCGATGTTTAGAAATACACCGTAATCAAAAGTGATTCCATCCACGCGATGGTACTTCAGCGCCTGGCTGGATACCTCCATGGTGAGACAGTCGATCCCGCTGTCCACAGCGTTACGGAAATGACGCAGCAGCGGCATCGCCTCCGGTGTCGTCAAGTGAGACTCAAACTGTTCCACCCCGTCATAGGTCTCGATCCCGCTGACCACGGCGGACAGAGGTTCGCCCTTCTTTTCCAGCCAGCGGTCCAGGATCTGACGCAGGAAATACGTGGTGGTAGATTTCCCTTTGGTCCCTGTGATCCCGATCAGATTCAGTTCTCTCCAGGGTTCTTCGTAGAACAGGTTCCCCAGAGAGGCCATGGCCCGACGGATGTCGTGGACCAGGATCACACCGCAGGTGTTTGCCGCGTCGCCGATCTCTTCCTCGGTATAACGGCGTTCACTGATGTAACAGAAAGCACCTCGTTCGATGGCATCCTTCAGGTACTGGGCCTTGAAGTGGACCCCCTTCACCACGAACAGCGTTCCCGGCTTCACATCCTGAGAATCGAAAGTCAGGTGTTCCACCTCACGGCCGGCCTGTTCTTCGGTCAGTTCGAAGTCTTCCAGGAGCCAGTCCCTCTTCATCAGGTTCACATAAGTTTCCAATGTATATCGATCTTCGTAGATTTTTGTCTGCATTGTCATCTCCACGAAGGGTAAACTTCCCTTCGATTATTTCATGTATTTTTTATATTTCACATAATGGCCGAACTGGTTTTTCTGGAGTCTCAGCCACTTTTTGAAGGAACTGTCCGGTCCGTAGAACAGCGGATTGACCACCTTCCCGGCGGCGATCAGCTTCTTCATCTTCGCCTTCATGTCCGGATCCTTCACGTATTTGAACATGACACCCTTGGGAACCACAGTCCACAGCGATTCGTTGTCCACCGCATGAAACTCCAGTTCATCGCCCAAGATATAGTCGCGTACCACATATTCTGCAATGTTGGCACCGGCACCGGTAACGTAGAAATTGGAACGTCCCTGACGGGTATTGATTTCAAAAACTTTATATTTACCGTCACGGCGGTCGTACTTAATATCAAAGTTGGAGAAACCCACGAAGTGCAGTTCTTCCAACAGGGCTTTCAGCTGCGCTTCGATGGTTTCGTTGCGCTCGGTGATGATCACAGCGTGATTTCCGATCCCATGGGGTGTATGTTCTTCCAAAAGAACGTGGCCCAAACACATCATCTTTACCTTTCCGTTGTGATCCGAATAGCTGGTGAGTACCCGCATGTAGGAGTCATCGCCTGGAATGAAATTCTGGATAATCACAGAGTCGTTATATCCGGAATCGTAGATATCGCAGAGGACCTGATCCAGCTCTGCTCTCGTATCTACCTTGTAGACTTTCTTCTGGGTAGCGTACGGATGTCTCCAGTATTCGATCCCGTTGGAAGGCTTGATGATGAACGGGCCTTCGAAGGGCAATTCGAAATCTCTGGAATCTTCCGGATGATGAACGAAGGTGTCGGGATAATCTACACCCACCTTTTCGCAGAGCTGATAGAACTTTTCCTTGTGGATCAGATCATTCATCAGCGCACTATCAATGTAGGGCGTTACCACGTTGGCCGGAAGGTTATCCTTATTTTCACTGCAAAGCTGAACGTAGCTGTCGCCGCAGCCCATCAGAAGGACGGTCTTATCCTTATGCTCCGCGGCAAAGTCATTCACCAGCGCAAGAAACGTCTCCTGCTCATCAGCCTTTTCGTTGGCGCGGTAGTGAATGATCCGACTTCCGTAACACGGTCCCGACGGGTACTTTCCGTAACCATAGCTTACGATCCCATACTTTTCATGGAAGGCTCTGGCCACACTGTAAATATTGATATCTCCCGCAAACAACAGCGGAATAAATGTATCTTTCAGGTTTTCAGACATAGTTCTGTCTCCTTTTCACAATGATCCAGTATCTATTATAATTATTTTCTCCTGTTTTAGCAAGGTTGCCTCGAAAAGACTGAAAGAATAAATTGTAACTACACAACCATCCCAAAGCCCAAACCGAAGTCCGGAGAAATCCGTACTTTTTCATCGTACAAATATCTCAGTAGTGCTTGAAACTCCAACCTCTTGGTGATACGATGAAGGCGAGGTGAATGAGATGAATTACTTATTTTCCAACCGTGACTTAAAACGACTGATCCTTCCGCTGATCATCGAACAATTTCTGCAGTGCTTTGTTGGTCTGGCCGATTCTCTAATGGTGGCAACCGTCGGCGAAGCCGCCGTGTCTGCCGTTTCTCTGGTAGATTCTGTGTTCCTTCTTTTAATCAACGTCTTTGCTGCACTGGCCACCGGCGGAGCCGTGGTTGCCGGCCAGGCGCTGGGCCGAAAGGATGATGACGGTGCCTGTAAAGCAGCTAACCAGCTGGTGCTGTTTGTCGCTGCGCTGTCGGTGCTTATCATGATTATGGTCTATGTGTTGCGCGAACCGCTGATGGCAAAGGTCTTCGGCGAAATCGAAGACGATGTTCTGAACAACTGCCGCACCTATTTGATGATCGTGGCATTGTCCATTCCGTTCATTGCCGTCTATAACGCAGGGGCTGCACTGTTCCGTTCTATGGGGAACTCCCGTATCTCCATGATCACGGCGATGCTGATGAATACTGTCAACCTGGTAGGAAATGCCGTCCTGATCTTCGGTTTTCACTTCGGAATCGAAGGGGTTGCAATTCCCACACTGATATCGCGTATCGTGGGCTGTGTCTTCATTTTGAAATTACTGACCAAGCCGGACTGGAAAGTCCATCTTCCGGAGAAATTCTCTGTAAAGCCGGACTTCTCCATCCTGAAGCAAATCCTGTATATCGGTGTTCCCAATGGTCTGGAAAACGGAATGTTCCATCTGGGAAAAATCGTGATCCTCAGTCTGGTGGCCAGTTTCGGTACTGCTTCCATCGCTGCAAACGCCGTAGGCGGAAACATCACCACTTTCGCTTACCTTCCGGGAACAGCGCTGGGATATGCCATCCTGACCGTTGTCTCACAGTGCGCAGGCGCAGGAGATATCCCCCAGGCAAAATATTATGTAAAAAAGCTTATGAAGCTGACTTACATCGTCCTGTTCGTCTCCAATACCACAGTTGCGCTTTTGACCGTTCCTATTCTGCACTTTTATGATCTCTCGCCAGAAGCAACGGTACTTGCGCGCAACATCGTACTGTATTACAACATCGTGTCCATTTTTATTTACGCCCCGTCGTTCCCGCTGCCCAATGCATTACGTGCAGTAAAGGATGTGCGTTTTACACTGGTCGTTTCCGTATTCTCCATGTGGATCTTCCGCATCGGCTTCAGTTACGTTCTCGGAGACTGGCTCGGGCTTGGTTTATTCGGTGTGTGGGTTGCCATGACCATTGACTGGTTCTTCCGCGGACTGTGTTTCACCATTCGTTACCTCCGTGGATCCTGGGTAAAAAAAGTATTGAAAGAAGTCTAGAAAACGAAAAGGACGAAGTTCGTAAGAACCTCGTCCTTTTTTCGTTGTGGCTATGGTTTTTATCTTCCCTCACCAGGGAATGGTTTCTGAGTATTTCGGATGCTGACCGCCAGCTTCTTCACGGGAGGCTGGACCATAGCCAGAAGTTCATCACCAAATTCGATGAATTTGGTGTCTTTTTCTGTGAGCGGCTCCCACTTTGCCAAGCCTTCCACATCGGGGACGCCCGTTTTAATGAAAGCAGCGAAGTAGTCGATCATGTTCTCGGCAATTCGCTGATCGATTTCATTAAAGGAGCGGCAGCTCCGATGGAGGGTATTGAAAGCATACCAAAGATCAAGGCCATGGTAAGCACCCTCATCATCGTCACCTGTGTCACGGGTAAGATAGTAGCCATAAACCGGCTGTCTACCCGCTCGGCTGTGGTAAGCACCCCATTCGACGGCAGCGTTATAGAGGAAATAGTACTAGATATCATCGGCGGAAAAACCGGTGATACAAGGCACATCGATCACGGAATTGGTGAGCGCAAGCTCGGTCGGAGTTCCGGGGATCCAATCTCCGTCAATGATAGGACAAGGGCCAATGGTAGTAGGTGTTTTGGCTGTGGCAGCAACCCAGGCACCGGGACGACCAGGACGCAGCTGGTGTTCCCAGGGACCGGCACTGCTCATCATCACGGCACCGTGGAACAATCCCTTTGCATAAGGACTGTACAGCAGCATCTGAACGTATTGCGCGCCAGCACTCTCACCCATCACAGTGACACGGTTCGGGTCACCGCTAAAGGCGGCAATGTTATCGCGCACCCATGTGAGAGCTGCCACCTGATCCTTCAGGCCGTAATTGCCTCCATGAGTTTTATCACGGCCAGAGGCAAAGGCATTCAGACGGTAGTTGATGCTGACCAGAACGATACCGCTCTTACAATAGCTACACCATTGCAAATCTCAGAGCTCCCGTTTCCACCGCGAATGAAGGAGCCTCCATGAATAAATACAGCCACGGGATAGTTTTCTCCTGGGGAATCACAGACGATGCAGTTGAGTATCTTTCTGAATACAGTTGGCCCGGTAATGTAAGAGAACTTGAACACGTCCTTGAGCGTGCATGTGTGTTGAAAAATGAAGCGATGCTGGATAGGGATATGTTTCTTTTTCTTGAAAAGAAAAAGAAACATAAGCATACGAAAAACATTTCACAATCATTTTTAAACGACAATTTCTTCCTAAAGAAAGGACTGGCTGAAAAGGAACTGATCATTGAAGCCCTGAAAAAGAGCAGTGGAAACAAAACACAGGCGGCAGCCCTCATGGGAATTTCCCGCAGCCTTTTATGTTCAAAAATCAAAAAGTACAATATCGAAGAAGTCTTTATGCTTGATAACGAATAAAAAAACGGATGCGGCCTCAAAAGGTCGCATCCGTTTTTACTTGTAGCAAGTTCAATTTAGTGGCAGTGTCCGCCGCAGTGGTGGTCTCCGCCATGATGATGGCCGTGGCTTCCGCAGTCGTGGCCTTCGCCGTGGTCGTGATGGTGATTACATACGGTGTCCGGATTGTAAGCTAAGCTTCCGGCCAGCAGAGATTCTACCTGAGTATCAGCGTCTCCCATGGCACCGGGATACAAACGAATTCCGGCTTCTGCAAGAGCAACTCTCGCACCGCCGCCGATTCCGCCGCAGATCAGAATATCCACGCCGTGTTCCTTCAGGAAACCAGACAGGGCACCATGGCCGCTGCCATTGGTATCTACTACTTCTGCGCTTACGATTTTACCTTCTTCCACAGTGTAGATTTTGAACTGTTCGGTATGGCCGAAATGCTGAAAAATCATTCCTTCTGCGTAAGTAACTGCAATTTTCATCGTCATAACTCCTTTTCTGTTCCCTGTGTCAATGTGTCCGTCCTCTGTCGTCCGCTCGTGCAATTCATAATGGCCGCCTTCAATCTGAAGCCTCGTTCCTTCCACAAGAAAACGGGCCAGCTTCGTCCGCGCCGAAGAATAGACCGCCTGAATGGTGGCTCTCCCAACTTCCATGCGTTCCGCACACTGCTCCTGCGTCATTCCCAGATAATCGATCAATCGGATCGCTTCATATTCATCCACATTTAAGATGATGCGGTTTGTTTCGTTCTCCGCCGTCTTTTCCGTAAAAAAATCACAGCAGGACGGAATTTTACTTACCTTTCGACATTTACTGGGTCTGGCCATGGGAACTCCTCTACTCTTATGATAACTGAAATCGTCATCATTATTAACATATGCCATTTATATTTTTATGATACTCTCATTAAAAACATATGTCAATAATATTCCACACATATTTTCGGTTCCATTCATAATATATATTGCTGTTTGACCAAGAAAGGAGACTTACATATGTCTGGAACCACACGCCATTATTTTCCCGGGAATAACACCGCCCAGGGATTCTTTTCGTATTATCCCCACATTCTGGATCAGCGTCAGGCCAGGAAGATCTACTGTCTCAAAGGCGGCCCCGGTTTGGGAAAGTCTACGCTGATGCGTCAGATCGGCGAAGCCCTTCTGAAGGACGATGAAGATGTGGATTTTCTCCACTGCTCCTCCGATCCCGATTCGCTGGACGGGATCCTGATCCGTTCTAAAGGCGTCCTGATGGTGGACGGAACATCGCCCCACATCGTGGATCCCGTAAATCCCGGAGCCGTGGACACCATCGTCCACCTGGGCGACTATTGGAACGAAGACGGGATCCGCAAGCACCGCCAGGAGATCATCGACACCGGTCTTCGACTGAAAACTCACTATGCCCGGGCCTACGGCTACCTGGGAGCCGCCGGTACGCTCCACAAAGCGCTGTATCAAATCTATGACCAATATCTGAATAAACCTCAGATGTACAAAAAGGCGGCCTCCATCATCAACCGGGAACTGACGCATAAGAAACTGGCTTCCGTACCGGGAACGGTGCGGAAGCAGTTTGCCTCGGCGCTGACACCCAAGGGCCATGTGAACTTCATCCCCGATCTGATGTCCGAGGCAACCCGCGTCTACCTGATCGAAGAACCGGTGGGTATGAACGGCGGGCGGATGATCCAGCTGTTTCTGGAACAGGCGCTCCAGCGGGGATACGACGCGGAATGTTACTACTGCGCCATGGATCCCTCCGACAAGCCGGAGCATCTCTACATTCCCCAAATCAAAACGGCCTTCGTCAGCTCCAACGACTTCCATCCGCTGGAACCACGGGATTTCCGCGGAAAAGTGTCGGTGGTCGACATGCACAAGTGGATCCATATCCCCAAGGACGACCCGGCAGCCGCTGACGCGGATTCCATGACCCAGCTGATCGGCCAGCTGGTGGGAAATGCTTTCCGGTGTTTCCGCAATGCCAAGGCGGATCACGACATGCTGGAGGAATTCTACATCCCTCACATGGATTTCTCCCGCCTTGATCCTCTGAAACAGAAGATTTTAAGCGAGATTCGGGGATTCGAACGAATCTAAGACCTTCCACCACTTGTGAAACGCGGCGAAATGTGGTATATTTGATAAGATTGAAGTATACGTAGTCTATATTTGCGAGGAACTACATGAAAACACAGTATGGAAAGTATATCGCATCGCTTTTGATCTTCGGGACCAACGGCGTGGTTGCCAGCTTTCTGACACTGAACAATACCGCCATCATCTTCTACCGGACCGTGATCGGAAGCTTATTTCTTCTGAGTCTGCTATTGATCACGAAGAAACTTCCGAAGCCGGAGCTTTTGAAAGGTCAGCTTCTTCCAGTATCCATCTCCGGCGCGACTCTGGGGCTGGGGTGGCTGTTCTTGTTCGAAGCCTACCGTCAGATCGGCGTGGGGACCGCCACATTGTTATACTACTTGGGACCCGCCATCTTTATGATCCTGGCGCCGCTCCTGTTCAAAGAACGGATCGCTCTGTCCCGGATCATCGGTATCACAGCCGCGTTTCTGGGAATGATTCTGGTGAATTTCAATCTCCTGGGAACGGACGCGGAAGGTTCTTCCTTCTACGGGATCCTCTGCGGCCTGGGCTCTGCCCTGATGTACGCGGTGATGCTGGTGGCCAACAAAAAGGTGACCAACCTGAACGGTGTGGACCGGACCTTTTTCCAGCTGGTGTTTGCCGGACTGGTGGTCACACTCTACGCCCTGGTGACCCAGAAAGCTCTATGGCCTGTTCACTCCACGGAGCTCCTCCCCTTATTGATTCTCTGCATCGTCAATACGGGATTGGGCTGTTACTTCTATTTCTCGTCCACTCACCTGCTCCCCGTTCAGTCGGTGGCAGTTCTGAGTTATATCGACCCTCTGTCAGCTCTGGTGTTCTCTGCTCTCTTTCTGGATGAGCGCATGGGAATGCTTCAAATGATAGGTGCTGCTCTGATTCTGGGCGGCGCGGCTTTCGGCGAGTTATATCGTCCGCGAAACAAAGGAGGAAAACCATGAGTACGAAGAAAACCAACAAGAAAGACTACGTGATCGGAACCATCATCGCCGGCGCTGTATCCGCGGCTTGTCTGGCTGGAATGAAGCTGATCGACAAGAAGATGCAAAAGAAAAAGGACAACAATAACTAAGGAGAACCTAATGCTGAAACTGGAACATCTCGCCTGGACCTTACCTACCGGCGAGGAGATCATTAAAGATATCGACCTGACCATCCCCGACAACAAACTGGTGGTCATCACCGGCCCCAACGGCGGTGGAAAAACTACCACGGCTAAGATGATTGCCGGGATCGTAACTCCCGACAGCGGCCGTATCATCCTGGATGGAGAAGACATCACCGACTGTGACATCACCGAACGCGCCCGTAAGGGAATCGCTTTCGCCTTCCAGCAGCCCGTCCGTTTCAAGGGACTGACTGTACGCGACATGCTGGAAATGGCGTCCGGAAAGAACCTGGCGGAAGAAAGCGCCTGCGGTTATCTGAGCAACGTGGGCTTATGTGCCAGCGAATACATCGACCGCGAAATGGATACCAGCCTGTCCGGCGGTGAAATCAAGCGTATCGAAATCGCCACTGCACTGGCCAGAAATGCCAAGCTGTCCATCTTCGACGAACCGGAAGCCGGGATCGACCTGTGGAGCTTTGCCCGTCTCGTAGAAACCTTCGAAGATCTGAAAAAGAACCACAACGGTACTTTGCTGATCATCTCCCACCAGGAACGTATCTTGTCCATCGCTGATGAAATCGTCGTGGTTGCTGACGGTAACATCCTGCAGCACGGTCCCCGTGAAGAAGTCCTGCCCACACTGCTGGCAGGTACCATGATGCCCTGTTGTCCTCTGGGCGGAAAGGGAGGTATGTTCAATGAATAAGACAACCGAAGAGCTGCTTCGCCTGATCTCCGACTTTGACGGAGAACTGACAGGCGCATACAACATCCGTGTTGACGGCGAATGTGACAGCCGCCAGTCCACTGAACATGTACGCATCGAGTCCAAGATCATGGAACCGGGGATCGATATCTTCATCTCTGCAGAAGCACAGGGTGAAACCGTATTTATTCCCGCTTGTGTCAGCCATGGTGGCGTCAATGACCTGGTGTACAACGATTTCCACATCGAAGCAGGCGCAGACGTGATCATTGTTGCCGGATGCGGCGTTCACAACGATGGTCATGAAGATGCCCAGCACAACGGGATCCATCGTTTCTTCGTGGGTAAGAACGCTCACGTTCTGTACAAGGAAAAACATATCGGTACCGGCGACGGAAACGGCGAACGCAAGATCAATCCGGTAACCGACTGTTACCTGGAAGACGGCGCAGTCCTGGAAATGGACACCATCCAGCTGTCCGGTGTCGATACTACCGATCGTAAGACCAGTGCTACCCTGGGTTCCAATGCGAAGTTTATCGTTCGCGAACGTCTGACGACCGACGGTGACGAAACGGCAGACACCGATTTCGTGGTTACCCTGAACGGAGAAAACTCCGGTGTTGACCTGGTATCCCGTTCCGTAGCCCGCGGTAACTCCCACCAGTTCTACAAGTCCACCATCATCGGCAACAACCGCTGCACAGGTCACTCCGAATGTGACGCCATTCTGTCCGAACAGGGTACTGTAATTGCCCTGCCCGCTCTGGAAGCGAACCACATCGATGCCGAACTGGTTCACGAAGCAGCGATCGGAAAGATCGCCGGCGAACAGATCCTGAAGCTTCGTACTTTGGGCCTCACCGAAGAAGAAGCCGAAGAACGCATCATCGCAGGATTCCTGAAATAATCAGTTTCAAAAAGCAATTAACCCCACAGCGTTATTACGCCGTGGGGTTTTTAATTGTATATCAGTTTCTCCAGAACAGATAATAGCTGGGAGTTCGGGTAGAGCTGTCTTCCACCAGCACTTCCATATCGACAATGCAGAGTACGCCGCGGAATTCCACCTGACCTTTTCGTCCTTCTTCATCGAATTTTCCATCGCTGTAATCCGGATCGAGGATCGCGATTCTTC
The DNA here is from genome assembly GCA_017472365.1 of Bacillota bacterium. Taxonomy (GTDB): domain Bacteria; phylum Bacillota; class Clostridia; order Peptostreptococcales; family Anaerovoracaceae; genus RGIG446. The sequence continues at coordinate 14,119 of JAFUQN010000135.1, forward strand.
CGTCTTCCAGCTCCGACACCGCAGTGATATAATGTCCGCCGTGGGAGAATACACCGATACGGCCTTCCTTATCACCTCCGCAGTGAACGACTGCCGCACCACCCGTTCTCAAACAATATCTGAGCCGTTCCGGATCGGAGGTCATTTCCAGCTTTAAATCCAGCAGTTCTGCCACTGCCGGAGCATAGATCTTGTAATCCGTACCAACTTTGTGATTTGCCTTCGTCCGATAGGCCAGTTCCATAGCCTTTTCCAAATCGAAATCATACTTCACCAAAAGACGGTCCGCAACCATCACTGCAGCACAAAGCCCGCAGGCGGAAGATGCCACTGTGGTTTTTTCACCATCTTTTCTCGCCTCTTCATCCAGCTCTGTCTTCGTCACATAGATCCATTCCGGATAATCCAACTGTCTTACAAATTTCATTACCGGCACCTCCTTACCGTTCTTCTAAGGAATAAACGTTTCAATTTTTATTTTGAGTTCCAGATTTCCTGGGCTTTCACGGCCTGTTCCATCAGCATCGTCATACCATTGGCTGCGATCATTCCCAATTCCTTCGCATATTTCAAAAACTGTGTTTCATCGGGATTGTAGATCGCGTCCAATGCGGCAAACGCGCCCAGGCGCTTCATAACCTCTGCAGAAATGGGCGACACACCCTCGTTCGGCCACATTCCCACGGGAGTACAATTGACCACAAGGTCCACATGAAATTCCTGTTCCAAAGCATCGTACGATACCATCGGACACTCCATGTATGTGTCGCCAACCTTCGCGGAGCGGCTTGCCACATGAATTTCTGTAGCACCACCGGCACGGATCGCTGCGATAAAAGCACGGGCTGCGCCACCGGCTCCCAGGATCAGTACTTTCTTTCCCTGGACATCGATTTTATTTTCATTTAAAAGTTCCAACACTCCGTAATAGTCTGTATTGTAACCGACAGTCCTTCCGTCTTCCGTAAAGTGGATGGTATTGACCGCACCGATCATCTGAGCCTGCGGTGCAATTTCATCCAGAAGCGGCATCACCGTCTGTTTGTAGGGAATGGTTACATTAAGACCCGTATACCGTCTCTCACTTTTGATTTTTAAAAAATCCTGCTCCACCGTCTCGCGCGGCAGTTCCACCAAAGTGTAGTCCCCCTCGATGTGGCGCTCAAACATAATAATTTTATGAAGCTGCGGTGACAAGCTGTGCCCCAGATGTTCGCCTAATAATCCAAAATGTTTCATATTGGTCACCCCTCTTCACATAGATTTTTGATTCTTTCTTCATATTAGCACATTCCATTGAAAAATAGAACGAAAAATGATAGAATATCTGGTACGTTATTTCTGAGAGTATCTCCGCGTCCGACGCGGAACAGAAAGGAAATCAAATGCCTTTTGGAATCAATGTCAATATATCGTGTAAAGAATTGAAATCGCTGAGCCGTTGGGCTCTGAAAGGAAGATGGAACCAGGCAATTCTGGCGTCTGTCCTGAGCGTATTTGTTATCAACGTTCCTCCGATCGTTTTAAATATGATCTTAGGCGCTGAAAAGTGGGCTTACGTTTCGGACGTATACAGTATGCTGATCACAGCTCCGCTGATGCTGGGTCTTTCCATGGTTTATCTGAATCTTTTCCGGAAACGCAGTGTCAGTCCTTCCGAAATTTTCTACGGATTTGAGTTTCTGATGAAAGCCGTTGTCCTTCAGATTTTCATGGCCTGTCTGATTTTCTTCCAGACACTGTGCTTCCTCGTTCCCGGTATCATCGCCACTTACCGCTATTCTTTAGCGTTCTTTGTTCTGGCTGACGATCCGAGAAAACGTCCCATGCAGTGTATCACAGAGAGTAAGTTCCTGATGATGGGAAATAAAATGCAGATGTTCAAGCTGACTCTGAGCTTCTTTGGCTGGTACTTCCTGGCCACCATTCCCATGGGTCTGGCTTTGACCTTCTTCCCGGAAGACAACTGGCTTCTGTTTGAAATCGTTATTCTGCTGACCGGTCTCATTCCCTGCTTCATCGAACCTTACGTACAGGTTTCAATGGCTGCGTTCTATGAAATCGCCAACGGAAACCTTCGCGTAAAACGCACCACGCCGGAGTATCAAAGTTACGACACAGCTCAGAATGTGGATTCATCCACAGAAGATTCTCCGGAAGTCGAACCCCATGATCCCGTTTCTCCGGAAACAACCCCAGACCCGGAACCGGTCGACACACCTGTGATTCCCGAAGAGGAACACCGTACCGGATGGTAATCAAATAGCAACAGAAAACCCCGCCGCATTGGATAAGCGACGGGGTCTTTTTATTTACGGATTATTTACGAAAAACCAATCCTGTTTCATCTGCATCGACGATAACATGATCGCCATCTGCGATGATTCCACGAATCAACTGCGATGCCAGAGCTGTTTCCACATACTTCTGCAGATACCGCTTTACCGGACGTGCACCGTAAGCCGGTGTGTAACTTTCGGAAGCAATAAACTTTTTGGCTTCTTCGGTCAGTTCCAGTGTAATATCGCGTTCTTCCAGACGTGCCTTCAATCCCTTCAGTGCAATGTCGATAATCTTCGTAATCTGGCCTTCGGTCAGCGGTGAGAAGACAACGATATCGTCGATACGGTTAATGAATTCCGGACGGAAATGACGCTTCATTTCGTTTTCCACCTGTTCCTTCACCTCTGCATCGATGGTTCCATCCTGACGGATATTGTCGATCAGATACGGACTTCCGATGTTGGATGTCATGATTACAATGGTATTCTTGAAATCCACGGTGCGGCCCTGATTATCGGTGAGACGACCATCATCCAGAAGCTGCAGCAGAATATTGAACACATCGGGATGAGCCTTTTCGATTTCGTCGAAGAGGATCACGCTGTAGGGACGGCGGCGAACGGCCTCTGTCAGCTGGCCGCCTTCATCGTAGCCCACATATCCCGGAGGTGCACCGACCAATCTGGACACGGAATGTTTTTCCATGTACTCAGACATATCGATGCGGACCATATTCTTTTCGGAGTCAAACAGCGATTCCGACAGAGCCTTTGCCAGCTCGGTCTTTCCCACACCGGTGGGACCGAGGAAAATGAATGAACCGATGGGACGGTGCATATCGGCCAGTCCCGCTCTGGAGCGGAGAACAGCCTCCGAAACGGCTTCCACCGCTTCGTCCTGACCGATGACTCTCTCGTGGAGCGTATCCGCCAGACGCAGGAGCTTTTCTTTTTCCGCTTCCACCAGCTTCGAAACAGGAATTCCCGTCCATTTGGATACGATCTCTGCAATTTCCTCTTCGGTGACCTGTTCCTTCAGGAGCTGGTGTTCTTCCGCTTTTTCGGCTCTTGCCTTTTCTTCTTCCAGTTTCTTTTCCAGAGACGGAAGCGTTCCGTATTTCAACTGGGCCAAACGCTCCAGATCGTAACGGCGTTCCGCATCTTCGATCTGGTGACGAACATCCTCGATCTGCTGTTTCAGTGCTTTCAGTTCGGTGATTCCCTTCTTTTCTGCTTCCCACTGAGCACGCATTTCCGCGTTGGATGCCGACAATTCAGCCAGTTCTTTTTCAATGTGTTCCAGACGCGCCTGGGAACCGTGATCGGTTTCCTTGGATAACGCCTGCTTTTCGATTTCCAGCTGCATGATTTTTCTCGAAATCTCATCCAGCTCAGCAGGCATACTGTCAATTTCCATACGAATCATGGCCGCTGCTTCGTCCATCAGGTCGATGGCCTTATCCGGTAAGAACCGGTCGCTGATGTATCGGTCAGACAATACAGCACAGGAAATCAGTGCATTATCAGTGATTCGAACACCGTGATGGATTTCAAATCGTTCTTTTAACCCTCTCAGAATGGAGATGGTATCTTCCACTGTGGGCTGATCTACCAGAACCTTCTGGAACCGGCGTTCCAGCGCTGCGTCCTTTTCGATGTATTTCCGGTATTCATCCAGCGTAGTGGCACCGATGCAGTGCAGTTCCCCTCGTGCCAGTTTCGGCTTCAGTAAGTTTCCGGCGTCCATAGATCCTTCCGTTCTTCCGGCACCCACAATGTTATGAATTTCATCGATGAACAGAATGATTCTACCATCGGACTTTTCGATTTCATTCAGAACAGCTTTCAGTCGTTCTTCAAATTCACCGCGGAATTTAGCACCAGCGATCAACGCCCCCATGTCCAGAGCATAAATCGTCTTATCCTTCAATCCTTCCGGAACGTCACCGTTGACGATTCTCTGAGCCAGTCCTTCTACCACCGCAGTCTTCCCTACACCCGGTTCCCCGATCAGTACCGGATTGTTCTTCGTTCTCCGGGACAGGATCTGAACCGTATGGCGGATCTCCGCATCACGACCGATGACAGGATCCAGCTTCCCCTTTCTGGCCAGTTCCACCAGATCACGGCCATACTTTTCCAGAGCCTCGTAATTATCTTCCGGATTCTGGGATGTGACTCTCTGGTTTCCACGGACCTTACTCAAAGCCTGTAAGAACTTATCCTTGGTGATTCCAAACTTTCGGAAGATCCGTTCTGTGGGGCTATTCTTTTCTTCCAGAAAAGCCAAATAAATATGTTCCACGCTGACGTATTCGTCCTTGAATACCTCCGCCTGTTTTTCCGCATTTATCAGAAGCTGGTTTAATCTTCTTGTAGAATACAGAGAGTCACCGCCACCCTGTACCTTCGGAAGCTTGTCCAACTCTCCGTTCACTTCAATTCGCACTGCCTCAGGCTCCACATTCATGTATTTCAACAATCTTGGAATCAGGCCGTCTTCCTGCTGAAGCAGCGCAAGATGCAGATGTTCCCCATCCATCTGCTGATGCCCTTCCGCAATGGCAATGTTCTGACATTCCATCACAGCGTTCTGAGCCTTAGCTGTCCATTTTTCAAAATTCATAGAGTTCCCTCCTTATATCAAATACTCCCTTTTGTTTTTCTGCGGCAACCGCTTCGCTTCCCGCCGGCGTGGTCGTTTTGCTTTGTTGCCTCTTTTGTTAGCACTCCCTCTTGGTGAGTGCTAATCTTTTACGACCTCATATTACTACTATTCCCCGGGATTTGCAATAGCCTTCACACATTTTTCACAAAAAATCGCGAAGCGGTTGCCAGGATGAAAAAAGGACCGCATTCCTGCGATCCTCCGTTCTTGTCCGTTTTCTTAATCTTCACAAACACCTCTGCCTTTACAAGCCGGACATTCTTCCAGACCGGTTCCATTGCACCAGTAGCAGATGTCTTTTCCATTGTTCAGCTTCTTTTCTCCGCGACAACGGGTACATGTGATCCAACCAACGCCGTTACAGCACGTACACTTATGAGCCATAATCGTTCCTCCTTAGTTTACATTTTGAAATACAGCGGGAATCAAAACAGATTGTGTTTCGTGCGGAATGTGAATCCACCCATGTACCAATCCATGTCAGCTTTTCCATCTTGTAAGATCGCGCCTTCCACGAACCTTTGGACAAAGGACCAATAACCATCTGGCTGTCGTTCCTCTGGCGGAGGTGTCAACCCGATCTGTGCGTAGGAGATTTTTTCCTCGGCCTCGCCGGTTGCCCACTGCTTTAAACCCTTTGTCTTTTCCAACGCCCAGGAAAGACGAATCCCGGAAGAAGAAATATCTAATTTTATATTATGGTGACGATTATTATGATCGCGGATCCGATCGCGAATTCCCTGTCCACGGAACATTGTTAAAATAAATTGTGTGAGACCATCGCGGAACGGGTCATCGTCCGGGCCTATACTGAAGCCTCCATTAAAATATGAAACAACGTAATCCCCGATCCCATCCGGAATTCTCGCACCGCCGCGGGGCATCAACGAAATATGATGTTCACCGCTGTCCACGTGAAGAATCATATTCTGATCCGTAGTTAAAAGACCCTGATCTTCTCCGTCCAGGTAAATGTGTACGTTCTTTACGTCTTTCAGCTTATTCAGGATTCCATGAGCATCCCATTCCTTGTAAGCATGGGTTTCACGCATGAGCGTAATCGTTCTGCAAGCTGGTCCCTGTACCCTCTGCGGCTGAGGCGCAGGTTTCGGCTGGGGCGCAGGCTTCGGCTGAGGCGCAGACTTCGGCCGAGGCTGTGCAGCATTGGACTGACCGGGCCAGATACCGCTGTCGTATTGATACACACCGCTACAGTGACTGCATCGGATTTTCAGCGTACCTTGATTCGCAGGGGTTCTATTTATCCCATTACAATGGGGACAGAAAGTCTCAACCCGAAGATGAGGATCCGGTTGATATGGGGTTCGAAATACGGTTTTGCATTCATTACACATGACTTCCGATCCCAGTGCGAAGGAATGATTTACCCGTAGCTTTTGTCCACAACCTTGACAAGTGATAATGTATGTTTTTTGGGTTTCCGCAGGAGTCTGCGACGGCGTTGTCGCCTTCTTCTGAGGCCACCAAGTTCCACTGTCATAGATATACTGTCCTCCACAGTGATTACATGTAATTTTTATGTTTCCACGATTGACCGGAGTACGGTTTGTACCACCGCAAATCGAACAGAACGAATCAACCCTCCAGTTGGGATCCGGCTCATCCGGAACTACAATATCCTTTTTACAAAATGGGCACTGAACATTAGTACCAAATTTTTCCGGGACACGGACACTTTTTTCGCAGTGAGGACACTTTACTATACAAGTGCGGTCATTTGTTTCGTTGCTCATTTTTTCCCTTTCTCTCCACTATTCCAAACATAATCAAAACAGCGTTACTTATACATTGTAACGAAAGAGTTTCAAAAGCCGCTGGACATCGTCATTATCCAGTCCGTACCGGACAATCAACTGCAGTTGGATCTGTCGCAATGCTTCCTTGTCTTTCGATTCATTGGCAGCCAGAATGGCTGACTTATAAATATCATAATCTTTTGACTTCATTCTTTCAAGTTCTTTTCCCATAATGTTTCTCCTGTTCCATATTCACTTCAGATGCTAAAGCCTTTCACTCTGTTCAACGCAAAAAAATTCCCGAAACCGGAATTGATTTCGGGAATTTTTCATTTTATTGTTTTCTCAGAAGTGAGAACAGGAGCTTGTTATTTTACGTTACCCTTACCAGCTTTTCTCTGGATGAACTTTACGATTTCTACCAGCGGGATCATCAGAGCGCCCAGAGCGATGGCGATACCGTATTCCATGAAGCTGATGTGTTCGAATTCGAAGGCAGCGGACAGGAACGGTACGTAGATCACCAGAGTGGTCAGAATGAAGGCCAGGATGCCTGCGCCCCACAGCCACTTGTTATGGTTGGTCATCTTGAAGATGGAACCTCTTCTGGATCTCATGTTGAAAGAGTGGAAGATTTCCGCCATGGACAGAGTCAGGAACGCCATGGTGGTACCGTCCGGGCTGTCAACAGCTTCCCATACACCGGATTCAATGTAGTGGCCGATGAAGTACGCAGCCAGCGTTACAATGGATACACAGACACCCTGGAACAGGATATCGAAGGCCATACCACCGGCAAAGATACCTTCCTTGGCATCGCGGGGCGGCTGATCCATGATATCAGCTTCCTGCTTTTCCATACCCAGAGCCAGAGCCGGGAAGCAGTCGGTGATCAGGTTGATCCACAGCAGGTGAGCCGGGTGTAAGATGGTGAAGCCCAACATGGTAGCAGTGAAGATGGATACAACTTCGGACATGTTGGAGGACAGAAGGAACTGGATCGCCTTACGGATGTTTGCGTAGATTCTTCTGCCTTCTTCCACAGCAGATACGATGGTGGCAAAGTTGTCGTCGGCCAGTACCATATCAGCTACGTTCTTGGTTACGTCGGTACCGGTGATACCCATACCAACGCCGATGTCAGCGCTCTTGATGGAAGGAGCGTCGTTAACGCCGTCACCGGTCATTGCGGTGATCTTGCCCTTCGCTCTCCAAGCATTTACAATACGTACCTTATGTTCCGGCTGTACACGGGCATATACAGAGTAGTTTTCGATGGTTCTTTCCAGTTCTTCGTCGGAAATATCGTTCAGCTGAGCGCCGGTGATGGCCTGTTCCGGGCTTTCCAGAATTCCCAGCTGCTTTGCGATCGCTACAGCGGTATCTCTGTGGTCGCCGGTGATCATGATGGCGCGAATACCAGCCTTCTTACATTCTACAATCGCGTCCTTTACTTCCGGACGGATGGGGTCGATCATACCTTCCAGACCCAGGTAGCAGAGATCCTGTTCCAGGGTTTCCGCATCGCTGTCAGCAGGCATCGCATCCCATTCTCTCATGGCACCGCACAGAACACGCAGTGCCTGGTCAGCCATACCCTTGTTGGCGGTCAGGATCTGCTGACGCAGTTCGTCGGTCAGTTCCACAGCCTTACCATCCACCAGAGCCTTGGTACATCTCTTCAGGATTTCGTCAGGAGCACCCTTGGTGAACTGGATGATGCGGCCGTCTTCGGACTTGTGTACGGTACTCATCATCTTTCTCATGGAGTCGAAGGGAGCTTCCGCAACACGGGGATACTTGGCTTCCAGCTGCGCCTTGGGCATATCCAGCTTGGTAGCATAGTTTACCAGAGCACATTCGGTGGGTTCACCGATTGCGTCGCCGGTTTCATCCGGCTTTGCGTCGGAACAGAGAGACATCGCGGTAGCCAGAAGCTTCTGATCATCGCCGGAATAATCCACAACGGTCATCTTGTTCTGAGTCAGGGTACCGGTCTTGTCGGAGCAGATGATCTGAGCACAGCCCAGAGTTTCCACTGCAGTCAATTTACGGATCACGGCGTTTCTCTTGGACATGTTGGTAACGCCGATGGATAATACGATAGTTACAACAGCAGCCAGACCTTCAGGGATCGCAGCTACTGCCAGGGATACAGCTACCATGAAGCTATCCAATAAGGTTGCGCCGGATACGTCGGGATATGCGCGGAATACGTCGAACGCCAGGATGAATGCGCAGATACCCAGAACCAGGAAGCTCAGGATCTTGGACAGCTGACCCAGCTTGATCTGCAGCGGAGTTTCACCGTCCTGTGCCTTGGTCAGAGCATCAGCGATCTTACCCATTTCGGTTTCCATACCGGTGGCGGTGATCACAGCCTTACCTCGGCCGTATACCACGGTGGAACCCATGTAGCACATGTTCTTACGGTCGCCCAGAGGAACGTCCTTGGCATCACCGCTCAGTTCGATGGCATCCACAATCTTGTTGACAGGAACAGATTCACCGGTCAGAGCAGCTTCTTCGATCTTCATGCTGGCACATTCGATGATTCGACCGTCAGCGGGAACAGCGTCGCCGGCTTCCAGAACTACGATGTCGCCGGGAACCAGATCTTCACTCTTGACAGTGACCTGGTGACCGTCACGCAGTACCTTGGACGTAGCCGCCGCAATTTCCTGCAGCGCTTCGATGGCTTTTTCTGCCTTGCTTTCCTGTACCACACCCAGGACTGCATTGATAATAACAACAGTCATGATGATGATAACATCTGCGAAGGATTCGCCTGCGTACACGGCAGTCACACCGGATACCACAGCCGCAGCGATCAGGATGATGATCATCGGGTCAGCCAACTCTCCCAGAAAACGCTGGAGAAGTGTAGCTTTCTTTCCCTCAGCTAACTTGTTCTTTCCGTACTTCTCTTCACGAACACGTACTTCATCTGCAGTCAAACCATGTTCAGAGGTCTGGTTTTCCTGCAGGACGTCCTGATACTTGGATAAATACTCTTTCAATGTCTTACCTCCAATTATAAAATGCTTTTTCTAAACAAAAAGACCCATATACAGCAGTATCTCCACTGTATATGAGTCTCATTCTTTATAGATAAACCAGGCCATTCATGCCATGTTGTTGATTTACCTCGCATTGCTTTTTGGAAAGCAGATTTGCGGAATTACTCCCTCAACGGGTATTTTGTTTTATAACTTTATATACCCATGATAACAAACTTCAAACACCATCGCAATCATTTTTTTGTGATGTGTTTCTGAATATTGTGTGAACAGCCTTCAAGCTCAGATGGGACTTACCAAAAGGAAGTACGCCCAGGGCAGGTTCATCAGAGTACCGTAAATAAAATCTGCCAGATAGACCAGAGGTTCCATCATAATCTTTCCGGGGAGATTGAACACCACCAGAAGAATCAATAATATCATCCCCTTATCATAAATCTGATAATAAATTTCTTTGTCGCGGAATCCCAGCACATTCGCCAAAACATTGAATCCATCCAGCGGCGGACAAGGGATCAGATTAAATCCCATCAACAGCAGATTCGTCCAGCAGATCCGCATCAGAATATACAGTAAGATACTTCCGAAGCCGCTGACCGCAAATTCCGGACTGATCATGACGATGACTTTGATTATCAGCCCCACCGCCACGGCAATCGCAAAATTCGTCACGACCCCGGCAAGACCGACGATGATTTCGCCGGCGCGACGGTTTTTATAGTACCGTGAATTCACGGGAACCGGAATTCCCCAGCCGAATCCCAAAAATAATAACGATACGAATCCCATGGGATCCATGTGAGCCTGTGGACTCAGGGATACGCGTCCATAGTATTCCGGTGTCGGGTCACCGCACAGCTGTGATGCCTTGGCATGGGCAAATTCATGAAAGGACAGTCCGATCAGAATCGCAGGGAGAGCCAGCAGTGTTTCGATGATCCAGTGGATTGCTGATGCTCCGATCGATCCGTCGGAAACCGCCATATCCATAATGCGTTCCGCTGCTAAAAATACCACCAGCAACAAAAGCATATGATTATCATACAATTTTTTTCTCAATTCATTACCTCTTATATTATGCTTCCGTTTCACCAATGGTGAATGGAATCCACATTTGACGTTTTTCTTAGTATACCTTGTTTTTGAGACAAACACCATAGCACATTTTGAGCTTCACAGAAATAACATATTATATCGGTTATAACTATGTAATATGTCGAGGTGATAAACAATGGCCATTGATACTTACAAGTGCCCGGAAAACCAGTGCATGGAAATCTACACAGTCAAACCGGGCGATACTCTTTATGCAATTTCCCAGGCATACGGAATTCCCGTAGCCCAGCTGATGCAGATCAACCGCATTCTGAACCCGTACAACTTAAAAGCGGGCCAGAAACTCTGCATCCCCGCGAAATCGCCTTCCCGTCCCACGATTCCTTCCCAGCCGCAGGTTCCTGCTCAGCCGGATACTCCGGTTCTTCCTACCCCTGTAGTTTGTAGCGGAACCACACATGTGATTGCCAAGGGTGACACGCTGTATATGATTGCAAAAAGATACGGAGTCACGCTGGATGCTCTGATGAAAGCCAATCCGCAGATGGATCCCTACAATCTCCGCGTCGGCGACATGATCTGCGTCCCGATGCCGGAAGACGGTGATTCTGACGGAAATCACGGTGGAAACATCCGTCCTCCTATGCCGGAATGTTACGGCGGAAAAGCTTACGCCACCCAGCGTGGAGATACGCTGACGAGAATTCTGAACCGGTTCGAACTGACCTATGGCCAGCTTCTGGCGGCCAATCCCGACATTGATTTTACCGGTTCTCTGGAAAGTCTGACCCTCTGTATTCCCATTGTCACTCCCGAAAACGGATGTATGGAAACCTACACCATCGCCAGAGGCGATACGCTGGATAGCATCAGTCAGCGGTTTCTCATGCTCTCTGACCGTTTGATGATGGCTAATCCGGAGCTGACCGTCAAAGACTTCACCGTACCGGGAACAGAAATCTGTATTCCAAAATAGTTTTTTACACCCTTATATATAATATGAAAGAAAAAACTGCTCACAAAGGGCAGTTTTTTCTGTTATAAAAATACAAATCTTCATTTTTCAACGTTTTGAGCGTTTCTCAGCTTCGTCCCGATCATTGTCACAATGTTGACAAAATTCACCACTACGGGTACAATATACTATTATATTATAATACTATATCTTGATACTCGTTTACTATAAATCCAGAAGATGACGTAAATCAAGAAAAGAGAGGAGAACCATCGTGAGCGATAACATTTCAATCCGTCACGCGCTTAAAAAGTATGGTGACAACGTAATCATCCCCGATCTGAATCTGGAGATCAAAGAAGGTGAATTCTTTACCCTTCTGGGTCCTTCCGGCTGCGGAAAGACCACACTTCTGCGAATGATTGCCGGTTTCAACAGCATTGAAGGCGGCGACTTCTACTTCAACGAACGCAGAATCAACGATCTGGACCCTGCTAAAAGAAACATCGGTATGGTGTTCCAGAACTACGCGATCTTCCCCCACATGACCGTTCGTAAAAATGTAGAATTCGGTCTGAAGAACAAGAAGATGCCGGCTGACAAGGTCAAGGAACAGGCGGACAAGTTCATGGCTCTGATGCACGTTGATGAATATGCAGACCGTCTTCCGGAACGTCTGTCCGGTGGTCAGCAGCAGCGTGTAGCCCTGGCGAGAGCTCTCTGCATCGAACCGGACGTACTGCTGTTTGACGAACCTCTGTCCAATCTGGACGCAAAGCTGCGTGTGGAAATGCGTAACGTTATCAAGCAGATCCAGCACAGCGTAGGTATCACCACCGTTTACGTAACTCACGACCAGGAAGAAGCTATGGCGGTTTCTGACAGAATCGCGGTTATGAGCGCCGGTGTGATCCAGCACGTAGGTACTCCCAAGAACATTTATCAGCGTCCCGCCAACCTGTTCGTATCCACCTTCATCGGCCGTTCCAACGTACTGAACGGTAAGCTGGAAGTGATTGACGGTAAGACCTATGTGGTTGCTCCCGGCGGTTATAAAGCTGAAATGACCAATATTCAGGAACAGTACAAGGAAAACCAGGATGTCATTTTATCCGTTCGTCCTGAAGAATTCCTGCTGAATCCCGAATCTCACAACGAAGGTATCCTGGCTAAGGTAGATGACTGCGTCTTCCTCGGTCTGATGACTCACTACTTCGTACATCTGGAAACCGGTGAAGAAGTTGAAATCATCCAGGAATCCTCCATCGACAGCATCATCGAACCCGGTACCATGATCAAGCTGACCCTGAACACTGACAAGGTCAACGTATTCACAGCCGACGGTTCTGACAACATCGTCACCGGCGTTCAGAACGATTGCGCTAACGCGTAGTCAGGAGGTGCGTCATGACAAAGAAACGTAAACTTGAAGTGTGGACCGTGGTTTCACTGGTGCTGTTAGCAGCGTTCGTGTTCTTCCTGGTCTACCCCATGTTCGGTCTTCTGAAAGAATCCGTCATCTCTCCGGAAGGTGAGTTTACCCTGGAACAGTTCCAGAAATTCTTCAGTAAGGACTATTACACCGGTACCATCGTCAACAGTATGAAGGTTACCGTTACTGTAACAGCCGTGTCCCTGTTGCTTGGGATTCCCATCGCGTACTTCTACTCTTTCTATAAGATCAAGGGCGCAAAGCTGTTGTTCGTACTGTCCATCCTGTGCTCCATGTCCGCTCCGTTCATCGGTGCGTACTCCTGGATCATGCTGCTGGGCCGTTCTGGTGCTATCACCGTATTCCTGAAAGACGTATTTGGTATCACCCTGGGAAGCATCTACGGCTTCAAGGGAATCCTGATCGTACAGTCTCTGAAGTTCTTCCCCCTGGTATTCATCTATATGAACGGGGCCTTCAAGAACATCGATAATACTTTGATGGAAGCTTCCGCCAATATGGGCTGTACCGGTGTCAGACGTCTGTTCAACATCGTACTGGCTCTGTCCATGCCCACCATTCTGGCTGCCGGTCTGATGGTATTCATGCAAGCCTTTGCCGACTTCGGTACACCGATGCTGTTGGGCGAAGGATTCCAGACCTTCCCGGTTCTGATCTACAACCAGTACTTAGGTGAAACCGGCCGTGACTATAACTTTGCTGCTGCATTGGCAGTGATTGCGATCTTTGTTACTGCTGTCGTATTCTTCTTCCAGAAATGGGCTACCAACCGTTACAAGTTCTCCATGAACGCGCTCCATCCGGTAGAAAAGAAGGAATGCAAAGGCATCGGCGGTATCCTGATGCACCTGTACTGCTATGTACTGGTCGCTGTTGCATTTATGCCCCAGCTGTACATCATCTACCTGTCCTTCCGTAACTGCTCCGGCGCGATCTTCAAGCCTGGTTTCTCCCTCGGAAACTACGAACAGGCTGTGAAAAAGCTGCTGGCTCGTTCCATCGGAAACACCGCCCTGCTGGGTGTGATCGCTCTGGCAATCATCATCGTCATCGCTGTTCTGATCGCTTACCTGGTCGTGCGTCGTTCCAGCGCTCTGAACAACGCCATCGATACGATCTCTATGCTGCCCTACATCATGCCCGGTGCGGTTATCGGTCTGGCTCTGCTGATGGCCTTCGGTAAGAAGCCCTTCGCACTGACCGGTACTCTGGTGATCATGGTCATCTCCTTCGTTATCAGAAGATTGCCCTATACCATCCGATCGGCTACAGCGACATTGATGCAGATCTCGCTGAGCATCGAAGAAGCCGCCATCTCTCTCGGCGCTTCCAAGTTAAAGACATTTATGAAGATCACAGTGCCCATGATGGCCAACGGTATCTTATCCGGTGCCATCCTGAGCTGGGTAGCCATCGTTACTGAACTGTCCTCTTCGATCATCCTGTATAACAACAAGAGTATCACTCTGACGATGTCTACTTACGTAGCCATCACCCGCGGTAACTACGGCTTAGCTGCAGCATTCGCAACCATCCTGACCGTAGTAACCACCATCTCTCTGCTGGCTTACCTGAAGATCAGTAAGAGCGAAGATATCAACCTCTAACCGCAGAGGAGATCTTCTCAACACCGGCTTACGCGTGAACTCACTCACGTTTAAGTAATATTATTTCCAAAGAAAAGGAGAAACAAAATGAAGATGAAGAAATTGCTTGCAATCCTTCTGGCTATGGTAATGGTATTCGCTCTGGCTGCTTGCGGCGGCGGCGAATCCGAAGAAGGCGATGCTCCTGCAGCTTCTGGCGAACTGGTTCTGTATTCCTCTATGACAGAACACGACCTGGACGCTCTGATCACCAGCTTCAATGAAGTTTACCCGGACATCACCGTTGAAGTAGTTAACGGTTCCGCTGGCGAACTGACCACCAGACTGACTGGTGAAGCTGCTGCTCCCGTAGGCGACCTGGTATGGGGCGGTATGGCTGACTCCGACGGCGACAAGTATGCAGAAATCTTCGAAGCTTGGGTTTCCGAACATGACGCTGAAAACATGGAAGGTTACACTTCCCCCAACGGTCTGTATTCCATGGACCATCTGTCCACCGTTGTATTCTGCGTTAACGAAGAACTGGAAGCTGAACTGGGCCTGGAAATCAAGTCCTATGAAGATCTGCTGAACCCCGCTCTGAAGGGTAAGATCCTGACTGCTGACCCCAACTCTTCTTCCTCCGCATGGAACAACCTGTCCAACATCATGGCTGTATACGGAACTGACTCCGAAGAAGCTTGGAACTACATCGAACAGCTGATGCCGAACCTGGTAATCGCTGGTTCTTCCTCCGCTTGCTTCAAGTCCGTACAGCAGGGCGAATACGTTGTAGGTCTGACCTATGAAGACGGTGCTGTTACCCTGGTTAAGGACGGCGCTACCAACATTCGTCTGCAGTACCCCACCAACGGTACTTCCGCTTCCGCATTCGGTTGCGCTCTGGTAAAGAACGGCCCGAATCAGGAAAATGCTAAGCTGATGATCGACTTCATCTGCTCCGCTGAAGGACAGACCGCTCTGGCTGCTGCTCAGGAAGGTACTCTGCGTTACACCAATGCTAACTACACTTCCCCCGAAAACGCTTGGCTGACTCCTGCCAGCGAAATCACCTGGGTTGTTCGTGACGTTCCTTACATGACCGAAAACAAGGACGCGATCCTGGAACACTGGAACGAACTGTGGAGCGAAGTAGGTTCCAACTAATTCATTATAGTTGATCCGAAAATTTGCGAAAGCATGTGACTTGGGCAGTCGGCCGCTGGCCGGCTGCCCTTTCCATTGGAACCCGACAACGGGCTGTAATGGAAAGGGCAGTATGACCCGGAACAGGAGAGTAATATGTTAGAAGAATTGAAACAAGAAGTCTGTAAAGCAAATCTGAAGCTGGTGGACTACGGTCTGGTGATTCTGACCTGGGGAAACGTCTCCGCCATCAGCGAAGACAGAAAGTATGTCGTCATCAAACCCAGCGGCGTGGACTATTCCAAAATGACCGCTGATCAGATGGTCGTCACCGATTTGGACGGAAACATTGTGGACGGCTCCCTCCGCCCCTCCTCCGACCTGATGACCCATCTGGAATTATACAAAGCCTTTCCCGATGTAAAGTCGGTCGTTCACACTCACTCCACCCATGCAACCGCCATGGCTCAGAGTGAACGCGATCTTCCCTGCTACGGAACGACTCATGCGGACACCTTCTACGGAAGCGTTCCCTGCACCCGTCATCTGACTCCGGAAGAAGTGGACGAAGCCTACGAAAAAAATACTGGTAAGGTAATCATCGAAACCTTCTCCGAACGCAAGATCGACCCTTCTGCGGTCCCCGGCGTTCTGGTTAGAAAGCATGGTCCCTTCACCTGGGGTTCCAGTTGCAAAAAAGCTGTGGAACATTCCGTGATCCTGGAAGAAACAGCAAAGATGGCTCTGCTGACAGAACAGTATAATCCCAAGGCAGAACCTGCTCCCCAGTCGCTGCAGGATAAGCACTACTTCCGTAAGCACGGCGCCAACGCCTACTACGGTCAGAAATAACCCGTTTTCCCCATTTACGAAAGGACTGATACACATGAGAATCGATGGACAACGCTATGGAGGAAAATGCTCCTGCGGTAAGACCCATGAAATGACGACAAAATTGAGCGTCATCGAATCTGGTGCTCTTCTCCGTTTCAGCGACTATCTGAAGGAACTGGATCTGGATGGAGATCATATCTGCGCCATCTATGACACCAATACATACAATGCTGTTCCTGCGGACCGACGCCCGAAGGCAGTCCAGGAAATCATCCTGGATCCCACCGGACTCCATGCCGATGAATTCAGTACCGCGGAAGTGTTCCGTCAGATGAAGGACGGAATCACTATGATCGTCGGTGTCGGCGGAGGTACCGTCAACGACATCGCCCGCTTTTGTGGTTATAAAAAGGGACTTCCCCTGATTTCCGTTCCCACTGCAGCCAGCTGTGATGCATTCGGATCCGATGTAGCTGCTATGACATGGGAAGGCTTAAAGAAGAGCATCAGCTGTCTCTCCCCTGTTTTAGTGGTGGCTGACCTGGATATCATCAAGGCTGCGCCTTCTGATTTGATTCTCAGCGGAATCGGAGATATGCTCGGAAAGTTCATCGCACTGGCGGAATGGAAGATTGCCCATGCAGTGACCGGCGAAGCGTTCTGCCAGGAAATCCACGACATTATGGACGAAGCGGTGACCAATATCATGAACAACTGTAAACAGGCCCAGGATGGCGACGATGAAGCCGTTGCCCAGGTTGTCTACGGTCTTCTCATGAGCGGGATCGCCATGCAGATGTTTGGGAATTCCCGCCCCGCATCCGGCGCAGAGCACCACATTTCCCACTTCATCGAAATCCAGACAGAGGCTTTCAGTGAAACCAGCGATGCATCCCACGGCGAAAAGGTGGGCGTAGGAACGATCCTGGCCAGTGCCGAATATCACAAACTGGCAAAGATCGAAGATATCGCTCCCTATGTAATTCCTTACAAGGCTTGGGACAGGAAATGGATCCGCTCCTATGTGGGCGAACGCCTGTATGAACCCACGCTGAAGGAACACGAAACCGACGCACTGGCGAAGGTAACGCCGGAGGCGTTGATTCAAAACTGGCCGAAGATCCGTGAGATCGTAAACCAAATCCCCACCGCAGAACAATTATATGACACCATGGCTCAGCTGGGAGCAAAGCGTTCCCTGACCGACATCGGAATCTCCGAAGACAAGCTGGCCGAGCTTTTAGATAACTCCCCCCTGGCGCGAAATCGTCTCACCTTAATGAGAATGCGCCGCATGATGACCAAGGAGGTACATTAACTTGAGCAAAATCAGACTGATTGCATTCGACCTGGACGGTACCCTGACCCAGCATAAGACAAAGCTGGATCCCATAAACCGCGCTGTATTGGAAAAACTGGCCGAAAATCACAAGCTGCTGATGGTGGGTGCCGGCGGTGCTCAGCGTATCTTCAACCAGCTGGACGGTTTCCCCATCGACGTTCTGGGAAATTACGGACTTCAGGAAGGAAAATACAATCCTGAAACCGGTGAACTGGACTTGATCCGAGACCTGACCTTCCCCTGCGACCGCGAAAGCGTGGACCAGAGAGTCACCATGCTCCGCGAGAAGTTCGGCTTTACGGAATTTGCCGGCGAAAACGTGGAATTCCACGCTTCCGGCTGTATCACCTTCCCCATTCTGGGAACAAAAGCAAAGCAGGAAGACAAGCTGGCCTTCGACCCCGATCGTTCCAAGCGCAGAGCGATCCATCAGATCGTCATCGATACCTTCCCCGAATATGTTGTCTTCGTAGGCGGTTCTTCCTCCTTCGACATGGCTCCCCAGCCCCACGATAAGTTCCATGCGTTGAAAGACTACTGTGAACGCAATGGCTACGGACTGGATGAAGTGGCTTATGTGGGCGATGATTACGGTCCCGGCGGTAACGACGAAAGCGTTTACAAATCCGAAATCAAATTCATCACCATCGACGACTACACCACCCTTGGTGAACGCGTCAAAGAATTATTATAAACATCAACAACCGATTCCTGCATATTATAAAAAGAAAGTGTGATTATCATGAAAATTTATGACACCCCCCACAAGCTGAATGACTACCTGGATACCCACTTTACCTGCGACTGCGGGAAAGAACACTACGCATCCCTGAAAACCGTGTCCATCGGTAAGGGCGCTCTGGAAACCATTCCTCAGATTGTAAAGGATCTGGGCTTTTCGAGCCTGTATCTGGTCAGCGATTCCATTACCTATGACATCGCCGGAAAGCGCACCATGGAGATTCTGGAAGCTGCCGGAATCAAAGCAAAGATCGTTACCCTGACCCACACCGGTTTCGACGAAGCCACCGTGGGCGAACTTGTGATCAACATGCCGTTGGACTGCGACGTTGTCATCGCCGTAGGCACCGGCTCCATCAACGATATGACCCGCTTCTTCAGCCACAGAATGGGCCGTCCCTTCTTCACCGTGGCAACCGCCGCTCCCATGGACGGCTTCGCCTCCAGCATCGCGGCAATCAACGTCAATAGCCTGAAGACCACCTACGATGCACAGACTCCGGTGGCCATCATCGGCGACACCGACATTCTGAAGGGTGCCCCTTACCGCATGATTGCTGCTGGTCTGGGCGACCTGCTTGGTAAGTATACCTGCCTCTGCGACTGGAAGATCGCCAAGCTGATCAACGACGAACACTACTGCCCCACTCTGGTGGAACTGGTAGAAAACTGTATCCAGGGCGTTCTGAAGGATGCAGGAAAGGCCGCAAGCCGCGATCCGGAAGTTCTGGGCAACATCATGGAAGGTCTGGTTCTCACCGGCGTTGCCATGAGCTTATATGGAAATTCCCGCCCTGCATCCGGCTGTGAACATCATATGTCTCACTACTGGGAAATGATGTTTGAACAGGCTGGTAAGCGCCCTGTTCCCCATGGGACTCAGGTCAGCGTTGGTACTGTTCTGATCTTGAAGCTGGTGGAAGCTCTGAAAGCCACCAACGTAGATTTCAATGCTGCCAGAGAAGCTGCCAAGGCTTACGATCAGGCTCAGTGGGAAGCTGATATCCGCGCAGCTTACGG
>JAFUQN010000136.1 GCA_017472365.1 Bacillota bacterium
TGAAAGTCTTCCGCTGGTAGCCTTCGGGATTTTGTCCAGACAGTTTCAGGCACCGATGCACGTATACGATATCAAGAAGAACAAAATCCGGGAATATGGATATGAAAATAAGAAAGCGCTTACAGAAACGGCTGTTCATCATCCGATCCAACTGAATCTGGATGAATTGATTTCGTTATATGGAGGCCGGATCAATCACAGAATGCAAAAGGATTTTAAAAAATCCTGGTCGGGTGAAGATAAGCGGGATGTGGAAAAAATGTGGAAATTGTCCCGTGAGTTTAAAAACAAGTGGCTTCATTATTCGTCGCTTTTAAGAAAATTCCCGCCGGATGATCGTTTGGCGGTAAAGGCTTTGGAAGATGAAATCATCAATATTTTGAAGTCCCACCGGTCCATGGGACGGCAGGGGCACTTCAATCAGTTTCTTGACCGTTGCCAAGCTTTGGGATTTATGAAATCCGTGATCCACGATCATGGAGAATATGCATTTGTTTATAAAAATGAAAACATCAAGAACTATTTCTGGGATGGCGGAAGTATTTTAGAAATGTACGGGTTCTTGTTGGAAAGCGATACAGAACCGTCGGATTGTCGTGTGGGTGTTCATATCGACTGGGACGGTGTTTTCCACAGAGAGTGGGGTATCGACGTCCTCAATGAAATCGATATCATGTCCATCCACAATAATCTTCCTACGTTTATTTCATGTAAGATGGGCAGTGTGGACCAGATGGCTCTTTACGAGTTGGAAACCGTAGCAAGCCGCTTCGGCGGCAAGTACGCCCGCAAGGTGTTGATGGTTGCCAAGGAGGTGGCCGGAGGCCATATGCAGAGAGCGCAGGAAATGGACATTGAAATAAAACTGCTCAAATAGCGTAAAATGAAAGGCTTTTTATGAATCAGTTCAATTTTATCACGACAAAATTACAAAGCCAGATCCGACGGATCGATAAAGAGGCTGCGGAATGGAAACAGAATCAGGAGAAGCAGCTGAACAGTGTGATTCGCTCTGAAAGCAGCGCCAGTTCTCAGCAGATCCGGATTTATAAAGAACAGCTGGCCGATTTGGAAGCGAAGAAAACTACGATCAACAAATATTACGGAGCATATTTTTCTGAGGCATCGGCCGGCGTGCAGAAAAGTACATCGGCGCCTCCCGTTCCGGTCAATATGAATCTTTATAAAAATCAGTTGGTTAATCCAAACAAGAAACAGGCTGCGGATATTATTGTTACCATGGCCCGAAGTCACCTTGCTTACCTGAAGAATCAGGAAAAGGAACTAAACGAGAAGATTCAGGCTGTTGAGGGCACAGGTAAGAGCTCTGTTGAAGCATTGGAAAAACTCGATCAGCAGCTTCAGGCTACCTTTAAGCCAAGATATTTGAACGTCTTGGCTTCCAACGATATGGTGACGCTTTCGAAGGAATGCATTGCTGTGACAAAGAAATTCGCCTCAGAAGACTGGGAAACGTATCGGTATTCTTCACCTTTAAAACGAAGCGATGAAATCATGGTCGGTTCATTACAGAGAACACTGAGAGTTCCGGAGTATCTGAAAGAATCGGCAGCGATGTATCCGGTTTGGAAAGCAAATCAAGTGACAGTACCGGTCTGTATTCCTCTGAATGGATTTCATATGTTAGTAAATTATCACGTGACTCAGGCTATGGCTACAAAAGAAGGGATCCGAACGATGATCGGTAATCTTCTGAAACATATGCCTGCGGGTAGCGTGAAAGTGTATCCCTTTGATCTGGAAACCTTCCAGGGCGGTGCCTTTGGCGGGTTGATCCACCTGGCATCCAACGGTCCGGCTTTTTTGGCTCCTGTACCTGAAAATGAAGGAAAGGTTCTGGAGACGCTGCGGACGATTTATGAGGAATGTACGGCTAATGCCGAAAAAATGACGGGATTCCGGACTTTGGATGAATATAACGCACAGGCAGAAGAAGGAAAGAAGCTGACGCAGAAGATTCTGGTTGTATATGGCTGCCCGGAACGACTCAGCGGAAAAGCGCTGGAATACTTTGAACGGTTGTATTACATGTCTGAACAATATGGAATCTCTATCGTGGCGATTCACAATGCTCATTCGGATATTGGAGCCAGTGCTGCGAAGACCTTCTATCAAAATATGCGGGAAGATGCGTTGATTATCGACTGTGGACCGGAAGGTCAGTACATTACCAGCGGCGGTGAAAAGGCAACATTCCGATGGCTGAGAGGATTGAATACGTTATCGGAAGAAACATTACAAACCATCAATGAGATTTACGGTTCTTTCATCGTTGAAGAAGACAGAGGAGAAGAAGAAGAACTGGAAGCATATTTCAGAGAAATCACCCATACCCGTGGCAACCGCCATCTCAGCCTGGCTTTCGGGATCAACGAAAATAAGAAAATCGAAACCTTTGACTTCGAAGAAATGAATTTCGCTGCATATATTTCCGGGTCGGCGGGATGCGGAAAATCCAGTTTGATGCATACGCTGATTGGCGGAATTTTAACTCACTGCCATCCGGAGAATGTGGAACTGTGGCTCGTTGATTTCAAAATGACGGAATTTCAGCTGTATGCAAAGCATATGCCGCCCCATGTAAAGCGGGTAATTCTTGAATCATCGGAAGAAGTGGTTCTCGATTTGATTGACGAACTGACCGATCTTCTGGAGCATCGTACCAAGCTGTTCAGTAAATACGGATTCAAAGATATTCTGAAGCTTCCGCAGGAATTCCGGATGAAGCATTTGCCTTTAGTCATTGTAATGGTGGACGAATTCGCCACAATGACACAGATCGTGCGCAATGCTCCCATGGCTGGAAATTTGAGCTATGCGGAAAAGCTGGAAAACCTTCTGGCGAAGGGAAGAGCATTGGGCTTTCGGTTTGTATTTGCGGATCAGGCCTATGAAGCCGGAGTATCCGGACTGACAACGAAGGCGAAGAATCAGATTGGATGCCGGTTTGCCATGGCCAATGTGAGTCAGGAGGAAATGCGCGGGACTCTGGCAATCCCTTCGGGAGCCATGACCGATGAGGTTCATCAGTGGATGGCCACACTTCCGCCGTACCATGCTTTGACTTCAGAAAAAGAGGGTGTGGAAGGGACGTTAGAACAGGTGATTCGCGTTCATCGCAGTAAAGTGGCGTTCCTCAGTCAGGAAGCTCTGACAGAGATCATTTTCCGATTGAACCAGAAATATTCTCCTGTGAAGTCATCTAAGGAACTGACAGAGACTACTTATCTTGATAAAAATCCTCTGGTCGTAGACGGTCAGAGAGTCTATACGTTTAAAGAAATCGAGCCGGTGATTGCTTCCTGGGATAAGGCCCAGGACTACCCGCAGGAAATCCAACGTCTCTATTTGGGACAGCCTTGCGCGCTGCGAAAGGTTGCCCCGGTGGAATTGAAACCGGCACCGGGTGAAAATCTGCTGCTGATCAGCGAAACACCGGAGTTGGTCGTTTCGGAAGCACTTTCGGCAATGCGAAGTGTATCTTCAAAGATGATGGAGGGCTCCAGAGATCGTTCCAATGTGACGGTACTGGCTTATTATCTGGAACCGATATATCGGAAGTTTCGAAAACGCTGGGAAAAGCAAAACTGCATCACTGATATGGAAGATATCTGTGAAACCATCAGTCAGCTTCGTCAGAAGGTGGAAAAGAACCAAAGTGGAGATGAACTGATCGTAGTTCTCGGATTATATAATCTGTTCCAGGAGTGGGAAGAACTGCCGAAGAAGAAGCCGTCCGGTTCCAATCGCGGTCAGGACTGGCTGTCAGATTTCGACGTTCCCGACATTTACAGTGTAAAGCCGGTCAAGATGAGCGACACGCCGTCACCGCTGGTAAGCATGTTGGGTGGAATGATCGATGAAGATGAGGATGATGAGGACCTGGACGATGATCTGGATCTCCTGGAACTGACACCGCTGTCTGATGAGGAAGACGAGGCGAAAAAGTTTGGCGACGATGAGTATGCGGAAGAAGGAGATCTTCTGTACAACGCCATCGAAGACTTCCGTTATCTGTTGACAAAGGGACCTGCCAAGGGGTATCACTTCCTGGTGATCATGAATCAGTACAGTGAGTATAAAGAATTGAAGTTCCAGGAAAAGATGTTCCGTCATCTGGTCTATGAGTGGCTTGCGAAAGAAGAACTGTCGGATATCATTGGCTATGGACGAAGTGCACGGATTCCTTCGGGAGCGATCCGTTACGTCAGCAAGAGAGACGCATTCTCACTGCGTCCGTATCTGTGGTCCGGTCTTACGATCAATGGATGGACCATGGATGAAAACGGAAATGCTGTAGAAGCAGGTGACGAAGATGATGAATTCATCTGATCCGGAGGAGAAACATATGGCAAAATTTAAAATGGTAGATAGAACCCATAAGATGCCTCGGGGAAATGGAGTGAAAGTCAAAGAATCCTTTGAAACCATTTCAACTGAGTCAACAGGGAAGTGGGATATCAGCAGAAAGGCGGCCGGAGAAATCACGATCATGTGCAGAAAACTGGACGCCACAGCTGCGTACATGGATTCCGTTTGGAAGAAACTTTTGGGAGCATCTGTAGAATATGGGGAGGACCTTGGAATTTACCGTGACGTTTTGGAAGAAGAACTGAAGGTCATGGATATTCTGAATAAGGAGTGCCGCGACAGTATCGATCAGTTGCGCGGACGGCTTGAAAAATATGCAAACTTGATTCTGCAGGAATGTAAAGGACAGTGAGAACAGGAGGAAACTATAATGCCGGAAAGACCAGTAACAGAAGAAGCTTTAAAGGGTATGATCAAGGCGCTGGAAGAGTTTGTGACCGATACGGCAACATGCATCCAGGCGCTGCAGAACGATGCAAATACCTGCGCTGATAATATGAACGGCGATGAAGCCAGTGCCAAAGCAATCATCCGCATCAATAAGTGCATCGGTCATTACCGTCAGATCAATGAACGTGCAAATATTCTTCGGGCAAAGATGATCAAGAAGCTGAGAACTCTGGAAGAGATGCAGGAGATCATCGGTGGCGATGATGACTATTAAAGGAGGTAGGGACGATGCCGAATAAATTATGGGATATTTCTCAGACTGGTGCAGATTCGATCCGTACTCTGGAACAGCATTTAATCGATTCTGTGGATCACATGGAACAGAGCTATGATAATCTTTTCAAAACATTTTCTATGTTGAGCCAGGATATGGGAATATATGCGGAACTTGTGGATGAATCGCTTCAGGTGATGAAAAAGGTAAATGAAGATTGTAAAAAATCCATGGAATCTTTGATCAAACGTTTGGAAAAATACGCACGGAAAATTGAAGACGAATTATCCAAGTCCGATCTGTAAGTTTCAGCAAATTGTGGAGATAAACAATGAACAGAACAATTACCATACGCAGAAAAAAAGGAGATGGCTCCAACACGAAACCGCTGTATATCACCGTGGATAAAAAATCTCCGGTCGCGCTTCAACCCAATGTGGGTCAATGTACGGATTTGAATCACAAGGTAACGGTGAATGAAAAGGGTCACAAGATTTTATTGGAAGTCAAGGGTTTATTGAAGTTTGACAGAAGATTGATCACCATTGAGCCGGGTGAAGAGGATCTACTGGTGGCTGCAGAAATTGATGCCAAATCCAATCTGCATGTCAAAGTAACAAAACAGAAACCGACCGTAAAAGAACGTGAGCTTGTGGTGGAACGTACCTCCGCAGTATCCGATCAGCCAGTGAAAATGTATCTGGACTATCAGTCGAAGAAACCGATCCTGTATGAACTGGAAGCAGGTGTACGATATACGATTAAGATGGATACGAAGAAACATGAAATCCTTTTCGCTTCTCCCGATGTGGAAACGGGAGATTTGAGGATGCATGCGATTACCGGTGGCCCTAAAAATGTAGGCTTTTCTGTGGATTTTACCAATGAGGGGGTTTTAGCGACTGCTGAATTTGATCCAAATAAAAAGAAGAAGAATAACGGAAAGAAAACGGATCAGAGCGGAAAGGGCGGTAAATCCGGAAAGGGAGGTTCCAAGAAGCCTCCCGTCAAGAAAACCGAAACGCCGGATGTTCTGGAATCTGCTACCTTCGATGTGATTTATCTTCAGCTCTTAAAGAATTTTGATGAAGATTCGGACTTTGCTAAGAATCTGGATCAGATTCCTCGGACTTGTTTCCTGACCTGTGAAGAAGACTGCGTCCGGATAACGATGATCGTGGAAGATTTTGAGGTTGCAAAGAATATGGTAGACGGTGGTACCTCCATTATGGAATGGAAGTACTCTGACTGTACATTGGATATGATTCCGGAATCCTACGGTCAAATCACTGAATCTGCTGTGGCCAATATGTTCGACATTCTGAAGCGCCAGGAAGATCGCGATAAGATGCAGGAGCATTTGTTATATGTTCTTGAAAAGTTACCGCACCTGATTGTGGAAGGAAATTCATTCCGCGGCCGTCGTAAGGGAGAAGAACTGATCGACGTTCCCGGATCATTGACTACAGCGGCCATCGTGAATCAGAGTCTTCAGTTGTTTGGAACAGAAGGGGAAATCGTCAATGCGTTGAAAAAGTCCAATATTGATTATTGTTTGATCGCTGCATATGAAGATTATGTCTCATTCCTTTTGGTGGACACTGAAAATGCTACCATCGATCGGTTTCAGTACACCTTTGAAGAGCTGGTCGGACCGGAACTTCTGACAGGGGAAGATTGTTATTCCAAGCTTCGCTACGGTCACGAACGGGACTGGTTGGAAGCCATGATCGGAGATGCAGTGAATAATCTTCCGCATTTGAATGTAGAACATCTGACTCAGGTGTATCTGGATCAGAAGGTTGTTCTTAAAGTGAAGGAGCTTTATATTCCTAAGGTTTCCGGCGGAGATGAACCGGTGGATACACCGGTGGTTGCCGGATCTCCCACTACGCTGGAGCTGATCGAACAGCTGAAGACTTACTTTGGACCCGGTGGGGCTTTCAGTATATTACTTCATACACCTCCGGTGGAACGGGCTGTCGTCAATGCCGGAGACGACGGAATTACCATTGGCTTCTTGAAATACGGCGATGATGGCTCATTAGATGTATTCAGCGATTTTAATTTGTATTTCCGTCAGTTCGGAACAGGTCAGACAGGAAGCTATGTAACGTTGTCTGCAGATCAGCAGGGTGAACTGGAACGAATGATTTGGGATGCCTTCCCGGCATTGAAGAGTTAAATCAATGTCAGTACTTTTTGAGGAGACAGTATGAAAAGTTATGCAATAAATCCAAACGAAATAGCGATTAAGGACTCGCCTACAACAAGGGAATTGATCGATGCATTAAAAATGTATTTCAGCCAGGGAGGCGCACTCAGTATTTTACTTCATACACCGCCAGTAGTAAGCGCATGTTTATATGCCGGTGAGAATGGTGTCGACATCATTTTTGACCGATTTAATGAATATGGGGATCGTAGAATCTATGGTAGCTTTCGCTTGGAATACAGTAACTTTGGTGTAGATGAGCCGGGAAGTTATTATCGTCTTACGGAACATGAGGAAGAGGAAGAGCTGGAAGAAATCCTTTGGAATGAATTTCCTGAGTTGAAAGATTGGAATTTGAGAAATGAGTAGAAACATTAGAATTAAACGAGGTACAGGATACGGTAAATATGGAAACATCGTTATGGATGTGGCCACTGGGACTGGGTGGACTGCGAAGCATTATAAACTTCATCCGAAAATGACGATCGATATTCCTTTAGACGAGAAGAGCTACACTTTGATTTTTACATATGTTGGAGTATTAAAAGCTGAAGCTTTTAAACTCGATGTTCCGGCAGGATCGAACAATTATGAAGTGGAAGTCTGGATCGCGAAAGATAATAAAATCAACATCCGTCAGATCACGAACCAGATGCCGTCCGGCGGTGGAGTGGTGTCTGGAGGCGGCAACGCTTCGCGCATCGGTGGAAATACACTCCCCGGCGGACTCAGCGACGAAAAGCTTCGAAAGGAATTGAACAAGCTTCTGGATCCGGTGAATGGGAAAGTCTATAAGAGTTTAAAGACTGCTGGTCCGTTTGGAACCTTTGCACGGATTCAGGTGGGATCCTCTGCACTTTCCTTTAACGCCCGAATCGGAATGAATATGGAAACGATACATACGTTATTCTTTTCCTCGATCAAAGCACAGACCAATCCCAGCGTTGTGGAAGATCGGGTAGTGCTCAATTCTGCGGAAGATCGTGATACGATAGTACGTTTTATCCATAAATATGTGAACAGTTCCAATTGCCCCGGTGTGTACATGGAAGGTTATGACATTCTCCTTCAGGAAGGTTATGTCCACCAGAGCGGGGCTTCCGGTGGTGGAACAAAAGTTTCTGGTGGCGTTAATAGTGGCGTAGCAATGCCCAAGGTGGATCCTGTTCCGAAGAAACCGGCGGTGGATGTGTGGGGTTCTTCTACAACGGAACTGATCAGAGACGCTGTAAAAGATCATTTACATTTTGTGAAAGGGTATGCCGACGGAAAGCTGTTCAAGTTCTTATTTAACGTAGAGCCGGACTTGGATTATATCCTGGTCAATGTGGGTACGAGGGGGATTGCTTTCAATGGACATAAGCGTTTTGGAATGCCGACAGACACGATCAGCTGTGCGACCATCAATTTTAAGGATATTAACGCATCCAAGCCTGGTCAGAAAAAAACCTTTGACAGTCTGGATTCCAAGGAAGAACGCGAGGAACTTCTGAGAGTGATCCAACAGTTGGTCAACAGCGATGAATGTCCTGTGGCTCATATGGAAGAAAACCGGATTATTATGGATCAGGATAAAGTGCTTACCAAAGATCATCCGGATATGAATTATTCAGTCACCAGTTGGGGACTATGGTGTAAACTGATCGACTATTTTGGTGAAGATACCGAATTCGCAGAAAACATCAAAAAGATGCCTTGCACCTGTTTTGTGACCGTAGGAGAACGAAATCTTCGCGTTACGTTGATGGTAGAAGATGAAAAGTGGATCGCAGAATCGGAAGATGGCGGAACACAGATCATCGACTTCTATTTTGCGGAAACGACTTCGGAATATCTGAAATGGAGACAGTCTCAGGGAGTTGAAATCCGATTCTACGACTGGCAGAATCGTTTCTATCAGTTGGATCACGAAGAAGACAAGGCGGAGCTGGTGGATTATCTGATGTTCCTGATGGAAGGGATCCCGCACGTGATTGTGGAAGGAAATTCGTTCCGCAGTCGTCGTCCTGGTGAAGAATTGATCGATATCGAACACTCTCTCACTGCCAAGGTCATCAGCCAGAAAATCGTTCAGTTATTTGATTTGAACGGTAAGTATGTGGATATTCTGCGAAAGAAGAATGTTGCATACATTCAGATTACGGGATACAAGGAGTATCTGAAGCTTTTGGTTGTCGATAAAGATGATGAGTGTATTGACAACTTCCAGTACGATTACATCGATTTGGCAGGTGCAGAATATACCACCGGTGAAAATTGTTTCGCACGTTTGACCTGCGGTAACGAAACGGACCGTCTGGAATGGTACATCGGTGAGCAGTTGTGCAACATTCCACATTTTAAAGCGAAGCTTTTGAATAATGGAGAACCGTTCTATAGTAACATTTGTCTTGATAAATCCATCGTTCCCGGTCTAGATGAAGATTATATTCCCGAACCGGAAGCGCCGGAAGAACCGGAAATATCTGAAACGCCGGAAGAACCTGTCGTTCCTGAAGTTCCAGAAGTCCCTGAAGTTCCGGACGAGCCTGAGATTCCTGAGATTACTGACGAGTCGGAGATTCCAGTCATTCCCGGAGAAGATGATCTCCCGCCATTCTATGAAATTATCGAAGAACCGGAAGTTGCCGAGATTCCGGAAGTCCCCGAGGTTAGTGAAGTTCCTGTGGAACCGGTAGAATCTGTTGAACAGGAGGAACAGGATGAATTGGATGAGCCGGAAGATGTGGTTTATAATGTCTATAGTTCTCCGACCACCTGGGCAATCGTCGCTGCGTTGAATGTACAATTTGCTGCGGGCGGTGGTCTCCAGCGCTATATGAAGGATTGTGCTTTTGATCACGCAGAGCTGTCTGTAGAATCTGAAGGTGTTTCGATCCAATTTTGGAAAAAGAATGCTTCCACTTCTAAACTGACTATGAATTTTAGCCAGTTTGATACAGGTGCAGCCGGTCACTATCAAATTTTATCAGATCAGGACCAGGCTTTACTGGAAAGCATCTTAAAATCGGCTGTTCCGTTTTTCGGTGCCTAAAGTAAAGGATGATTATTATGAATTCAAATAGTGACAATACGAAGGTTGGGAAAACGTTTCAGGAAATGGTATGTCGAAAACTGGAACGACATTTTGATACTTGCTTTGATCTTGAAGTACCAATGATGATTGGAACTCCAGGGAAAGCACATCGATTCGACTGTGTTTCTATGGATCGGGATATTGTTGTGGAATGTAAAGCATATACTTGGACAGATACGGGCAATGTTCCCAGTGCGAAATTAATGGGGTTGAATGAGGCTCTCTTTTATATGAGCTATCTTCCCGATGAGGTGTCTAAGATTCTGTGTATAAAAAAATCGACTCATCCCAGACGTGATGAAACATTAGCAGAATATTATAAACGTACCTATGGCCACTTGTTTCGAAATGTTCAGCTGTATGAAGTTGATGACGATGGGAACATAAGGGTTATTTAAATTAAGAAATGGAGCGTTTCTTTCGAAACGCTCCATTCTGCACAGAGAATTCATTTTACGGGTGTAAGAATATGAACATTCAAATCTTCGGGACAAAAAAGTCCTTTGATACAAAGAAAGCAGAGCGGTATTTCAAAGAACGATCTGTCAAATATCAGTTTATCGACATTCTTGATAAAGGAATGAGTAAGGGTGAATTTAATGCTGTAGCCCAGGCTGTGGGTGGTATGGACAACTTGATCGATGAGAATTGTAAGGATAAAGACCTTCTGGCATTGATCAAATACATTGCCCCTGAACAGAAATTGGGCTATGTCCTGGAGAATCAGAAAGTGATCAAAACGCCTATCGTAAGAAATGGAAAACTGGCAACCATCGGCTACAAGCCTGATGTCTGGAAGGAGTGGAAGTAATATGGTAAAACAGATCGTTCGGGATGTCTTTTTCCTATCCCAGAAATCCGAACCGGCGACACAAGCGGATCTTCAGGTGGGTCACGATCTTCAGGACACATTAAAAGCGAACCGTGAAGCTTGTGTTGGTATGGCTGCCAATATGATTGGAGTCAACAAGAATATTATTATTGTAAACATGGGGATGTTCGATGTGGTCATGTTCAATCCTGTAATCACAAAACAGGAAGGACCTTATGAAACCGAAGAAGGCTGTCTTTCTCTGGAAGGCGTTCGACCCACCACTCGTTATGAGACTATCGAAGTGGAATATCTCGATTTCAATTGGAACAAACAGAAGGGGAAATTCTCTGGTTGGACGGCGCAAATCATCCAGCATGAGGTGGATCATTTAAGTGGAAGAATCATTTAAAAGAAGCAGGAGGTCCGATGAATGAATAATATTACAAGAGATGAAGCGTTTAGAGTGGTCTGTGAGTTTAGAACACCGAATAGCAGCCAGTCGTATACAGTTGGAACAGGTATGTTTATCAGTGCACCTATCCCAGGGAATCCAGATCGAATCAATGGCTGGATCGTTACCGCCACTCATGTCGCTGTGACTACAAATCAATTAACAAAGATCGTTATTGCAACAGAGGGAGGAAGAGCTGTTACACTTTCTCTTACTGATTTTGCTCCGTTACATATGTGGAGACATCATCCGGTTGCGGATGTGAGTGCACTCCCTATCCAGTGGAATGAACGAAATTTACCTCACACGAAGAGAAGATTTGTTCCAACGGATCATGTGAATATGGGACGTACCCCTGTTTCGAGAGATTATGAACTCACTGCCATCGGATTTCCTCATGGTTTGGGAGTTGGAGGTTCATTTTCTCCTCTCACATTCCGTTCTTATGCGTCTTCCGGGTTTATTACTTTGAACCGTGCTGATACTAAAAAGCCATCTGAGTTTTTCTGCTTGGAAAATCCCAGTGTAGGGGGATATTCGGGAGGCCCTGTTTTTTCTTTAGGATACATGATGGAAGGGAATGTGAGAAAAGTGTATGATATTACAATTTGTCATGGAATCATGCATGGAACTCTGAGCGATAGTACCGGCGGTAAAATTGCATTAGTAACTCCTGCGTTCTATTTGAAAGATATACTGTTTTAACGTTCCGGTCACTGGTAGTTCACTCATTCAAAACTGGAGATTTAAACTTACAGTGTTTTGTTAAATAGTTTTGTCTCGACTCCGTTTTCGGAGAAAAATTCCACAACGGATCGAAAATAGGTCTGGTTATCCACGAGATAAACAAGCCCGTGTCCGGCTCCTGGAATCGTAACAAGTCGTTTGGGGGAGGTGCAGATCTCGTACATTTCACGACTCATGTCGCACGGTACGTAATCGTCGTCTTCACCGTGGAAGAAGATGATCGGAAGCTTACATGTTTTCATGGCTTCCAGCGGAGAGTATTCTTCCAGGTCAAAGTGGCCGAACATTTTCGCAGCTAATTTGATGAAAGGATAAATCAAATCTGTCGGATAATGCATGTCTTTCGCACATTTTTTAATGATTTTCTTAGGAGAGGAAAAGCCACAATCGGACAGTACGCCAACAACATTTTTGGGAAGAGGCTTTCCGGCTGCCATCAAAACTGTAGAAGCTCCCATGGAAATTCCGGTCAAAACAAGTTTCACATCCGGACCGAATGTTTTCACCGCAAAATCGATCCATGCGAGGCAATCGCGATGCTCGTTGATTCCAAAGGAAATCACCGATCCATCGCTTCCGCAGCTGGTTCGCTGATCTACCAAGAGAACATTTCTTCCCAATGCGAAACAACGCTGAATCCCACCGCTTAAGTCGCGTTCTGCGCTGCCGCGATAGCCATGAAACATAATTTCAGTTACAGCTCCAGGTGTTAATTCAAAATATTTCGCATGTAAAGTGAGTCCATCGTGCGATGTAATATAATAATCTTTTTGGGGAAAACTGCGGGCTTCCAGGATCCATTTCGTCATCAAGGGATGATAAGGCTCATAGATTTCACCTGCAGGAAGGGGAATTTCATCCGGGGATGGCTGATTCTTCCGTGGTGCGTAAAAAACAATGCGGAAACAGATATATGCAATCAACAAAGTGAGCAACACAAGGGAAACTGCGATACCCAATAATATATAAAAAGTTTTCAAAACGATACCTCCCTAAAAATCTTACGAAAAGTATTATATAGTGGGAAATATGAAATTGGAAGTGGCGGGAAAATAAATTTTATATATAAAGATGTCATGCGCTATCTAGAAGGGAACAACGGCAATATCAGTTGATAATCTAGAATAAAATGGCTATAATTTAGTTAAAAATTCGGAGGGCAAAGGTATGCTTGACAACGATATGATGAAATATATGGCATGTGCCAACGACAGTTTAGTCCATATCTATAATTCGTTGATGGATATGGAAGATTGCATTTTAAGAAAAAATGCTTTTAAACAGATTTCCGAGAAGCGTACAGACGTGTATTTATTTAATGGTACAGATGAATTAAATGTGTCTTCCAATTTTCTGTCACTCCGATTTAAAGGACCCATTACCATAGAAAACAATCTATGTAAAGTACCTGTGGAATACTGGTGCACGGATCCCTGTGGTGACGTGTGGCAGAACATCAGTATATATGATAAAGACAGTTTCGAGCGATTTGGCCGGATTGACTATATGAATTCTTTCACTGACACAATCTTTGAATTCTGTTTTGAGGGAGAGGATTTTTTGATTATAGGAATTGATACATCCTGCGAAGTGGAGACGCACGATGTTGCAGGTATGATTCTGATAGGCATAGATGTATCCGATATACCCGTGATTAATTTTGCAACTCACTATAATGAGATTATTCTGGATAACGAAGCGGATTGGAATGAAATCCCGGTGCATAGTTTTGAACTTGAGATTAAGGGAGAATGGCTTCCGTTAAGCTGTAAGAAGGTGGATACAAGATATGTTTACCTTTCGCTTGAAACAAATTCCGTGCAGGATAAGTATTCTTTTACAGTATCAGACTTGTTAAAATCAAAAGTTAAAATCAATGTTAATGAAAGGGATGCAGTAAAATCCTATACAATTCCGTATTCGATTTCTGATGCTATAGAGTCCTTTGGATCGGGATATTTGAATCTTCCCGATTTGTGCAAGGATGAAGGATTGAAGCTGGATTTTCTTACAAAGCAATAAATTGGGAGTAAAATATATGGTTAAATTATTATTTATCTGCCTCGTCATGATATAAAAACATTTATACACTAAATTTTTTGAAAATCCCTGATGTGACAGTACTGTTTTGAACGTGAAAAATCCCAAAAATCGCCGTGAAAATCATAAAATCATGGAGGATTTACACATGAGTAAACAATTATATAAAATAAAAGACTGGATATTGCCTTGAAAAATGTGGTATCCAGTCTTTATTTTCAATGAAAATAAAACATACCGGAATCGGCAAAAACAATAGATAAATACGTAAAACAATTGAGTTTATTGCCGATAATGTGATATACTATATCATAGTGAAGTGTAGATTTAGATTTAATTTATAACGGAGGAGAGCAGATGCGATACCTTTCAGTTACTGAAATAGCTAAAAAGTGGAATGTTTCAGAGCGTAGCGTAAGAAACTACTGCGCCCAGGGGCGTGTGCCAGGTGCATTTCTTACCGGCAAGACTTGGAATATTCCTGAAAATGCAGAAAAGCCGGAGCGTTCCAACAAGAAAAAGGAACAGCCTGTTACATTGCTGGATATTCTGCAGGAGCAGAAAGCGAGCAAGTATTCCGGTGGCATTTACCATAAGACACAGATTGATTTGACATACA